>JBGSPP010000188.1:0-10883 GCA_041738515.1 Desulfobulbus sp.
GGCATGGGCGGCGACGCCGCCGACGGTGATGGTCAGCCGGTTGGCCGCCGGGGCGTGGGTGATCACCCGGGCAAAACCGCTGGAGTCGAGGGCGTAGCCTTCCCGGGCGCGGATCAGGCTGGGATCCAGGGCCTTGGCCCCGACCAGGCCGATCTCCTCGCAGGTGGTGATGACGAATTCTACCGGCCGGTGCGGCGTGCCGGTCTGCCGCAGGAGGCGCATGGCCTCGATGCAGGCGGCCAGCCCGGATTTGTCGTCGCTGCCGAGGATGGTGTCGCCGGCGCTGGTGAACAGGTCGCCGGTCCGCTTGACCCGTACTCCCTCGGCCGGCCCCACCGTGTCCATGTGGCAGCTGAAGAAGATCGGCGCACAATTGAGCGCGCCGTCGAAGCGGATGATTAGGTTGCCGCACTCCGAGCCGGTCCGGGCTGCGGAGTCATCCTCGATGATTTCGCAGTCGCCGATTTCCCGGAACAGTTGCTGCAATCGCACCGACATCCGGCCCTCATGGCGCGAGGGGCTGTCGATTTCGCAGAGTTCGGTGAAGTTGGCGGCCAGCCGCTCTCTATCAACATCCATGTTCGCTCCTTAAAAGGACGACGGCGTGGGCGGCGATGCCTTCGCTCCGGCCGGTGTAGCCCATGTGTTCGGTGGTGGTTGCTTTGATGTTTATCGCTTGCGGCGCAACCCCGCAGCAGCGGGCCAAGTTGGCCTGCATGGCGGCGAGGTGGGGCGCCAGCCTGGGCCGCTGGCAGACTATGGTGATGTCGGCGTTGACCAGCCCAAACCGCTCCCGGTCGGCCAGTTGCCGGACGCGGTCGAGCAGGAGCAGGCTGTCGATGCCCTTGTACTGGGGGTCGCTGTCGGGAAAATGACGACCGATGTCGCCCGCGCCCAGGGCGCCGAGGAGGGCGTCGGTGAGGGCATGAGCGACCACGTCGGCGTCCGAGTGGCCGTCAAGCCCCACCTCGAAGTCGATGGTCACTCCGCCGAGGATCAGGGGACGGCCGACCACCAGCCGGTGGGCGTCGAAACCGTGGCCGATTTTCATGAGTTGTTTCTCCCGCAGCAGGGCTTCCGCCAGCCGCAAGTCCTCGGAGTGGGTTATTTTCAGGTTGCGCTCGCTGCCGTCAACCAGGCGGACAGGGATGGCGGCCGCCTCAAGCAGCGAGGCCTCGTCGGTGCCGACGAAGCCGGTGCGGGCCGCCTCTGCAAAGGCCCGTTCGAGGTATTCCCGTCGCATCGCCTGCGGCGTTTGCGCCTGCCAGAGATCGGTGCGGTCCACGGTTGAAATGATAGTCCGACCGTCGCCGGCCAGCTTGAGGGTATCCTTGACCGGGACAGCGGCAATGGCCGCACCAAATTTTCTGGCCGCGTCGAGGCAGCGCTCGATGGTGGCCCGGTCCACCAGCGGGCGGGCGGCGTCGTGCACCAGAATGAGCGTGATGACACTGTCCAGCCGCTCCAGTCCGGCCCGGACCGAATCCTGGCGGGTGAGGCCGCCGACGGTGAAGACCAGTCGGTCGAAATCGACCGGAGCAAGGTGGGGCCGGAGTGCGTCGATGGTTGCCTGGGAGTGGGCGGCGGGGACGGCGATCACCACCTGGCGGATGGCCGCGATCTCAAGGAAGACCAGGCAGGTGTGGACCAGCATGGGCAGGCCGGCCAGGTCAAGCAGTTGCTTGGGATGTTCCCGGCCGAGGCGGGAACCGATGCCGCCGGCCGGGATGATGACCCCGACCGGCGGTGGATGTTGGCTATACTCTGACACAACTATAAGAGAGGGGTGAATTGTAAGCCGAATTCTGTTCCCGCCCGAGAGCGGACCATGATCATTTGACTGGGAGACCGGTCGCCCGGTCCCTCGTGCAACCTACCCGGAGGCTTCGGACGGGCAGCCCTCAAACGCCTCCCTATTTGGTCTTGCACCCGGTGGGGTTTACCCTGCCCCCCATGTCGCCATGGGGGCGGTGAGCTCTTACCTCGCCATTTCAACCTTGCCTGTGAGTGTCGCCACTCCATCGGCGGTTTCTTTTCTGTGGCACTTTCCCATGGTTGCCCGCGGTTCGCGTTACGAACCACCGCGCCCTGTGGTGTTCGGACTTTCCTCTCCGGCCAGGGGCCGGAGCGATCATGCATTCACCCCTCAATCTTCAGGCCGACGGTCAGGTAGCGCCGGCCAGCCGTTCATTCCTGGCGTCGATCCCCCGGTTGGCCAGCTGGTCGGCACGCGCGTTCTCTGACCTGGGCACATGGGCGATGGTCCACCGATCAAACCGGCTCAGGTGCTCTCGCACCTGGGTGTACAGCGGCAGCAGGGCCTCGTGCTTGACCTTGTACCGGCCCTGAATCTGGCGAACGATAAGTTCGGAATCAAGGGAGATGGCCAGTTCGGCACAGCCGAGCCGGCGGGCCTCGGTCAGGCCCAGGAGCAGTGCCCTGTACTCGGCCACATTGTTAGTGCAGGCACCGAGGTAGGCCGAGCAGGCGGCCAATTCCTCGCCGTTTTCGCCCAGCAGAACCGCGCCTGCCCCGGCTTGGCCCGGGTTGCCCCGGGAAGCGCCGTCGGTGAAGAGGCGGCAACGGCCAGTGGGTTTGGCCGCAGCGGCCTGAGCGATGGTCTCGGCAACAGGGAAATGCCCCACAGTCAGGGGGGCTTTCGCGATGACCCGGTCGCCACCCAAAATATCTCGGATATCTTCGGGGCTGTGGCCGGGAAACAACCCATGGAGCAGGTCGTCTTCCAGCCGGTCGGCCAGGGTGCGCAGGATACGTTCCCGGGTCAGCGGCTCACTGACCAACGGATTCATCCTCCTGCTCCTTGATGTAAAGGATTCGCTGACAGGTCGGGCAGAGGTTGAGCTTGTCCGCCCTGCGCACCTCGTTGACCTGCTGCGGCGGCAAGGTCATGTGGCATCCCTGGCAGACGCTGTCGTTGACCGGCACCACCGCCAGGCCTTCACGCTTGGTCAGCAGCATGGTGTAGCGCTTGAGATGGGTGGCCTGCAGGGTCGAGGCCTCCTTGTCCCGCCTGGAGAAGACCGTCTTTTTGGAGGTTTCGATCCGCTTGACCTCCTTGTCCACGGTTTCCAGCGCCTCGGTCAGCAGTTGCTGCTCTCCCGAGCACTGGTTTTCCAGCGCCTCGACCTCTTTTTCCAGTTGCTCGATCTGCTCGATGAACTGCAGCAGTCGCTCCTCGGTCTCCTTGGCCAGTCGCTTGTTCTCCTCGATCTCCTTGAGTAGGGCCTGGTGCTCGCGGCTCGTCTGCACCTGCATCATCTTGTTCTGCCGATCCTTGACCCGGGCGCCCGCATCCTCGTGCTCCACCTTGGTTTCGCGCTGCTTCTGGTTGAGCAGTTCGACTTTGTTGCGGAAGGCGGTGATGGCTTCCTGCTTTTCGGCGATGGATTGCTCTCGCTTGGCAATGGTCGCCTGATGATTGGCGATGGCATGGTCAAATCCGGCAATTTCGCTGTCAATAGCCTGCAGATTGATGAGTTTGATCAGTTCCTCTTTCAATGATGAGCTCCTCGGTCGATTGGTCCAACTGTTGAAAACAAAGAGGGTATCCTGTGAACGGCGGTTCGTAGCCGAAACCGTCGGGGTGTATGTGATGCGCATGCCTGCGGGGTGGTGGTTTGGCTGTTCATGCGAGTCGCAGGGGAGGTTGTTGGGCCGCTGTTTCGACAGCGATGTCCCAGCCCAGGGCGGCGAACCGCTGCCGCAGCAGATCACCGAACGCGACCATGGCCGGCTGTTCGGTGGCGAAGTGGCCGGCATCGAGCAACCACAAACCGGCTTCCTCGGCCCAGCGGGCGACGTTGTGCTTGACCTCGGCAGTAACAAACACATCTGCGCCAAGGCGCAAGGCGGCTTCGGCGAAATCGGAGCAGGAGCCGCCGCAGACGGCCGCGGTGCGGATCTGTGCCGGGCGCGGACCGGCCTCGAGAATCCATGGTGGTGCGCAGGCCTGTCGCAGGCGATCAAGAAAGTCCTCGGGCGCAAGCGGTGAAGGGTATGCGCCGATGCGACCGAGGCCGTAGGCGGCATCGCAGCCACTGCCGGCGGCTACGAGCGGTCTCGTCACGGTTAGCCCCAAGGCGCGGGCCAGCACGTCGCTGACGCCGTCAGGAATGGCGTCCAGATTAGTATGGCAGGCGATGACGCAGATCTCCTCGCGGATGGCCCGGGCGATGAACCCGCCAATGGGGGTATCGGTGCGGAGGGATCGCAGAGGCCGGAAGATGGCCGGATGGTGAGTGACAATTGTATCGAACCGGCCTGCGCGGGCGGCATCCATCAGCCCATCGGTTGGATCCAAGGCCACCAGGACGCTGTGGACTTGGCGGTATGGCGCGCCGACCAAGAGGCCAACGTTGTCCCAGTCTTCGGCCAGGGATTGCGGGGTTATTTGCTGAAGAATGTCGAGGATATCTTGGACGGTTGGCACGGTGTCTCTATGCGGTAAAGAAAAAGAGGCACACCCTCCGGGGGTGTACCTCTTTCCGGGCATTGCGTACAAAGCCCCGCTGTTGTCTCAGTCTATGCTGCCGGAAACTGTTCAATGCGTTCAAAACGGGATGGCCGATGGGGATGTGTCCCCGTTCTCCTGTTGCGGAACATGGTGGGCCCACCTGGACTCGAACCAGGGACCGACCGGTTATGAGCCGGTGGCTCTAGCCAACTGAGCTATAGGCCCATTCGATTCGGAAAACTTAAAATAATAACAAGAAATCATGAAAGGTCAACATTTTTTGCCGATTGGCGTGAAATAATCGAGTCGGGCGTGGAAAATAGCACCGCCGGCGGGAGCTTCTGGCGCCTGCGTCGCAGGATGGTTATCATTGGGCCGAACGATGTCTTTATCATCGGCATGAACACGGGCCACGCAGAACCGTCGTGGCAGGGACCGGTATGCTCTACAACAATCTGCTCTTTTTTCTGGTGGCCATCTTTGTCTTCTCCACCCAATCTCCATCAAAGACGCCGTGGATGCCCCCCCTGCCGGCCCTGGTACTGCTGCTTTCGGCTATCTGGCTGCTCTCTGCCCTGGCCGGGCGGCTGTTTGCCCGCTCGGCCGACTCGGCCCGCTATTTTGCCGCTGAAAAGTGGGCCCAGATCGCGGCGGTGGCGCTGTTCGTCGCCTCTGTCTATCTGCTGGATCTCAAATATTACCTGCAGCCCCTGTCCCTGGGCGGCAAGGTGCCGGCGTTGACCGACATCGCTGGATTGGCCTGCTTTTTCCTTCTTTTGGCTGTCATCTGGAGAAAGGCCCGGCCGAGCTACGCGCAACTGTTCCATCGTCGGCACACCACCTGGGGATTCATCGGCGCCAATATTAAAGCCAACCTGCCCATTGTCCTGCCCTGGCTGGTACTTTCCCTGGCCTTTGATCTGCTGTCCCTCCTGCCGTTACAAGCACTGCAGGCGCTGCTGCGTTCGTCCTGGGGCGAGGTGGTTTTCCTGGGCCTGTTCGTTGTATTTCTGGTGCTGTTTTTTCCACCCCTGGTCCGGCTGCTCTGGGGATGCACGCCGCTGCCGCCGGGAACGGTCCGCGACCATATCGTCCAGTTCTGCCGGACCCAGGGTTTTCATTCGCCGATCCTTATCTGGCCGCTGTTCGAAGGACAGGTGCTGACTGCGGCTATTATGGGCATCCTGCCCGGGATGCGCTATCTGATGATCACCCCGGCCCTGCTCGAAACCCTGTCCCCGGACGAACTGGACAGTGTGCTCGCCCATGAGATCGGGCACGTCAAACGGTGGCACCTGGTGCTTTATGTGGCCCTGTTCCTCGGCTTCAGCCTGCTGGCTGGCGCCTTGGCCCAGCCGCTGCCGCACCTCGTGCTGTCGGGCGATCTCTTCTACCGGCTGCTGGCGCTTGTCCCCGCAGCGCCGGAAACCATTCTCGGTGTGCTGGTCAGCCTGCCGCTGCTGGCGGTAATGCTGATCTATTTTCGATTTGTGTTCGGGTACTTCATCCGCAATTTCGAGCGCCAGGCCGATCAGTACGTGTTCACGGCCCAGGGCACTGGCCGGCCCCTGGTGGCCTCATTCGAAAAGATTGTCCAACTGGGCGGCGGTCGGCGGGAAGAAAAAAACTGGCACCACTTCGGCATGGGCGAGCGTATCGATTTCCTCGAACGGTGCGAGCACGACCGGACGGAGATCGATCGACAGGACCGCAAGGTCCGCCTCAGCTTGGTGACCTACTTCCTGCTCGTTGGCTTGCTGGTGGTGGGACTGCGGCAGATCGATACCGAACGGTTGGGCGACGGCTACGAGGCACGGTATGCAGAAGCCGTCCTCCTGCACAAGGCAAGGCTCGAGCCTGCCAACAGCCTGTGGCCGATCCTGTTGGGCGATTTCCTCCAGAGCCGCAAGCTGGAAAGAAGAGCAGTGGAGGCCTACCAGCGGGCCCTGCAACTCTCGCCGGACAATGCCGAGGTCAATAACAACCTGGCCTGGCTCCTGCTGACCGCCCAGGATGAGTCTCTCCGGGATCCGAAACGGGCCCTGGAACTGGCGCAGGCATCGGCCCGCTTGAAGGAGCATGGATATATCCTCGACACCCTGGCTGTTGCCTACTGGGCAAACAATCGAATCGAGGAGGCAATGCTAGCTGAGCGCCGGGCGATCCGACTCGACCCGCGCAACCGGCCATATTATCAGCGGCAGATGGAGAAATTCAGGGCCGAGCGCTGGGGTCGCCCGGAATGAATGGACCGCTCCGGGGTGTTGGCGGTGGGATTAGACCCCGGAAAGAACTACAGGATGGCGCCGGGCAGTTCCATTTCGCCGCGATCGAAGGCCGTGGCAAAGGCATGGGCCACCTCGGTATCAAACTCGCTGCCGGCGCTATCCATGATCTGTTTTCTGGCTTCAAGCGGAGAGAGGAGAGGCCGTTTTGGCCCAGGTGAGATCAGGGTGTCGTAGGCGTCGGCCACGGCCAGGATCTTCGCCCCCAGGGGCAGGGCAGGACGTTTGTTCGGGAGAAGATTCAGTCGTCCGCTGGTTTCGTTGACGATGATCAGCATGGGCAGCACCCGGCCCAGCGAGTCGCCCAGCGGAGTGAGATGTGCGGGGCCCAGCGGCAGGTGGCCGGCGATCGAGATCTGGGCATCTTTGCTCAAGCGGACCACTTTATCCAGCACCGCCCGGCTGGTTTCCTGCCGGCCGAGGTCATGGAGGCGGGCTGCGGTGCGAATATCCTCGATGTATTCCTTGACCAATCCCATCTGGGCGGCGATGCGGGCCGCATAGACTGATACCCGGAAGGCATGGTTGTCCCGGACCTCATCCTGGATGATGAAATGCTGCAGGATGAGAAGCAGGCCGTGATAGGTCCGGCGAATTTCCCGCCCGCAGGCCTTGCCGCATTCGTGCAGGCCCCCGGCCAGTGAGGCGGTGAGCAGCAGGGTCAAGCCCCAGGCAAGCGTATGGGGCCACGCGCTTGAGCTGCCGGCGTCGGCCAGGCTCAGCGGCTCCAACCGCCCATTGCCCAGCGAACTGAGGACAACGACCAGCAGGATGCTCAGCAGGGCGGTGAACAGGGCTTGGCGTCGGCCCAGGAAATAGGCTGAAAGAATCGTGGGCAGGGTGTAGAGGCCAAGGAGCAGGGCATGGGAAGCCACCGTGTAGTTGAATGCCCAGACGCTTGCCAGCATGAGAGTAATGACCGTGATTTCCAGTCCTGTTCGATAGATGGACTGCTGTGTCTCGACGTGCCGCAGGTTGTCCACCAGCATCTGGAATCCGAGGTGATCATGCTCGGCACTGGTTGCCTGCTTTGTTTTCTCGTGCGTGCGGGCAGCGCTTTCGGCCTGCTCGGGGACGGTGTTCAACCCCTCCTCCCGGGAGGTGATGAACAGTGCCTTGGCCCCCAATTGCTCGAGTTGGCCGACAACGGTGGCACCGGTTGTTTGGGGGACGTTACGGCTGAGCACCACCGGCAGATTCCTCAGCAGGAATGGAATTTTCCCGGGCGGAATGCTCTTGGCCCGCTTGCCGAGATAGGCCACGAGCTGTGCCTCGTCGGCGCCGGCAGCAATCGCTTTCAGGATGATAGAGCCTTTGATAGTATCCATGATAACCGTACGTCCCAGGAATATGTCTTGTCCCGGACTGAATAAGGGCTGTGGACAATGTGTCGACAGGGTGGGTATAATATTGGATTATACGGAACAGGGCACCATGGTTCAAGCAACAGCTGGCACGGGGGACAATGTTTGTCGAAAAATTGCCGGTCCGGATCGGACAGGGACAGGACAGGCCGATGATAATGCGTGGTCCCGCTGACCGATGGAGGCCGACATGCCGACACCCCTGATTCTGGTCACCAACGACGACGGCGTCCATGCCCCGGGTATCCGCGCTTTGTATGAAGCGGTCAGTTCGCTCGGTGAGGCCGTCATCGTCGCTCCGGAGCGGGACAACTCGGCGGTGAGCCATGCCTTGACGATGAACCGGCCCCTGCAGGTCTTCGAACTGTCGCCGCGCATTTTCACCATCGACGGTACGCCCACCGACTGCGTCACCATCGCGGTCAACAAGATTCTCGGCCGCAAGCCCGACCTGCTGGTCTCCGGCATCAATCCGGGTCCCAACCTGGGCGACGATATCAGCTATTCGGGCACGGTTTCGGCAGCCATCGAAGGCACCATGTACGACATCCCCTCCCTGGCCTTTTCGCTCGGTGGCGCACCGCCCCACCAGTTTGAGGTGGCGGCCGGCGTGGCCTGGAAACTGGCTTCCCTGGCCCTGGCCTGGCATCTCCCGCCCGGTACCCTGCTCAACATCAACATCCCGCCCCTGCCGGCAGGCCAGATACCCGGCATCCGCTTCACGCGGCAGGGGCGGCGGATCTACAAGGACGCCATCCAGGAAACCTTTGATCCCTGGGGACGCAAACATTACTGGATCGGCGGCGGCACCGTGCACTGGTCGGGCGGCACCGGCACCGACGAGGAGGCGGTGCGCGACGGCTACATCTCTGTCACCCCGATCCATCTGGATTTGACCAACCACATCGGCCTCGACTACCTGAGCCGGGAATGGAAGATGTAACTTGAAAATCGGTCGGATACGAGGGGGTTGCTGATGCCCTTGCTTGGCGCGCACCAGTCCATCGCCGGCGGCCTGCATCTGGCCTTTGCCCGCAATCGCGAAGTTGGCGGTGAATCCTTGCAGATCTTCACCGCCAACCAGCGGCAGTGGCGGGTCAAGGAACCTGGGCCGGCGGAGATCGCTCTGTTCCGGAAAACCTGGCGCGAACACGGCGATCTGCCGGTGGCCTCGCACGCCTCCTACCTGATCAACCTGGCGGCCTCGGCGCCGGAGTCGTCGGAAAAATCGGCTGCCGCCTTTGTCGATGAACTGCGCCGCTGCCTCCGGCTGGGCATTCGCTTCGTGGTCATCCATCCGGGCAGCCACGGCGGCGCTGGGGTGGAGGCGGGGCTTGTCCAAGTGGTGCGCCAGTTGGACATGGTCCTGGAACGGGCGGGGGCGCTTGACACCGATTGCAGAATCCTGCTTGAAACCACCGCTGGCCAGGGAACCTCGCTGGGCAGCAACTTTGCTGAACTCGGCTGGCTACTTGGGCGAAGCGGCCATCGAGAGCATCTGGGCGTCTGCGTCGACACCTGCCATCTGTTTGCCGCAGGCTACGACCTGCGCAGCGAGGAAGGATATGGCAGGACCTTCGGGGAACTGGAACGCGAAATCGGCTGCCGCCATATCCATTTTTTTCATCTCAACGACTCGAGGAAGGGCTGCGGCAGCCGGGTTGACCAGCATGAGCACATCGGCCGGGGCGAGATCGGCCTTGCGGGCTTCAGGCGCCTGCTCGCCGATCCCCGCTTTCGTCATCACCCCATGACCCTGGAAACCACCAAGGGCGAGGATCTGGCCGAGGATGTGGAAAACCTGCGGGTACTGCGCTCGCTGATTGCCGGCGAGGGCTGATTGGCGACCAGCCCTCGTCTTGACGATCAGCGAACCGTGGCGGCGAGGCGACGCACACGCGCCATGGTTTCGTGCACATCCAGGGTCAGCAGCTGCCGGTCCCGGACCACCATCCGGCCGGCGACAATGACCGTATGCACATCGGCCGCGCCGCCGCTGTAGACCAGAGTATCGGGGCCATACAGGGGCTGCAGGTGCGGCTGGCTCAGGTCAAGCAGGATCAGGTCGGCCGCGTAGCCCGGGGCGAGCCGCCCCAGATTGGGCAGACCCAGGACGCCGGCTCCACCCCGGGTGGCCATCTCGAGAATGCGGCGGGCTGGTGTGGCCACTGGATCCATAGTCAGGGCCTTCTGCACTTTGGCGGCCAGGTCCATCTCCCGAAACAGGTTGAGGCTGTTGTTGGAGGCTGCACCGTCCGTGCCCAGGCCAAGGCGGACCCCGCGGGAGGCCATAGCGCTCAGAGGAGCCATGCCCGAGGCCAGCTTGCAGTGGCTTTGCGGGCAGACGATCACCCCGGCCTGGCGCTCAGCCAGGAGGTCAATGTCCCGGTCGTCGACCCAGACGCAATGGACGAGCACCGTGTCCCGGTCGAGCAGACAGAGCCGGTCCAGGTGGCGGATGGGCGTGTCGGCCAGTGGCTGGGCGATCTGACTGATCTCGTCCCTGGTCTCGGCGGCGTGGAGGAACAAGATCGCGCCGTGTTCGCGAGCCAGTGCCTTGGCCTGGAGCAGGGTGTCGTTGGCGCAGGTGTAGGGGGCGTGCGCGAAGACAGCGGGCGTAACCAGCGGATCGTGACCGCGCCAGCGATTCAGGAAGGCATCGGCATGCTTGATAGCCCGGTCCGGGTCGGGCAGGTCGGGGGTGGGAAAGTCGATCACCGCCTGGGCCGCCACGCAGCGCAGGCCCGCCTCGGCACAGGC
>JBGSPP010000208.1:0-34311 GCA_041738515.1 Desulfobulbus sp.
CGCATGCCGCCCCGGGCGCCGAACAGGCTCCGGCCGTGGACGCCCACGGCGCCAAGGCCGAGGATGGCCATGGCAACGTCCATGCCAGCAACCCGCTGGCGCCTGAGAAACTGAAGGATTTGTTCTGGCGCCTTGCCAACTTTCTGGCCTTGGTGGTGATCCTGGTCAAATTCCTGGGCAAACCGGTCATGGCCGGACTCACCGGACGGCAGCAGCAGATTCGTGAGGAATTGGTTGATCTGACCCGCCGGCGTGACGAGGCCGAGAAGTCCTACAAGGAGTTCGAGGTTCGGCTGGCCGGCATGGAGCGAGAGATGGAGCGGGTGGTCGAAAAGGCCATCGCTCAAGCCCAGAGTGAAAAGGAACGGATTTTGGCCGAGGCCGAACGGACAGCCGCAGATATCAAACGCCAGGCGGAGGCCGCGATACAAGCCGAACTGGAAGACGCCAAGCGACTGCTGCGCGAGGAAGTGGCCGAGCAGGCCGCAGCAATGGCTGAGGAACTGATCGTCAGGAATCTGACCCCTGCGGATCAGATCACGATTACTGAACAGTATCTTGAGCGAGTGGGTGCGGTACAGTGAGACAGACAATATTAGCCCGACGATACGCGAAAGCGCTCTTTTCCCTCGGGAAGGAGCAGGGAAAGACGGAAGAGTACAGCGCCACATTGATTGGCCTCGCTGCGCTCTATGACGATAGCGCGGCCGGCATCGGCGACGCAGTCACCAATCCGCTCTACCCGCTCGAAATTAGGCAGAAGGTGATGGCCAGGATCGCAGAATCGGTGCAGGCCGACGCCATCATGACCGGCTTCCTCAACCTGCTCATCGAGAAGAAGCGCGCCGACATCCTGCCTGACATCGCCCATGAGATGCGGGTGATGGTGGACAAGGACCAGAATATCAGCCACGGTTCCATTGTCTCCGCTATTACCCTTGATCAGGCATTGCTGGACAAGATTCAGGGCACGCTGGAAAAATTGACAGGCAACAGAGTTATACTTGAAACCCAGGTCGATCCGTCCATTATAGGCGGCATTATAGCCAAGGTTGGTGACTTGGTGCTGGACGGAAGTATAAAGACGCAACTTAATGGATTAAAGGAATCTATCAAGGGGAGAGAATAGGCAATGCAGATCAAAGCCGAAGAAATCAGCCAGATCATCAGGGATCAAATCGCTGGCTATAAGAAGGATATCGACCTGAAGGAAACTGGAACCGTCCTGTCCGTCGGCGACGGCATCGCTCGCGTTTATGGCGTCGAGAACTGCCAGGCCATGGAGTTGCTCGAGTTTCCCGGGAATATCTTCGGGCTGGCCCTGAACCTTGAAGAGGACAACGTCGGTTGCGCCGTTCTCGGCGACGTTCGTGACATCAAGGAAGGCGATCTGGTCAAGCGAACCGGCAAGATCGCTATGGTGCCGGTCGGACCAGAGATGGAAGGTCGCGTCGTTGACGGCATCGGTCAGCCCATCGACGGTAAGGGCCCTATAACCGCTAAAGAGTCGCGGCGCATCGAGGTTATCGCCCCTGGCGTTATTGCCCGGAAAAGCGTGCACGAGCCCTGCTACACAGGCGCCAAGGCTGTTGACGCCATGACCCCTGTCGGTCGCGGGCAGCGCGAGTTGGTCATCGGCGACCGGCAGATCGGCAAGACTGCCCTCTGTGTTGACGCCATCATCGCCCAGAAGGATACCGACGTCCATTGCATCTATGTGGCCATTGGCCAGAAGAAGTCGACCGTGGCCCTGGTCGTGGAGAATCTGCGCAAACACGGTGCCATGGAGTACACCACCGTGGTTGCTGCCTGCGCCTCCGATCCCGCGCCGATGCAGTACGTCTCCGCCTTCGCTGGTTGCGCCATGGGCGAGTACTTCCGCGACAACGGTCAGCACGCCCTGATCATCTACGACGATCTCTCCAAGCAGGCGGTCTCCTACCGCGAACTCTCCCTGCTGCTCCGCCGTCCTCCCGGACGCGAGGCCTATCCCGGCGACATTTTCTTCAACCACTCCCGCCTGCTCGAACGTGCTTCCAAGCTGAATGACGAGCTCGGCGCCGGCTCGCTGACCGCCTTGCCCATTATCGAGACCCAGGCTGGCGACGTCTCTGCCTTCATTCCGACCAACGTTATCTCGATCACTGACGGTCAGGTCTACCTTGAGCCCAGTCTGTTTTTCGCTGGTGTCCGTCCTGCCATCAACGTCGGCCTCTCGGT
The DNA here is from genome assembly GCA_041738515.1 of Desulfobulbus sp. Classification (GTDB taxonomy): domain Bacteria; phylum Desulfobacterota; class Desulfobulbia; order Desulfobulbales; family Desulfobulbaceae; genus Desulfobulbus. Next base: position 2,221 of record JBGSPP010000208.1, read on the forward strand.
TTCCCGCGTCGGCGGTGCCGCTCAGGTCAAGGCCATGAAGCAGGTCGCTGGTACTCTCCGTCTCGACTTGGCCCAATATCGGGAACTTGCAGCCTTTGCCGGCTTCGGCTCCGATCTTGACGCCGCCACCCAGGCCCAGCTTACCCGCGGCGAGCGGCTTGTAGAGATCCTCAAGCAACCGCAGTACCAACCGCTGCCTATGGAAAAGCAAGTCACCATCATTTTTGCCGGCACCAAGGGCTTCCTCGACAAGTTCCCGGTCAACACCCTGGCTGACTACGAGAAGGAGATGTACGCCTACATTGAAGCCAATGAGCCCAGCATCTTTGCCGAATTGAAGGAGAAACAGATCATTTCTCCTGAACTTGACGAGAAAATGAAGAAGACACTGGCATCCTTTGGCGAGACCTTCAAAGCGACAAAGGGCCTGAACTGAGCACAAGGGTAAGGACTCATGCCTGGACTTAAAGATGTCAAAGATAAAATAGCCGGTGTGAAGAAAACCGCGCAGATCACCAAGGCCATGAACATGGTTGCCTCGGCCAAACTGCGCGGCGCACAGGAAAAGATGGTGCGTTTCAGGCCGTACGCTTCGAAGTTTGCGGAGGCGATGCGTGATCTGTCCGGAGGCATCGAGAGCGGTGACCTGCCGTTGATGGAAGTGCGCGACGTCAAGACGGTCGAGATTGTCGTTGTCACCTCTGACCGAGGCCTGTGTGGCAGTTTCAACGCCAACATCATCAAATCGGTCGAGCGGTTGCGCAAGCAGTATGAATCTGAGGGCAAGAAGGTCAGTTTCGTGACCGTCGGCAAGAAGGGGACACAGGCGTTCAAACGCTCCGGAAAATTGCGAGCCTCCTTCAACGACATCATGGGTTCATTTCAGATGTTCAACGCCCGCGAGATTTCCCAGAGCATCACCGAGGCCTTTTTGAGCGGCGAGAGTGATCAGGTGGAGGTGGTCTACGGCAAATTTCATTCGGTTGCGATGCAAAAACCGGAACATAAGGAACTGCTGCCGATCAAGCCGCTGGTAGCCGAAGGTGGCGCTCCGGCCAAGACTGAGGTAGGAGGGTCCTACACCTACGAACCGGACCCCGGTGAAATCATGGAAGTACTTTTGCCGCTGTTTCTCAATGTGCAGATGTATCACGCCATGCTGGAAGTCGGTGCCAGCGAACATGCAGCTCGCATGACCGCCATGGACAACGCCACCCGGGCTTGCAAGGACATGATCAAAGAACTGACCCAGTTGTACAACAAAGCCCGTCAGGCCGCGGTCACCGGCGAATTGATGGATATTGTCGGCGGCGCCGAGGCACTTAAAGGATAATTCGATACCAACAAGGTATTTACCCGTTTAGAGGAGGCATTTCACATGGGTGAGCAAAGAGTTGGAAAAGTCATACAGGTCATCGGACCCGTCGTCGACGTAGAGTTTGAGCCTGGCAATCTGCCTGACATCATGAACGCGCTGTATATTACCAATCCCGCCATCAATGACCAGGCGGACAACCTCGTCTGCGAGGTCGCCCAACACCTCGGCGACAACGTTGTCCGTACCGTAGCCATGGACCAGACAGACGGTCTTGTCCGCGGCATGCAGGTTAGGGATACAGGCAACCCAATTACCATCCCGGTCGGCGCTGCTGCGCTGGGGCGGATCATGAATGTTGTCGGTCGCCCGGTAGACGGTCTTGGGCCTATCGTCTCAGACAAGAACATGGCTATCCACCGTCCCGCACCGCTCTTCACCGAGCAGGATACTGAGGTTAACGTCCTTGAAACCGGCATCAAGGTTATTGACCTGCTGGTTCCCTTCCCTCGTGGCGGCAAGATGGGCCTATTCGGTGGCGCTGGTTGCGGCAAGACAGTAATCATGATGGAAATGGTCAACAATATCGCCATGCAGCACGGCGGCATCTCAGTCTTCTGCGGCGTAGGCGAACGCACCCGCGAAGGCAACGACCTCTACCACGAAATGAAGGAGTCTGGTGTCCTCCCCAAGGCAGCGTTGGTCTACGGGCAGATGACCGAACCGCCCGGCGCACGCTCTCGCGTGGCCCTGACCGGTCTGACCGCAGCCGAATATTTCCGCGATGAGGAAGGCCAGGACGTGCTCTTCTTCGTGGACAACATCTTCCGGTTCACCCAGGCTGGTTCGGAGGTTTCGGCGCTACTCGGCCGTATTCCTTCCGCCGTTGGTTATCAGCCGACCCTGGCCACCGACCTCGGCGCCTTGCAGGAACGCATCACTTCGACCACCAAAGGTTCAATCACCGCCGTTCAGTGCGTGTATGTACCGGCGGACGACTTGACCGACCCGGCACCGGCCACCACCTTCGCCCACCTAGATGGCACCGTTGTTCTCTCTCGGCAGATTGCCGAACTCGGCATCTATCCAGCTGTTGATCCGCTTGACTCGACCTCACGTATCCTTGATCCGAACGTTGTCGGCCAAGAGCATTATACCACCGCTCGCGGCGTTCAAGTAGCGTTGCAGAAATACAAAGAGCTACAGGACATCATTGCCATTCTGGGTATGGACGAACTGTCGGAAGAAGATCAACTGACCGTTGCCCGAGCACGCAAGGTCCAGCGTTTCCTGTCTCAGCCCTTCCATGTGGCCGAAGTCTTCACTGGTTTCCCCGGCAAGTACTGCAAGGTGGAGGACACGGTTCGAGGATTCAAGGAAATCCTCGATGGCAAGCATGACGACCTTCCCGAAGCCGCCTTTTACATGGTCGGTGGAATAGACGAAGCTGTCGAAAAAGCCGCCGCGCAACGAGCCAAAGCCTGATCACTTCTACGCTTACGCGAGGTAAGAGCACATGGCGCAAATTCATTTGGAAGTCGTCACGCCAACGGGTCCGGTGGTCAGCGAAGAGGTTGACATTGTCACGGCCCCTGGCGTTAGTGGTGAATTCGGCGTGCTCGCTAATCATGCTCCCTTCCTGAGCACGATCAAGACGGGAACGCTGACCTACAAAAAAGATAAACTTACCAAGTATCTGATGGTAAGTGGTGGTTTTTCCGAGGTGTCAAACAACAAGATCACCTTCCTTGTCGAAAGCGCCGAGTTCGGGCAGGATATAGACGTGGATCGGGCCTTGCGAGCCAAGGAACGGGCAGAAAAACGGTTAACCCAGGCACAGCAGGCAACTGAAAGGATCAACCGGGTTCGAGCTGAAGCTGCCCTGCAGCGCGCCATGGCCCGTTTGAAGACAGCTGAGATGATGCGCCGTTAACCTTGTAATCCATAATCGAAAAGAGCCGCCCCCGAAAGGGAGCGGCTCTTTTTTTTGGGGAGACATTGACCACCCCAATTTTCAGTAGGGAGTGTGGAAGATAATCTGACCCGTCTGAGTGGATCAGAAGCGCAGGGCTGCGGTGTGATGGTGATCGACGTATGCGGCTATGCCGGCTGCGATTTGTTCGGCAATGCGTTGCAGATAGATTTCGTCCTGGAGTAACTTTGCCTCTTCGGGGTTGGTGATGAAGGAAATTTCGGCCAGGATGGCCGGCATTTCAGCACCGATGAGGACATAAAACGGCGCCTGTTTGACGCCCAGATCTTTTGTTTTGTAGATCTTTTTTGTGCCGCCCACCAAGTTGGATTGGACAAACTGGGCCAGTCGGGAGGATTCGGCGATCTTCGAGTTTTTCATCAGGTCGGAGAGAATATTCTGCAGTTCACTGATGCTATGGGTGGATGTAGCGTTCTCCAGAGCGGCCACGCGCATGGCGTCGGCATTGGTGGCCAGGTTGAGGAAGTAGGTTTCGACCCCGCCAATGGTCTTGTCCGGATGGGCGTTGACATGGATGGAAATGAAGAGATCGCCACCCTGGGTGTTGGCAATGGCGGTGCGTTCTTCTAGCGGTAGATATGTGTCCTTGGTTCGGGTCAGGGTCACCTGATAATTGTATTTGCTTTTAAGGATGGTTTCCACCTTCCTGGCGATCTTCAGGACAATGTCTTTTTCCTTGAGGCTAAAAGCCATGGCGCCTGGATCCTTGCCGCCATGGCCCGGGTCGATGACGATCTTCCTTACGCCAAGACCGAGCTGTTGTGCCAGGGATATTTCTTCCTTTCCTGGCATTCTCTTCTTCCCAGGCTCAACGGAGAGCGATGGCTTCCGCTTCTTCTGATCTTCCAGCGTAATCGGGGTCAGTGACTTTTTGCCATCGGTTGGCACCAATATGTTGCTCGGAGCCTTCGCTACTCGGGGTGCAGGCGTGATGATCGGCGGCAGTTGTGGTTCGGTATCCGGTTTCAGGCCGGGTTCAACCGTGGCTGTTCTGACGCCATGAACATCGACAATCACCCGGAAGGGATCATTCAGACTGAACACCTTGTAGTCTGAGAGCGACTCGATGTCGAGCACAACCCGGACCGTATCGCTGCTGAACTGACCGGATCTGGCCTGTTTGAGCAGCCCATCCTGAATCGGGACCGGGTTGCGAGCCTGGAGTGGGATATAACTGCCTGCAAAATCGATATACAGTCGACGTGGCTGATCGCCGTTCTTTTCCAGCAGGGTGGTGTTGAATTGTACCGGGGAGGTGGCCTGGATAACGATACGGGTGTAATCCTCAGAGGACCAGTATTTAACTTGGGCAATCTGGGCGAGGCTCCCGGAAGTGGCTTCGTTTGTAAGTGCGGGTGAGGAAACTGCTGCAACGGACAAGGGAACTGGTGCGGGTGCAGGGGGCTCAACGGTGGCAACAGTTACAGGAGACTGCGTTTTCGGCCCATTTAATCTGGCGCGCGCAAGAGCGGCCTGGTCGCCTTGGGAATATTCCTCGATGATTCGAGCGTACAGAGCCGTCGCTTCAGTTTCCCGGCTCTGATCGAGTCGGACGCTGTCGGCTGCAAAAAGCAGAGCGTCGTCGGCCAGAGAATTGGAAGGGTACTCGGTGGCAACAGCCAGCAGGGATTCGATGGCGTTATCTCGATCAAGCGGTAAATGAAACCGGTCGTACATCTGGAGGTACACCTTGCCGAGCATGTACAGACTGGCCGGACCAAGTGGCGCATCTTTCTGCGAAGTGTGAATTCGGCGGAAATTTCTTGCCCCATTGAGCCAGTTGGCTCGTTCACTGCCCAAAGTCACGTCCTGTTCCAGCCGCAACAGATGATCCTTAGCCGCCTTATACTGTTGCTCGTAGGTGGCTTGGGTGAAATGAGTTATCGGTTCAACAGAGGGTTGGGGGAGTGCGGCAAGCGCCACTCCAGGCATGAAGCAACCCATCCCTAGAAGGAAGAGTGCCACCCAGGATAGGCGGACGTAGAGTCGGGAGAAATGGAGATGATGCAATACGCGCATGAAGCCGTAACACCAAGAAAAAGAATCGGGCGCACACCGATGGCCGTGGGTAGCGGTCATCTCCGCTTGTGGTCAATTGACCACAGTGGAGTATATACAGTATTCTGAGGAATAGTTAAAGTTTTTGTACTTAATGCTTGGTAAGTGCGGTTGATTTACGTAGACCCCAGCTTTTCTGGAGGGTCAGGAATTTAATTTTTTTTACAACACCCCCCGCAGGGGTGGTGCCGATTAAGGCTTTGCTATGGACGCCTCGTGTCGCTGGATCCATAGATTGAATCATTGGCTCCATGGAGAGGAGGTGGCGTGATGAACCGAAGGATGGGAGTTTCAGGTGCGCGTATGATATTCGTGATAATTTTCATAGTAGCCAAAGACCTTGGTATCGATCAGATTTGAGGAGTAGGCATTGAAAACAATCCCCAGGATTTTTTCACGACCAATCGCTTCGACCAGGGTTTTGACATATTCCCGTCGTGAAGCCCCATAGCGGACGACCAAGATCACGCCGTCCACATGTTGTGCCAGCACGGCGGTTTCGCTCGCGGCCTGAAGCGGTGGGCTGTCGAGGATCACTATGCGATCATCGTAGCGCTGTTCAAGTTCCTCGACAAGACTGGCCATATAACTGGAGCCCAGGAGTTCGGCGGGGTTTATGGACAGTGGGCCAGAGGGTAGAATCGAAAGCTTGTCGACTCCGGAGGGGGCAAGGAGTTCGGGAATGGCCTTTTTCCGCTGCAAGTAGTCGGAAAGGCCGGCCCGATTGTCCAGGCCAAAGAGGGTGTGTTGTACCGGACGGCGCAGGTCGCAATCGACCAGGAGGCAATAGTTGTCCACTCCCTGCGCCAGCGAGATGCCAAGATTGGCGCAGATGAAGCTTTTTCCTTCCTCGGGAGAGGCGCTGGTCAGCAGCAGGCTTCTCGGTCGCTTGCCAGAGAAGGGGTGCAAGATGCGCGTCCGCAGGCTGCGGATATTTTCGGCCACCGGTCCAGTCATGGCCGTGGCTATGACTAATCGTTCGTCCCATTGGCCGGATGCCATCGAAGGGGGCATGATGGTCATCTGTTGTTTTACCGTCTCTTGTGGCGCCGGCCGGGGTACGTCTGCGTCCTGTTGCTCGGTAACCAAAGGCGGGGACTGATCGACAGTGTTCAACGCATTGTCGGATTCAGTGGCCCGGCTCAGGGCTTTAAACACCTTTCCCACATTCTCACCCAATTAACCAAATAGATGTCGGAGGCTCTCCAGCCAGGAGGCCGGCAAAACGTATCCCAGGATGGAGAATTTCCTGGCGGCCGGTACAATTTCAATAATCAGCAATAGTACACAGAGGCCAGCGGCGATCAGCCCGTACCAGACAGATGGCAGAGCCGGGTAGCGTCGCACCGGCGTCTGAATGGGCAGGGGATTGTCCTCGCCGGGAAAATACAGATCATCAACGCTTTCCTTGACCAGATCGGCGGTAATCTGCGGCTTGTTTTCTGCAAATCCGGTGAGCAGGGCATGGTCGCAGATGATGTTGATCAGCCGAGGCGTGCCCTGGCTGACCTTATGGATAGTCGCAATGGCGTCCTCAGTAAAAATGTTCAGGTGGCGGGCCCCGGCGTGGCGCAGGCGAAACAGAATATATTGCCTAGTTTCCTCGAGGGAAAACCGATTGAGATGAAAACGGATGCCAATCCGCTGGCGCAAAGGCAAGAGGCGGTCGTCACTCATGCGCTCATTGAGTTCTGGTTGACCGACGAGAAAAATGGACAGCACATCCTGCCCTTTTTCCTCCAGGTTGGACAACAGGCGAATTTCTTCCAGCAGATCGACAGGCAGGACGTGGGCCTCGTCGAAAATGAGCAGTACGCGCTCGCCCTTTTGGTAGCACTGTTTAAGAAAACGGTCGAATGCGATCAGAAATATCGCCTTGTTGCCATCCCATTGGAGGCCGAGTTTATTGGCGATATAGGAAAAAAATTCGTCCCGATGGAGGATCGGGTTGTTGAGCAGGCAAAGATGAACGTCCTGCTCCAGGGAGGTGACCAGCGTCTGCAGCAGGGTGGTTTTCCCCGAGCCGACATCTGCCGTCAAGACAAGGAAGCACTTTTTACTCAGGATGCCGTACCGCAGGATAGCCAATCCTTCCTGATGCGTCTCGCTCATGAAGACGGCGGTCGGGTCAGGCGTCAGGGCAAAGGGTTTTTTGGCCAGGCCGTAGAATTTTGTGTACATGGTGTAGCGCTGCTCGCGTCTCTGATCTCAGATGATGATCATGCCCTTCAACCACAAAAAGGCGATGGCGGCGAGCAGGCCAACGCCATAGAGGGAAAACAGGGCTATACTCAGGGTAAAGATGAATTTCTTCCTGCTGCTTTCCTCCTCCTTGGCAAGGTGGGGAACAGCGCAAATGACAGGAACGCCGACGTATTCCTCAATTTCAGCGGCATCTTTAAAAGAGGTGTCGGTGAAATCGAGCAGGAAGGTGCACCCGAATCCCAGGCCGAGGCCGAGGCCGATGGCGGCAAGAAAGATTTTGAGGAAATTGGGTTTGAATGGTTTGTCGGGCCTGCGGGCGGAATCGACGATTTTGAATTTGCTCCCCTTTTGCTTCCGCTCCAAGGTCTCGGTGGATTGTGCCTGCAAGTTTCTGGCAACCAGTTCGTCGTAATGCCGCCGCATTTCGTTGTAGTCACGGGTCAGGCCGTTCCATTCGGCTTCTCGGACAGGGGTGGCCTCGATCCAGCCCTGGTATTTGGCAATTTCGGCGGGCAGGGCGGCGAGGTCGGCCCGGAGCTGGCGCAAGTTGGCCTCGTACTCCGAAAGTTGAATCTGCTGGCGGCCTATCTCCATGGCGTCGGAGTTGCCGGCGATTCCCCTGATCCTCGCGGCGGCAGTCCTCTGCTCTGCTGGCGGCTCCTTGCCCACCCGGCTTTCCAGTTGCTCGATCAACTGCTTGGTCCGGACAACTTCCGGGTGCCTTTCGGTATATTTGATTTGCAAGGTGCTGTAGTGGCGACGTAGCTGCTGCAGTCGTTCAGCGTCGGTGAGGGGTAGCCGGGAGGCGTTGGCCCCCGGCTGGGCCATTTCACTGGTGGCGCTGACGGCCGAAAGCCGCCGCAGCATGGATACCTGCTCCTGGGCCATGATCTTGGTTCGCTCAAGATTCTGAATAGCCTCCTGGAGTCGCTGGCTCTGGTCGTTGAGGGCGATCAGCCGCGCCATGTTGCTTGCCCGCTGTTCGGGCAACTCGTTGTAATACTTGACCTTGTAGTCACGCATGAGCTGTTCTTTCTCATCCATCACCTTCTTGGCCATCTGCAGTTCTTCGCTGGTGTATTTGGAGGTCTCCGTGGCCCGCTCTCCCCGGTATTTCAAATTCTCCTCGATGAACAGGGAGGCCAGGGCGTTAGTAACCTTCATGACCTTGTCCGGGTCCTGGCCCTGAAAAGAGACGCTGAAAATATCACCGCGGGTGGCGGGTACAATGGTGATGTCCTTTCGCATCGCCTCGATGACATCCTCGATTGGCAGCCGCTTCCGGGCTTCCTCATAGAGCGAGAACTGATTGATCACCTTTTCCAGGTTGTTGCGGCTGATCACCACCTCCTGCAGGGTGGCCACTGCTTCCTTAAGTTGGTTTCGCCCCTGTTCCGGGTCCATGCGGGTTGGATTGATCTGTTGCTGCTCGTAACTGAGGGTCGAGATGGTCTGGTAGCTCTTGGGTATGAAGAGATAAACGATCAGGCCTGCGGTGATGGCCAACAGGAGGCAGGCCGAGATGAGCCGCCATCGCTCGAGGAGGAGATCGGCATATTTCTTAATCAGTTGACGCTGTGTAGTGTCCATGCTTTAGTGATCGCAAAAAATAAATGGTGAGAAAGCGTATGCAAACAGCGGGTTCCACAACCTGTGTCATCGGCGATATCCACGGGTGTCACGCCTCGCTCGTTGCGCTCCTGGACAAGATTCAGCCCCTGGCCGACACGATTGTCTTCCTGGGTGATTATGTGGACCGGGGACCGGATTCCAGAAAGGTGGTGGACACGGTCCTCGCCCTGCAAAAAACACACGGACGCGTGATTACTCTCATGGGTAATCACGATTTCCTTTTTCTCCAGTACCTGACCGGTCAAGAAGGCGACCTGTTCCTCGATGTCGGCGGCAGGGAAACGCTGGCCAGTTACGGCCTGTCGTTATCCTCGTCCCGGGAGGAAGCCGAGCGCCTGGTGCCTTCCGCGCATCGGTTGTTCTTCAACAGCTTGCCGCTGCTTTGGGAGGATCAGCATGCCGTGTACGTCCATGCCGGGCTGCAACCTGGTCGTCATCTTAGCCAGCAGACGCAGCAGTGGTGTCTCTGGGCGCGGGAGGCGTTTCTCCAATCTAACTGCGATTACGGCAAGCCTGTTGTTTTCGGCCATACCACCTTCGATGAACCACTTATTGCCGCCGACAAGATCGGCATCGACACTGGCGCGGTATACGGCGGCAGGCTCACCGCCCTGCTGCTGCCGGAGCGGGCGTTTGTCAGCGTCTCCGGCCTTCGACCCGATGGGCTGGACTTTTGGTATGGTAAAGGATAATGGGAGAAAAATACAAGTATTCCTCAGAGTTCCTCAAAAATAAAAGGTAAGACCTCGGCAATCCGCTCGCGACCGGCCAGGAGCATGAGCAGCCGGTCCAGGCCCAGGGCGATGCCGGCGGTTTCGTCCATCCGGGTGAGGTCGTCGAGAAACAGTTCCGGCATGGAGGCCTCCCTGCCGCCGGCCCTCATCGTTGCAATCTCTGTGGTAAAACGCTGCCGCTGTTCCTGCGCATCCACCAGTTCGGAAAAGCCGTTGGCCAGTTCCACCCCGGCGATATACAGCTCAAATCGTTCCGCCACCTGCGGGTCGTCACGCCTGCACCGGGCCAGCGAGCCCAGCGCCACCGGGTAATCGTGGAGAAAGACCGGTCGGTCCCGGCCCAGCCGTGGCTCTACCTCGGTGACCAGCACCTCATCGAAGCAGCCGTGCGTCAGCACCTCGAGCACATCTGCTCCGGCATGTTGCCTGAAAGCCTCGGCCACAGTCAGTCGCTGCCAGGGGAGGGTCGTGTCAACCCGGCAGTCGCCCCATCGGATCGAGCCGTCGGGCAGCAGGCCAGGGTAATCGGGGCTCGACACACACAGCCAGCGGATCAGTTGCTCGCACTCGGCCATCATGTCGACATAATCCCAGCCGGCATGGTACCACTCGAGCATGGTGAATTCCGGGTGGTGCAGCCGGCCGGACTCTCCTTCACGGAAGCAGTGGCAGATCTGGAACAGCTGCGTACAGTCCCTGGCAAGCAACCGTTTCATGCACAGTTCCGGCGAAGGCTGCAAAAACCAACTGCCGCCGGCAAAGGGAACAATGTTCGATTCCGGGAGCAGCACCGGCAGGCGGATGGGGGTGTCGACCTCGAGGTACCTCCGGTCGATGAAAAAGGCCCGGACGGCCTGCAATAGAGCTGCACGCTGTCGCAGGCCTTGGACGGAAAGCATGGCTGCTATTCTTTCACCCGGGTTATATATGAGCCAGTGCGGGTGTCGATCTGGATTTTGTCACCGACCTCGACGAAGGGTGGAACCTGGAGGGTGAATCCGGTCTGCACGGTCACCGGCTTGGTGTCGCTGCCCGAGGTGTCGCCCTTGGCCCAAGGGTCGGCCACAGTGACCTCGAGGTTGACAAAGGTGGGGATGGTGATATCGATAGGCCGGTCGCCGAAGAACAGCACCGTCACTTCCATGTTGTCGATCAGGAAGCTGAGGTTCTCGCCCAGTTGCTCCTTGGTGAGAAAGATCTGCTCGAACGAACTGGTGTCCATGAAATGGTACTCGTTGTCCTGGGCGTAGAGGAACTGCATGGTTCGCTCCTCCAGGTTGGGCCGATCGAATTTGTCGTTGGAGCGGTAAGTTTGGGTGAACTGGACCCCGGTAATCATGTTGCGCATTTTGGTCCGGTACAGGGCCTGGCCCTTGCCCGGCTTGGAGAAATCAAAGTCGGTGACGATGTAGGGGTCACCGTCTATCTGGATCTTCAGGCCTTTGCGTAAATCGGAAGCAGTATACATAATGAATCCTTAACTCTGTATTAATAGGTAAAATTTAAAACATAATATATTACGATACAGTCCGCTGTTTTGCAAGCTTTACCTCCATGTCTGCAGAAATAGAGGTTGTTTTTTCCCGCGCCTGCTGGTTTAAAGAGTTGTTGTTCGTTCCTCATCCCGCCTATGCCTTGAGAGTCACATGCCGATCCGAGCCGGGGTGCTGTCAGACACCCACCTCACCCGCGTCGACGACCATTTCAGGCGACTGGTCCGCCGATGTTTCCACGACTGCGACGTCATAATCCACGCCGGCGACATCACCGACCTGTCGGTGCTGGATGTCTTTGCCGATAAAACCTTGTATGTAGTGCATGGCAACATGTGCCAGGCCCGGGTGATCGCCAGGTACCCGGAGCAGCTCCTGTTTACCCTGAACGGTTTCACTGTGGGGCTGGCCCACGGCGCGCGGCTGGGACAGGATATTGGCCAGAGCCTGTGGGCCATTTTTCCCGAGGCGGACTGCCTGATTTATGGCCACACCCACCGGCCCGTGTGCCAGAGGTACGGCAAGGTGCTCATGCTCAACCCGGGCAGTTTTCAGGCGACCGGCCGCTATGGTGCGCCCGGTACTTATGCCCTGCTCGAAGCCGGCGACGAACTGCATGCCCGCATCCTTGAAGTGCCAGCACTGTCATGAAGACGCTCTGGACCCCTTGGCGAATGGAGCATGTCCTGGGCAATGCGCCCAAGGTTGATGGCTGTCTGTTCGAGCCTCCAGGCACGGCACCGAGCGATCGCGCGCATCTGCTACTCTTCCGCGACCGGTTGACGGTGATCCTGCTGAACCGTTTTCCCTACGCCAACGGCCATCTGCTACTGGCGCCGCGCCGCCATCTGGCCGATTTGAACGAACTCTCTGCGGAGGAGAACCAGCGCCTGATGGAGATGTTGGCCCAGTGCACCGCCATCCTGCGCCGGCACCTCCAGCCCCAGGGCATCAATATCGGCCTCAATCTGGGGCGGGCCGCCGGTGCGGGCATCGACGACCATTTTCACTTCCATCTCGTGCCCCGCTGGGAGGGCGACCACAACTTCATGACCGTCTGCGCCGAGATCAGGACCATTCCCCAGCACATCGAGCGAACCTTCGACATGCTGCTTCCTGATTTCCGCGCTCTTGCCGTAACCGAGCCATGACCACGCCGCTGAAAATGACGCCCATGCTCCAGCAGTATCTGGAGATCAAGGAGCAGTATCCTGGCGCGATTCTGTTCTACCGCATGGGCGATTTCTACGAGATGTTCTTCGAAGACGCCGAGGTGGCCTCCCGGGTGCTGGGCATCGCGCTGACTTCCCGCAGTCACAAGGATGACGCCAACCGGGTGCCGATGTGCGGTGTGCCCTTCCATGCAGTGAGCGGCTATCTGGGCAAGATGGTCAAAGCTGGCTTTCGGGTGGCCATCTGCGAGCAGGTCGAGGACCCGAAAGAGGCCAGGGGCATCGTCCGGCGCGAGGTCATCCGGGTGGTATCCCCCGGCGTGACCACCGACGATCAGCTCCTCGACGCCAATGCCGACTGCTATGTGTGCGCCCTCGCCTTCGCCGGGAGAGCGAACCGGGAGGAACTGGTCGGGCTGGCCGTGCTCGATCTTTCCACCGGCCGCTTCCAGATCAGCGAGGTGCGGATGCCGGCGGGCGACCCGGCTGCGTTGATCGATGAGATCACCCGTCTGGCGCCGGCGGAATTGGTGCTGGCCCTTGCGGAGATGGAGGATCGTCAGGAACTGACCGAACTCCTGACCACCCTGCTTGGCCGCCTCTGTCTCACGTCCCGACCCGACGTCCACTTTGAGCCCGGACCGGCGCGAACGGCATTGACCGAGCATTTCCGCACCACCAGCCTGGCCGGGTTCGGCTGCGACGACCTGACCGCGGCCATCAGCGCCGCCGGCGCGCTGCTGCGCTACATCCAGGAAACCCAGAAATCCGACCTGTCGCACATCAAGCGGATCGGCGTCCTCAACCGCGAGGGCTACCTGATCATCGACGAGGCCTCACGCCGCAACCTCGAACTGACCGAAACCAGCATCGGCGGCCGCAGGGAGGGATCCCTGCTGTCGGTGCTCGATCTGACCACAACGCCCATGGGGGCACGGCTGTTACGCAGGCGGGTGCTCTTTCCCCTCCAGGACCGGGAACGGATTCTCGCCCGGCTCGACAGCGTCGAGGAACTCGTCGGCAGGGCCGAGACCAGGGCCTTCGCCCGCCAGTTACTCGATTCGGTCCATGACCTCGAGCGACTCTGCAGCCGGATCGTGCTCGGCCATGGCAATGCCCGCGACATGGCCGCTATCAAGAGTTCGCTGGCACGCCTTCCCGAACTGCGTGAGTTGCTCGTCGCCTGCGTCTCGCCCCTCCTGCGGCGCATCGCCGGCGAATTCGACGTCCTGGCCGACCTGCATCAGCTGATTGAAGCCGCCATTCGCGACGACGCACCGATCAGCCTGCGCGAGGGCAACCTGATCCGGGAAGGGTACCACAGGGAGTTGGATCATCTCATCCTGTTGCTGCGCGATGGCAAGCGGCTGATCCTTGAGCTGGAAACAAGAGAGCGGGAACGCTCTGGTTTGACCAGGCTGAAGGTCGGCTACAACAAGGTGTTCGGCTACTTCTTCGAGCTCAGCCGCAGCCAGGCCGAGGAGGTGCCGGAATACTTTATCCGCAAGCAGACCCTGGTCAATGCGGAGCGTTTCATCACCCCGGAGCTCAAGGAACTGGAGCAGGAGATCCTCACCGCCCAGGACCGGCGCCTGGAGTTGGAATACAGCCTCTTCGTCGAGATCCGCGAGCAACTGGCTGCCCAGAGCCAGCGGCTGCTCCAGACCTCTGGCCACCTGGCCCGGATCGACGTGCTCGCCGCTCTGGCCGAGGCGGCGGTGCGGTTCCGCTACTGCCGTCCAAGTATTAACAGCGGCAGCCATCTCACCATCACCGAAGGACGACACCCGGTCATCGAGCGAAGCCTGGAGCCCGGCCGGTTCGTACCCAACGACGTTCACCTGGATCAGGAGACGAGCGAGCTTTTGATCATCACCGGCCCGAACATGGCGGGCAAGTCGACGGTTCTACGCCAGACCGCACTCATCGTTCTCATGGCCCACATCGGCAGCTTCGTGCCGGCGGAATCGGCCGATATCTGCCTGGTGGACCGCATATTCACCAGGGTCGGGGCCATGGACGACCTGCGGCGGGGGCAGTCCACTTTCATGGTGGAGATGAACGAAACCGCCAACATCCTCAACAATGCCACCGAGCGGAGCCTGGTCATTCTCGATGAGATCGGCCGGGGCACCTCGACTTACGACGGCCTGGCCATTGCTTGGGCGGTGGCCGAAGAACTGGCGCAGAAGAACGGCGTCGGGATCAAAACCCTGTTCGCCACCCATTACCACGAACTGACCGATCTGGCCGCGACCGGCCCTCGCATCCGGAACTATTCCATTGCCGTCAAAGAGTGGAACGACTCGATCATCTTCCTGCACAAGCTGGTTCAGGGCGCGACCAACCGCAGCTACGGCATCCAGGTGGCCTCGCTGGCCGGGGTGCCGAAGCACGTCATTACCCGGGCCTATGAGATTCTTAAAAATATCGAGCGGAGTGAGTTCAACCTCCAGGGGCAGCCGACCATCGCTGCCGGCAGGAAGACCAAAAAAACTTCACCGCGCCAACTGCCGCTGTTTGCCAATGCTCCTCCTCCAGTGTTGGATTTCCTTGCCGGGATCGATCTGGAGCAGGTCACGCCGAAGCAGGCCCTGGACATCCTCTACGAGGCGGTGTGGCTCATCGGTCCGGGGCAAGGCGCCGGCAACCGGCCAGCGGATCGCTGACCAGGGTGGCCCAGCCGAAGACATCGCGCCTTTGCCTGACCATGAAAAACCCTGGCGCATCAAAGGTGTTGCTTTTCCTGTTTTGCTGTTGTCTATCTTCCAGTATGCAGGCCGTAGTCTTGCACGGATTGTCCTGCGGAATGCCGCATGTCACCAGTGGACATCATGACCTTTCCCATCGATGAAGTCATAACCCTCCTTGAACACGAGGTCCGCGAATACGCGGTGCCGATCGTTGACCTGATCGCCGCCCAGACCCGGGATCCGTTCAAGGTGCTGGTGGCCACCATCCTATCGGCGCGAACGCGGGACGAGGTCACGGCCGCGGCCGTGCGCAGGCTGTTTGCCCGGGCGGCAGACGCCGACAAGTTGGCCCGGCTGTCGGTGAGCGAGTTGGAACAGCTCATCTATCCGGTCGGATTCTTTCGCAACAAGGCAAGGTTCCTGGCCCAACTGCCGGGAGTGCTCCACGAGCGGTTCAAAGGTCAGGTTCCCGGCGACATCGACTCGTTGCTTACTCTGCCCGGCGTCGGCCGCAAGACTGCCAACCTGGTGCTGGCTGTCGCCTTCCAGGAGCCGGCGATCTGCGTCGATACTCATGTCCATCGCATCATGAACATCTGGGGCTACGTGCGCAGCGCCACCCCGCTCCAGTCGGAAATGGAGTTGCGGCGCATCCTGCCCGTCCGGTACTGGATACGGATCAACGCCATTCTGGTGGCCTTCGGCCAGGGAACCTGCACGCCGCAGTGGCCCTGCTGCGACCGCTGCGTCATCGCCCACCTGTGTCCGAAAATCGGTGTCATCCCAAGAAAGAACAAAGAGAACCCTGTCACCATGCCCATCTCGCCCCAAGCCAAACGATTTGTCAGCTGGAACGTCAACGGCCTGCGGGCTGCCCTGAAAAATGGCTTTGTCGATGTCCTGCGCGGGCTCGATGCAGATATTTTTGCCCTGCAGGAGATCAAGATTCAGCCCGAGCAGTTGCCCGAAGAGATGAAAGTGGTGGACGGGTATCAGGTCTTCTGGAATCCGGCGGTGAAGAAGGGGTATGCGGGCACGGCTGTCTTCACCAAGCAGGCGCCTTTACGGGTGCTCCACGGCCTAGGTCAGGAGGCATTCGACAATGAGGGGCGGGTGCTGACCCTGGAGTTCGCCGACTACTATTTCATCAACGCCTACTTCCCCAATGCCCAGCCAGAACTGAAGCGCCTGGACTTCAAGCAGGCCTTCAACCGGGCCATGCTGGCCCACATGGAGCGCCTTGGCCGGGGAAAATCGGTGGTGCTCTGTGGCGACCTCAATGTCGCCCACCGGGAAATCGATCTGGCCAACCCCAAGGCCAATATGAAAAATCCAGGTTTTTCAGCCCAGGAACGAGCATGGATGGACGAAATAACTGATGCCGGGTATATTGACACGTTCAGGCAATTCAATCAGTCGCCCGGTCAATACACTTGGTGGAGTTACCGTTTCCATGCCCGCGCCAAAAACATCGGCTGGAGAATCGATTATTTCATCGTCGATGGCACCAGCCGGGACCGGGTGCTCGAAGCGACCATCCACCCCGAGGTGACCGGGTCCGATCATTGCCCCGTCAGTGTCCTTTTTCGTTAAGAGTCGTTGCCCCATGAAACCATATCGCATCATCATCGCCGATGACCACAGCCTGATCAGGCAAGGCATCAAAAGCATCATTCTCCAGGACTCGTCGCTGCAGATTGTCGGAGAGGCCGCCAATGGCTTCGACCTGCTCAATCTCATGCGCCAGGGTCCGCCGGATATGGTGATCATCGACATCACCATGCCCCATCTCAATGGCATCGAAACCATGGAGCGGATCAGGAAAACTTGTCCAGAGGTCGCCATTCTCGTCCTGACCATGCATTCAGGCAGCCAGTACTTTTACAATGCTATCGCCGCCGGAGCCCATGGCTTTTTGATCAAAGATGACTCCGACGCTGAGTTGCTGGCCGCGATCCAGACGGTCAGGGAGGGTAAGCCCTATGTCTCGTCGCAACTGTGCCTGGAGGTGGGAGACGAGGCCATGGTGACCCTGAGTGACCGCTGCCGGGTGCCGTTGGTGGTGATGACGGAACGGGAAAAACAGGTGCTGCGGTTGGTTGTGCAGGGGCACTCGAGCAGGAGGATTGCCGAAATGCTCGATCTCAGTCCGCGTACCGTGGACCACCACCGCGCCAATCTGATTCGGAAATTCAAAATGAAAAACACGGTCGATCTGGTGAATCACGTAGTGCGCAACGGCGTCATCACCATTGACCTCTAATATTTGCCGTTTCTTTGCCTTCTCGTTCTCGTCCAAAGTGTTTCAGGTAATAATCCGTTATCATAATAAAAAATAATTTTTATCAGTATAATTACCTATCCTGCAATGGGTAATTCCCACAATTGTTTTTTTGTTCTTCCTGCGCTCTACTCCCTGTTAATGAACCGATGAACATTGCGGGCCAACGGGTACGGCCCGACAGGGTTCGTCAAAAAAAGAGAGGGAAGAACCATGAATAAAAACGATCTCATTGAATCCATCGCCATTTCGGCCCAGATCAGCAAAGTTGCCGCCGAGCGTGGCTTGAACGGCTTGTTGTCGACCATGTCGGCCGCAATGAAGGATGGGAAGCGCGTGACTCTGGTAGGGTTCGGCAGTTTTTCCGTTGTCGATCGTGCGCCCAGAACCGGCAGAAACCCTAAGACCGGCGAGACTGTGCAGATTCCGCCGCGGAAGGTGGTCAAGTTTCGGCCGGGCAAGGATCTTTCAGGCAAGGTGTCGTAAGCGGCGAATCACCGACCGTTATCGTTTTTGCGTGGAGCGGCGCTGCTGCCCGGGTTTGGTCCGGGCCGGCGCCGTTTTTCTTTGCCTCCAGAGCAGGCCTCCCGCCACCACCATGAGCAGGCAGAGCACCTGTCCCATGGAGAGACCCAGCGCCAAGTAGCCGAGGTGGGCGTCGGGTTCGCGAAAAAATTCAACCAGGAACCGAAACAGTCCGTAAAGGGCAAGAAACAACGCCAGCATGACGCCGTGCGGCCAGTTTTCAGCTTCCGGACGCCGCCAGGGGAGAGCCTTCAGGGCCCAGAGGAGTACAAACAGGGCCACACCCTCCAAGGTGGCCTCGTACAGTTGGGAAGGGTGCCGGGGCAGGGGACCGCCCTCGGGAAAGACCATGCCCCATGGCACTTGGGTGACCCTGCCGAACAATTCGCCGTTGATGAAATTGCCCAGCCGGCCGAAAAACAGGCCCACCGGGACGGTCACTACGTAAAGGTCGGCGGTCTTCCAGAAGTCCAGCCCCGCGCGGCGACAGTATATCAAACCTGCCAGTAGCGCGCCCAGGCAGCCGCCATGGAAAGACATGCCGCCCGACCAGGTGGCCGGAATCTCAAGCGGGTGGGCCAGGAAGTATGCTGGATTGTAGAAGAGTACGTATCCCAGCCGGCCGCCCAGGATCACCCCGAGGATGAGCGACAGGTTGAGGTTGTCAAGCCGATCGAGCAGCCGCTCGTAGCCAAATTCCTTTGCCTGGAGCCGCACCAGCTGGTAGGCGGCGACAAAGCCAATGACGTACATCAGCCCGTACCAACGGACCTGTAGCGGGCCGAGGGAAACAATCACCGGGTCGATGTTGGGAAAACTCAGCATGTATCCCCCTAGGGGTTCAGAGACGGCCAAGCCGTTTGAGGTGCACCTGGAGCACGGAGAGCGCCGCCGGCGTCACCCCGGAAATCCGTGAAGCCTGTCCCAGAGATCGCGGCCGCACCCGGGACAGCTTTTCCACCACCTCGTTGGAAAGTCCCGGCAACCCCTTGTACTCAAGGTCATCCGGCAGTTCGATCCGTTCCAGCTTGCGGAAGCGGCCGATCTGCTCCTCTTGCCGCTGGATGTATCCCGCATACTTGATCTGTAATTCAATCTCATCTTGATAGACCAGGGCCTCCTCGGGCAGTGGTGTGGCTGTCCCGGCCAGGTCGATCAACTCGACCAGGTCGGGGAGCTTGAGTTCCGGCCTTCGGAGCAGTTCCGCACCGGTCAGCGCCTGGGTGAGGGGCGTTGAGCCTCGTCGGGCAAGGGATTCGTTGACCGCGGGCAGGGCTCTGATCCGCTGTCCGGTGAGGTGGGCGACGGTCTCGTGGATGCACCGCTCTTTGCGTTGGAACTGCTCCCAGGTTTGCTCATCAACCAGGCCAATACGGCGGCCGATCGCCCGGAGGCGCAGATCGGCGTTGTCCTCGCGGAGCAGGAGCCGGTACTCGGCCCGGGAGGTGAACAGTCGATACGGCTCCTTGGTCCCCAGGGTAACGAGATCATCAATCAGCACGCCGATGTAGGCCTGGGAACGGTCGAGGATCACCGGGGCCGCTCCGCGGACATGCTGGACCGCGTTGATGGCAGCCATCAGCCCCTGGGCAGCGGCCTCCTCGTAGCCCGAGGTGCCATTGATTTGGCCGGCGAGAAAGAGTCCGCCGAGCCGCTTGGTCTCAAGCGACGGTTTCAGTTCGCGGGGATCGACGTAATCGTATTCGATGGCATAGCCGGGGCGGATGATCCGAGCCTTCTCCAAGCCGGGTATGGAATGGACCATGGCGATCTGGGTTGCCAGGGGCAGGCTGGTGGGGATGCCGTTGGGATAGACCTCGATGGTATCCAGTCCCTCCGGTTCCAGGAACACCTGGTGTCTGCCTTTGTCGGGAAAGCGCATCACCTTGTCCTCAATGGACGGGCAGTAGCGGGCGCCGATACCCTCGATGATGCCGGCGTACATTGGCGATTGGTCGATCGACCCGCGAATGATCTCGTGGGTCCGCTCGTTGGTATAGGTGATGTAGCAGGGGCGTTGCTCCTGCGCTGGGCGGCCCTGGGAGGAAAAGGAGAAGAGCGCTGGCGGATTGTCGCTGTCCTGGGCCTCGAGCTTGGTGTAGTCGATGGTGTTGCCGTCCAAGCGGGGAACTGTGCCGGTCTTCATGCGGCCGACGGCAAAGCCCGCGGTAGCAAACCACTGCGCCAACTTGGTTGAGGGTGCGTCGCCCATGCGCCCGGACGGGAAGTTCTTCAGGCCGATGTGAATCAACCCGTTGAGGAAGGTGCCGGTGGCCACCACCACCGCTCCGACCCGGTAGATCTCGTCCAGCGAGGTGCGGATGCCGACCACCCTGCCACCCTCGACCAGGATTTCGTCGACCACCGCCTGGCGGATGGCCAGATTTGGCTGATTTTCGAGCAGGCGCTTCATCCGCAACCGGTAGAGCAGTCGATCGGCCTGCGCTCGCGACGAGCGTACGGCCGGTCCTTTGCTGGTATTGAGGCGGCGGAACTGGATGCCGGTGGCGTCGATATTTTTCGCCATCTCGCCGCCCAGGGCATCGATCTCCTTGACCAGATGGCCCTTGGCCAGGCCGCCTATGGCGGGGTTACAGGACATGGCGCCGATGGTGTCGGCGTTGATGACGCAGACCAGAGTGCGGCATCCCATGCGGGCGGAGGCCAGCGCGGCTTCGCAGCCGGCGTGGCCAGCGCCGATGACAGCAATATCAAAATCAGTCATGATCGTCTTCAGTGACGGCGCAAGCAGGCGCGCCTGGGGGCGTCGGTGGCGCTGCCCCTTACAGGGGGCGCGATGAAAGTCGCTAAAAGTAGCCGCTTTTCCTGGCTGGGTCAACCATGGAAACAACTTTCGCCAGCTCTCGCGGCCAGTTGGCCGAGTATCATGGCCGATCCCTTTCCGGGGTAAAATGATTTGACAGGTAAGGGTTGATATGATTAAATACCACCTTTTTGGATAATGTCATATTGGCGTGCAATGCCCGCAGCGATCCGGAACCATTGGTTCCGGGGCATCTCTTTCCTAGATAGTCGCGCGGGGAGCGGCAGCCCCTGACATCGGGGATTGGCCGATGATCACGCCCATGACATCCGCAGCCACGAGATTGACGAAATAAAGGATACTATCATGAGCAAGAGAACGTTTCAGCCGAGCAATATCAAACGCGCCCGTACCCATGGATTTCTTGTCCGCATGCAGACCCGCGCCGGTCAGGCGGTCATAAAGCGGAGAAGGGCCAAGGGGCGCAAGCAGCTAGCCGCCTGAAACGGGTGAGCAGGCACGCGCTGACGAAAAAGGATTTGCTCAGGACTACCGGAGAATTCCAACGCGTTTACCGGGGAGGCCGGCGGATATGGGGCAACGGGTTTGCCATGATTATCCTGTCGACCGGGGGCGAAAGGAGCCGGCTCGGCATCAGCGTCCAAAAAAAGACCGGCAACGCGGTTCGTCGCAACAGGGTCAAACGATTGTTCCGGGAGGTGTTCCGGCTCAATCGCGATCTGTTTCCCTCGCCCTGCGACATCGTCTTCACTGTTCGTCCGGGCTTTGCCGACAACAGTATGCGCACCGTGCAGGCCAGTGTCTCGAGGTTGCTTGATGGCGGGAAACAGGCAGGACCGCATGTCGCCTGACACGCATCCAGCGAGTTGTTGTTATGTGGAGAGTGGTCAGTCCCCGCTGAAACCGCCTTGGCCGCGGCGTTGCCTCATAGCGGTGTTCCGTGGATACAAGCGCTTCCTCTCCCCCCTTCTCCCGCCTGCCTGCCGTTTTGTTCCCACCTGTTCCCAGTACGCAATGGAAGCTGTGGAAAAACATGGTGTTTTTCGTGGGCTTCTCCTGGCCTCCTGGCGTCTGCTGCGCTGCCATCCCTTCTCCAAAGGGGGATACGACCCGGTGCGATGAGGCCTAACAGCAGGCGCAAAATATCATTTAGTCTCAATCGCTGCCAGCGCAGGGGTTGAACGAGGTATTCCATCATGGATCTGTACAGAGCCTTTGTGGCCATTGTTCTCTCTTTTCTCATCCTTGTCGGCTATCAGTATTTCTTTCCCCATGCGGTGCAGCAGCCCCCCCCCCCGGCCCCGCAGCAGACCGAACAGAAGGCGGTTCCCGAGCAGCAGAAAGGCCAGAGCACCTCGCCTGTACCCGCCGCTGTCCCCACCACCTCGGGAAATCAGGCCCTTGCGAAGATCGATGCCAGCGCCAAAGATATCACCATAGACACCCCCCTGTACACGGCGGTCATCACCGAGCAGGGCGGCGGCTTCAAGAGCTTTGTCCTCAAGAATTACCGCCACAAGATGGATAAGGATTCCGGGCCGATGCAGTTGGTTCCGGGCAAGGAAACCGTGGATTTGCCCGCGCTCTTTTCCCTGGATAACGGCGTTGGCGCCATGCTTCCCGGTTACAAGGCGGACAAGCAAAGCCTGACCATTGCCGGCCAGCAGGATGCGGGCAAACTCACCATGAAGGCAACCCAGGCCGATGGCGTCACCGTCATCCGCACCCTGACCTTCCATGGCGACAGTTATCTGATCGATATCGATCACCAGGTCGAGAATGGCGCCGACAAGCCGGTGCAGATTTCACCTGCGCTGTCCCTGGCCAACGAGCCCTTTGGGCATACTGCGGACAACACCTTCCTCTTTTTTGGCCCGGCCGCCTATGTCAATGGCTCCCTGGTCGAGACCAAGGGCAAGGACCTGACCAAGGGACCGGTGGTGCTCCAGGGCAAGGTTAGTTGGAGCGGGTATGTGGACAGCTATTTCATGACCTCGGTGATGCCGCTGACCGGCGACACCCACTCCGTCACCCTGCAGGGCTCCGATCAGCACGTCAGGACAGTCATTTCCGAGGGGCTCCAGACCCTGCCGGCCAAAGGCTCTCAATCATATGCCTACAAACTCTACTTTGGGCCGAAGAAACTACAGATCCTCCAGACTGTTGGCAATGACCTGGCCAAGGCGATCAACTACGGCTGGTTCGATGTCCTTGCCAAGCCCATGCTCTGGCTGCTCAACTTTTTCCATCGCTTCAGTGGCAACTACGGCGTTGCCATCATTCTTCTGACCGTGATGATCAAGCTCGTCTTCTGGCCAATCACCCAGAAGGGCATGACGTCGATGAAGAACATGCAGAAGCTGCAACCCAAGATGGCCAAGATTCGCGAAAAGTACAAGGACGATCCCGCCCGGATGAACCAGGAGGTGATGACCCTGTACAAGACCTACAAGGTCAATCCGGTGGGTGGCTGTCTGCCGATGATCATCCAGATTCCGTTTTTCTTCGCCCTGTACCGGGTGCTGATGGCTGCCATCGAACTGCGGCACGCGCCCTTCATGCTGTGGATCAACGACCTGTCGGCGCCCGACCGACTCTGGCTGGGGTTCGACATCCCCTACCTGCACGGTCTCCCGATTCTGACCCTGCTTATGGGTGCCTCAATGTACCTGCAGCAGAAGATGACCCCGACCACCGCCGATCCCGCGCAGGCGCGCATCATGCAGTTTCTTCCGGTCGTGTTTACCTTCATGTTCATCAACTTTGCCTCCGGGCTGGTGCTCTACTGGTTTGTCAACAACCTGCTGTCCATCCTGCAGCAGTACCTCATCAATCGGCAGACCAAGACCCAGAATCCCTGATTGCACCAGAGGCGTGTCATGGCAAAAGGAAAAGATGTAGGAAAGGATTATTACGGTAAGGATATCGCTGAGGTTATCGAGCGGGCGAGCAAGGAACTTGGCGCTTCGCGCGAGGAACTGGATATAGAGGTCATCGAGACCGGGTCAGCCGGTATTTTTGGCCTTTGCAAGAAGAAAGCGCATATCCGGGTGAAACGGAGGGGCGTGGTCGCGGAGGTCCACGCCGAGGTCCTCGATCCGCAGCAGGCTGCCCAAGATGATGTAGTGCCCCGCGCGCCTCGTGCCCCGAGAAAGAAACCGGAGGCAAAGGCCGAACCGCCGGCAGAGGAGCAGGCGACCACAACCGAGGCGCCTGCGATCGTCGCACCGGTGGAGGTTGCCGTGGTCGCTTCCGTCGAACAGATGACCGATCCCGCCGGCGGTGAGGACGACGAGGCGGGTCCTGAAGGCGTCTCCATCGATGAGGAACCGCCGCCGGAGTCGGTTCCCGAGGAGAGTCTGGTCGTAATCCAGGCCGATCTCACCCGGCTGTTGGCCCTCATGGGCCTGCCTTCCGAGGTGCGGACCGTTTTTGAGGACAGCACCGTGCTCTGCACCATCACAGGTCCCCATGAGGAACACATCGTCGGCCCGGAGGGCAGGACGCTGGACAGCCTTCAGTATCTGCTGCGGAAAATGGTTTCCAGCCATCTGCCGGACCGGATTATGCTGGCCTTGGATGCTGGCAATTTTCGCGAACGGCGGGGAGAGGAGCTGAAGGCCAAGGCGCTCGAACTGGCCGAACAGGTTAAGGCCGACGGCAAGACCCAGGCCATCCCGGCTCTCAATCCTTCGGAGCGGCGCGTCGTCCACATAGCTCTGCAGGAAGACAAGGGGGTTCGCAGTCGATCCGTGGGCGAGGGATTGTTCAAGAAGGTACTGATCTACAAGCCAGGCAAGGGGCGACGCCCGGCGCCACGGAAACGGCGCGGAGGGCAAGGTGGCCGTCCGTCCGAAGAGTGATACCATTGCCGCCATCGCCACTGCGCCGGGGGCTGGCGGCATCGGCATAATTCGCCTCTCCGGACCGGCGGCGCCATCCATCATGCGGCAGCTGTTTGTGCCGAACAATCCACACCCCGAATTTCCCAGTCACAAACTCTGTTACGGCACGATAATCACTGCAGACGGCCAGATCCTCGACGAAGCTCTGGCTGTCCACATGCACGCTCCCCATACCTACACCCGGGAAGATGTGGTCGAGTTGCACTGCCATGGCTCCCAACTCGTCCTGCGCCAGATCCTGCACCAGACGTTCGCCTTTGGGGCGCGACCAGCCGATCCCGGTGAATTCACCAAACGCGCCTTTCTGGCCGGCCGAATCGACCTGACCCAGGCCGAAGCCGTGCTCGAATTGCTGCAGGCGCACACCGACAAAAGCGCCCGACTGGCCGCCAACCAGTTGCAAGGAGCACTTACCGACGCACTGGAGTCGATCCGTGGACAGCTGGTTTCCATCCTGGCACTGTTGGAAGTGGCGATCGATTTTCCCGACGATGATGCCGAACTGTTCGATGCGATGGCGCTTGGGGAACAGTTACACTCCGTGGTGATTGCCCCCTTGGAGCGGCTGATCGCCCAGTCGGAAACCGGGCGGATTCTCCGCGAGGGCATCAGCGTGGTCATCGCCGGCAGGCCGAACGTTGGCAAATCCAGCCTGCTCAACGCCCTGCTGCGGGAAGACCGCGCCCTGGTGACGCCGTTGGCAGGAACGACCCGGGACACGATCGAGGAAATGATCTCCATCCGGGGTATCCCCATCCATCTCGTCGATACGGCCGGCATCCGGGCCCACGAGAATCCGGTCGAGGCCATGGGCATCGAGCGGGCGCGCCGGAAGGTGGAAACAGCCGACCTTGTCCTCTTCCTTATCGATGGTCAGGTTGGACCGGGCGACGCGGATCTGGAACTGTACGGCACACTCAGGGAGCGGCCACATCTGGTGGTAATGAACAAGCGGGATGTGGCCGGGGCAGAGGCCGTGGAGGCCTGCCTGCGTGAGTTCGGCGGGGCGCGGTTGGTGACGGTTTCGGCTCGGACCGGGCAGGGGCTGGATGAACTCCAAGATGCGGTCGCGGAAATGGCGGTGGGCAACGAGACGGAACTGGGTGAGACGCTGGCCTGTGCTCCAAATGTCCGCCATCGCGCTGTCCTCGAGGAGGCGCTGGCGGCCTGCCGGCGTTGCGCAGAGGCTATGCGGGCCGGGGTTTGTGTCGATCTGCTGGCGGTTGATGTGCAGTCAGCTCTCGATCACCTCGGGGACATCATCGGCCTGACTACGCCGGATGATGTTCTCGACGAGATTTTCAGCCGTTTCTGCATCGGCAAGTAAAACATCGAGGCCCGGCTGCGACGGCCAAGGCGTTCCTTCCCTCGCATCAGCGAACGGCGCGCTTGCCCGCTGTGGTCAATCGGGCAACCTTCCTATCTGATTTTTTCGGCTGTACGCCCAGGACAAAGCGCATCGGATTGATCGGCTTGCCCTGGTGGTGCACTTCGTAGTGGAGATGCGCCCCTGTGCTTCTTCCTGTTTTCCCGACCAGGCCGATCCGTTGCCCCTGGCCGATGCAGTCGCCGGTCTGCACCAATCGCTTGCTGAGGTGGGCAAAGAAAGTTTCGATGTTGTTGCCGTGGGAGATGAGGATATACTCGCCGTAGTCGGGCCTATACCCCGATTCCTTCACCGTGCCGCCGCCGGTCGCGACCACCGGGTCTCCAATGTTCCCCCTGAAATCCAGTCCCTCGTGGAAAGCTCGTTTCCGGTTCAGGGGATCGTTGCGTACACCAAAGGCGGAACTGATTTCCGTGGGCACGGGTTTGCCCAGCGGCAGGCTGGTCGTGACTACCAGAGACGCACTGAAATCCTCGGGCGAGGTTTCTCCGGCGGTCTTGTTTGGCGGGGTGACGAAAAGGCCGCCGCTATGGCCAGGGTCTTCCTTTATGGCGACGCCGCCTTCCGGACGGCTCAGGGCTGTTTGGAATGTTTTACCCTGCCGCTTCTTGGCGCTTGTGTGGGCAATGCCGTCTTTCTGCCGCGTCCTCGATTTGTCGTGTCGAACCATTTCCTTCTGCGTTTTTTTTGCTCGGACCACTGGCCCCTTGCTGGTGGCGCAATGGCCGAGTCCAGCAAAGCAGCCGGAGGTCAGGAGGAAGGTGGTGGCAGCGAGGGCAAGGACAGTGGTGCGGAAAGAGCGGGCTGGGAGAACGGAGGGCTGATCTTTACCGGTGAGGCCGGGGAGAAGGACTTGCAGTTTTTTAATAGCCATACGCAAAGGGATTTGGTCGTCTTGGTTTCAGTCCGGGGTCGCCCAGATCGTGAGCATGATTCTGATCAGTCGGGAGACTCTCCACACTCTTGGTATGGTTGATTTTTCGGTGGGGCGGCGAGGGCAAACAATTGTTTCCTTTTATGCCTGGAAACCGAAAATACGTGTCTTTATACCTGAAGAAAGAGAACAGCGCAAGTCAAAGCGACCTGCTCCGCATGTCCGAGCCCGCACGAAAAAAAAGCCAACAACCCGAATTCCATTGGCATGGAAGATTGCCGGTTGTTGGCTTGGAGTCTTGCAATGATACGTGCCGGTGGTGCGGCATCCTCGCCCGGTGGCTTATTTGTCGAAGCTGTCTGCAAAGAGCTTGGTAATGGCGGCAATGCCGTCATCGCTGAGATAGCGGGTGCCGGACCCGACAAAGGTATTGTAGCAGATCCGCGGAGAATCCTCCTTCCAGGCACCCTCCTTCCAGGTGAACCATTGACTGCGGCCCTGATCGTAGACGTGCAGGGGGCGATTAAACAGTTTCGCCAGTTCTACGGCCCAGCCGGTACCGCCCTTGACCGAATTGTCGTCCAGGATGGCGCCGATGACGAAGACCTGATGCCCCTTGTTGACCATGTGGAAGATGGTCTGCAGAACCCGGCGGATCTTCTCAGTCTCGTAATAGGTCCGATTCATCATCCGAGAGGCCAGTTCCATACTGATGTCGCCCCGCTGCAATTCCTCTTCCGTGAGCATTACCGAGTTACGGTCACGGTTAAGGCGATGACCCTCGAAGGTAAAAATCACCTCCTGAACTCCGTATTTTTCGGAGTTCTCGCCAAAAGCCGATTCCGCGCCCTTCAAACCGCCGTGATACAGCGTGCAATCCTGTGCATTCATAAATACAACACCTATGGTTTCGTTGTGAGCAAGAGACGGCCGTGAAGCCGCCGGGAAAGACCGTTTCGGCTGCGCATCACAGGGAGAACAGCTCTTTTGTCGCCTTAAAGAACACCCTGCGGGGAGCAGGGTACCCTTCTATAGTACGGGCAGGGTCGTGCTTGTCAATGAAATCTTGGTAGGATTCAAAGTCCATCCATGGCGTTTGCCGCTGTTCCGCGCTGCTCATGGGGTGTTCGCAGAAGAGCCGCACCTCTCTGAAACCTGATCGGACCAGCCAGTTATGCAGGCAGGGCGCGGTGGGCACAAACCAGGTGCCTGGGACCTTGGCGTAGGTCCGCTCGGGGAAAAGGGCCACCGGTTCCGTGCCAGGGATGGCCTGGGACTCGAGGAGCAGGATGCCGCCCGGTTTGAGGGCGGTGAGGAGATCCTGGAGCGCATCCAGCGGCGAAGGTCGGTGGTAGAGAATGCCCAGGCAGAAGATGACGTCGAAGCAACCGGGAAACAGATCCAGATGCTCGATGCCCAGCAGTTCCACCTGGAGGTTGTTCTGGCCGGCAAAGGCATTGAGCATGCGAAAGGCGTAATAATGCTGCAGGTACGGCTCGAAGCCCAGCACAAAATCCGGCTGGTGGGCGGCCATCCGGAACATGTAATAGCCGTTGTTGCAGCCTATATCGGCCACGACCTTGCCGGCAAGATCAGGCAGTTCGGGGAGCAGGCGTTGCCATTTCCGTTCGCTCCGCCATTCGGCGTCGATGTCGATGCCAAAGACGGAAAAGGGGCCCTTGCGCCATGGCTTGAACCCGAGCAGCACCTCGTGCACCAGCCGTTGCTCAGCCGGGTTCAGATCGCCTGCCCGGCCGATGCGCACCACGTCTCCAGAAAAGTCGCAGGAGGAGGCGCGCAGATGGCCGACCGCCTCCAGGGGCTCGCGGAAGCGGAGGAACCCCTTCTTGTTCTGCCCGACCCAAGCGGCTTTGTCGGCAAGCACCGCTTCGAGCCGATCACGATCGGCCGCGGGAAAACGTGTGCGCAGATCCATCAGCCCCTCTTGATTGCAACCAGCGAGGCGAAGTTGAACCACTGAAAGAACACCTCAATTTCGGCAAATCCGGCAGTTTCGAGCATGATCATGTTTTCCCGCAGCGAGAACGGGATGAGCACGTTCTCCAGGGCCTCGCGCTTGGCTGCGATCTCCAGTTCCGAATAGCCCTGCCGTTTCTTGAAGGCGTGGTAGGTTTCGATGAAGGCGCGGTTGAGGCGGCCGGCATGGGAGATGGTTTTTTCGCTGAGGATGAGCACCCCACCCTCGGGCAGGGCTGCGTACAACCGGTTGACAAAATCCTGGCGGTGGAGGGGACGGAGGAACTGCAGGGTGTAGTTGCAGAGGATGCCGGCGGCCCCGGGCAGTGGGCAGGCGGTGATATCGTCCTCGCGGAACTCAAGGACGGTCGACTTTCCGTACATCTCGCTTTTCCGCCGGGCCTTGTCCAACATGGCTGGGGCCAAATCGATGCCGATGTAGCAGAATCGCATGTCCGGCAGCAGTCGGGACAGTTCCAGCAGGGTAGCGCCGGTGGAGCAGCCAAGATCGTAGACAGTCGCGCCCTGGGGCAGCAGCCCAGAGAGTAGTTGCGCCATGGCCTCGATCACCGTGCGGTAATAGGGCACGGAGCGGTGCAGCATGTCATCGAAGACCTCGGCCACGCGGTCGTTGAAGGAAAAATCCTCGGCCACCGTGCCAGAGGCGTAGAGCCTGTCTTCAGCCATGAACGGTTGGGAGCGTAAGTTCAGTGGGAGGTGCGTGCAGTCAGCACTTCAGGCGGCCCTGACATAGCCGTTGGGGTTGGCCGACTGCCAGCGCCAGGTATCGGCGCACATCGCTTCGATGCCGTGTTCGGCCTTCCAGCCCAGTTCCCGCAGGGCCAGGGCCGGGTCGGCGTAGCACTGGGCAATGTCGCCGGCCCGCCGGTCGGCAATGCGATAGGGGATGGGCCTGCCGCAGGCCGCGGCAAAGGCCTTGACCATGTCCAGTACCGAGTATCCCTGGCCGGTGCCGAGGTTGCAGGTGACCAGGCCGGGCTGCTGCCGCAATTTTTCCAGGGCGCGCAGATGGCCGACGGCCAGATCGACCACATGGATGAAGTCGCGCACGCCGGTGCCGTCCGGGGTGGGGTAATCGTTGCCGAACACTGCCAGTTCCTTCAACTTGCCAATGGCCACCTGGGCGATATAGGGCATCAGGTTATTGGGGATGCCATTGGGATCCTCGCCTATGCGGCCGCTCTGGTGGGCCCCGACCGGGTTGAAATACCGTAGCAGGGCGATGTTCCAAGTCGGATCGGCCTGGTACAGGTCGCGCAAAATATCCTCGCTCATCAGTTTGGTGCGGCCATAGGGGTTGGTGCAGGACAGGGGAAAGGATTCGCGGATAGGCACCGAGGCCGGGTCACCATAGACTGTTGCCGAGGAGGAGAAGACCATATCCTTGACCCCTTGTTCGGCCATGACCTGGCAGAGGTTCAGGGTAGCGAACAGGTTGTTCTGGTAATAACGCAGGGGCTGCTGCACCGACTCGCCTACCGCCTTCAGGCCAGCGAAGTGGATGACAGCGGTGGCCTCGGGAGTCTGCCGGAACACCTGCCGCAGCCCTTCGATGTCGAGCAGGTCAACCTCGAAGAAGGTAATCGGTTTCCCGGTCAACTGCTGGACGCGGACAAGCGATTCGTGGCTGGCGTTGCAGAGGTTGTCGATGACCGTGACCAGGTATCCTGCCTGCAGCAGTTCCAGGCAGGTGTGACTGCCGATGTAGCCGGCGCCGCCGGTGACAATGACATGCATGGTTGGATCCTCCTCCAGGAGCGAAACATCAGGTGCCTGAACATAAACCTGATCGACGAAAAAGTAAAATTCTGATATGGTTCACCCCGGGTCGAATGGGGTACTGTCGCGGCACGGATCGCAGGTGAACCGCTCTTTCGGCCATGCCGGGGACCCATGTATACCCGCTAGCGCCGTTCGCGACCAGCGGAAAGCGACGCGCTGAATCTGGCGCGCCAAAAACCACTATCAGGAGATATGACCATGCCCTATGTAAGCATACGCGTTGCCGGAACGCTGACCAAGGAACAGAAGAGCAAGATTGCCAAGGGCGTCACCGAGGTGATCTCCGAGGCAGCCAACAAACCCAAGGAGGCCATCCTGATCTTCATCGACGAGGAGAACCGGGAGAACATTGCCAAAGCGGGTGTCCTGCTGGCGGATATGTAAACGGATGGAAATAGGGGTGGTCGAAGAACTGGAGGCGCTGCGGCGGCAGATACGGCTGCACACGCACCAATATTATGTGCTCGACGACCCCGTCATCTCCGACGGCGAATACGACGCGCTGTTCCGCAGACTGCTCGAACTTGAGGCGCTCCATCCGGATCTGGTCACTGCCGATTCGCCCAGTCACCGGGTTGGCGGCGCGGTGTTGCCAGGCTTTGCCGAAGTGCGGCATGTTTCGCCCATGCTCAGCCTGGACAATATTTTCAGCTCGGCAGAATTTGCTGAGTTTGCCGGCAAGATTCAGCGATTTCTGAAAAGTGACCAGGCCATCCGCTTCGTCACCGAGCCCAAGCTGGACGGATTGGCCGTGGATCTGGTCTATCGCCGGGGCGTGTTCGAGGTCGGATCAACCCGTGGCGACGGTTCCGTGGGCGAAGATGTCACCGCCCAGCTGAAAACCGTACGCTCCATCCCCCTGCGTCTGACGACAGAGACTGGCGGGAGGACTCCCGAGGAATTGCATGTCCGGGGTGAGGTTTTTCTGTCGAAAGAGGGATTCCAGCAGCTCAACCGTCGGCGGCTGACCGATGGCGAACCAGCCTTTGCCAATCCGCGCAACGCGGCGGCGGGATCGCTGCGGCAACTGGACAGTCGTGTCACGGCCCAGCGGCCGCTTGAATTTTTCGTCTACGGTGTCGGCAACAGCGATGCCGTGCCGGCGGCCGGTCAGAACGAGATGCTCGAGAACCTCGCCCTGCTCGGTTTTCCGGTCAACCCGCTGGTCTCGGTCTGCGATTCGCCCCTGGAAGTCGAGCAACAATTCCATAACCTTGCGGCCGCGCGGCATAAACTGGCCTATGACATTGACGGCATGG
>JBGSPP010000212.1:0-3582 GCA_041738515.1 Desulfobulbus sp.
GGCGCAAACCCCGGGCAACGCCCCGGTGCCAAACAGCAAGCACGTGGAATAGGCCGAAGAGTGGAGCGGGTCAAAAGCAAACGGCGCAGACCGCCATCCCGGGGCGCCAGGTTCAGCCTGTGGACGCCGTTCAAGAGGATCGCCGGCCATGTGGCCGCCCATCCCAAACTGTACGGGCCGGCCCTGTCGCCCGTGCTCCTGTTCCTGCTGGCGCATGTGGTGGTGCTGCCGATCATCATCCTCTTGAAGATGAAAGGCGCCTCGGCCAGCCATACCCTCTTCGGCACGGTGCTGGCATGGGCGGTGCTTGGATTCCTGCCCTTTCTCGGACTGAGCTACCTTTCCTATTTTCTGGCAGCCCGGCCGCTGACCCATTTGATCCATGATACACTGCCGGACTGGCCGGCGGTGCGGGTCGAGGCCCTGTCGGCCACAGCCTATGCGGCGGGGTTGTTTGTGGGCATGTTTATGCTCATTCGGCCCGCCTCGGTGACGGGCGATCTGATCCTGCTGGGTTGCTGTGTGGCGGCTGGTCTGCTCCACTGGTCCTTTTATCGACGATTTGCTAGCCCCGCTGAGATACCGGCAGAGGCCTGACGCCGCAACCCGGGATGCGGCTGCTCCGTCGGGGCAGCGGCAACCATTCGGGAAGGCAAGGAGTTTTTTATGAGTGATGCACTTGTGACACAGCGGCCTGGCCGCATTCGTCCGGCGCGGATGGGCGACGTTCGCCCCATCCACGCCCTGTTGGCCGGCTTTGCCGCCAAAGGGCTGATGCTGCCACGCTCCATCAGTTCCCTCTACGACCACCTGCGCGATTTCGTGGTCTACGAGGAAGCCGGCGAGATTCTCGGCATTTGCGCCCTGCACATCTGCTGGGACGACCTGGCCGAAATCCGCAGCCTGGCGGTGGTCGAATCGCGGCAGAAGAGCGGCATCGGCGCCCAGCTGGTCGGGTCCTGTCTGGACGAGGCCGAAAGCCTGGAGATCCACAATGTCTTTGTGCTCACCTACCAGGCGGCCTTTTTCCGCAAGCTCGGCTTCCTAGACACGGACAAGCAGAACCTGCCCCACAAGATCTGGAGCGACTGCCTGCACTGCTCCAAGTTTCCCGACTGCGACGAGGACGCGCTCATCCGCACCACCCCGCGCCCGGCGCCGGCCGCTGATTGAGAAAAGACTACGTAGGCCCCAGTAATCATCGCGAGGGTTTCGAACCCTTGGCGGGAGAGAGAGCATGATAGGAAGGATGTTGGCCAAGATTTTCGGCAGCAAGAACGACAGGATAATCAAGCAGTACCGCCGTGCCGTGCGGCGGATCAACGAGCTGGAACCCACGGTCGAGCCGTTGACCGATGCCGAGCTGGCCGCCAAAACCATCGAATTCCGGGAGCGGCTGGCCCAGGGCGCGACCCTGGACGACCTCCTGCCCGAGGCCTTTGCCGTGGTCCGCGAGGCGTCCAGGCGGGTGCTGGGCGAGCGCCATTATGATGTCCAGCTGATCGGCGGCATGGTCCTGCATGAGGGCCGAATCGCGGAGATGAAGACCGGCGAGGGCAAGACGCTCACCTCCACTGCACCGATCTATCTCAACGCGCTTTCCGGCAAGGGTGTGCACGTAGTCACGGTCAACGATTACCTGGCCCGCCGCGACCTCCAGTGGATGGGCGAGGTTTACCGCTTCCTTGGCCTGACCACCGGCTGCATCCTGCATGATCTCAACGACGCCGAGCGGCGCGAGGCCTACGCCGCCGACGTCACCTACGGCACCAACAACGAGTTCGGCTTCGACTATCTCCGCGACAACATGAAGTTCGCGCTGGCAGATTATTGCCAGCGCGGCTTCCACTACGCCATCGTCGACGAGGTGGACTCGATTCTCATCGACGAGGCCAGGACGCCGCTGATCATTTCCGGTCCGGTCGAGCAGACCACCGACCTCTATCTCAAGGTGGACCGCATCATGCGCCACTTCAAGTTCGAGGAGCATTACACCAGGGAGGAGAAGTCCCGCCAGGTGATGCTCACCGACGAAGGCGTGGCCCTGGCCGAGGAGCTGCTGGAGGTGGACAACCTCTACGACCCACGCAACATCAACCAGCTGCACCACGTCAACCAGGCCTTGAAGGCGCATGTCATCTTCCACCGTGATGTCGACTACATCGTCAAGAACGGCGCCGTGATCATCGTCGACGAGTTCACCGGCCGCACCATGGAGGGCCGCCGCTACTCCGACGGCCTGCACCAGGCCCTGGAAGCCAAGGAGGGGGTCAAGATCGAGAAGGAGAACCAGACGCTGGCCTCGATCACCTTCCAGAACTACTTCCGCATGTACAAGAAACTGGCGGGCATGACCGGCACCGCCGACACCGAGGCCCCGGAATTCAAGAAGATCTATAACCTGGACGTGGTGGTCATTCCCACCCACCAGAAAATGATCCGCATCGACTATGCCGACGTCATCTACAAGAACCAGGAGGCCAAGTACCGCAACATCGTCCGCGAGATCAAGGAGCTGCACGAGAAGGGCCAGCCCATCCTGGTGGGCACGATTTCCATCGACATCTCCGAAAAGATCTCCACCATGCTGACCCGCGAGGGCATCCCCCACGACGTGCTCAACGCCAAGCAGCACGAGCGCGAGGCCGAGATCGTCGCCGGCGCAGGCCAGAAGGGACGGGTGACCATTGCCACCAACATGGCCGGCCGCGGCACCGATATCAAGCTCGGCGAAGGGGTGCGCGAACTGGGAGGCCTGCACATCCTCGGCACCAGCCGCCACGAGAGCCGCCGCATCGACAACCAGCTGCGCGGCCGTTCTGGACGCCAGGGCGATCCGGGCACCTCACGTTTCTACCTGTCGCTTGAGGACGACCTGCTGCGCATCTTCGGCTCCGGCCGGCTCGGCGGCATCATGGACAAACTGGGCATGGAGGAGGACGAGCCCATCGAGCACTCCATGGTCTCGCGGGCCATTGAGAACGCCCAGCGCAAGGTCGAGGGCCACAACTTCGACATCCGCAAGCACCTGCTCGAGTACGACGACGTCATGAATAAGCAGCGCGAGGTCATCTACAGCCAGCGCCGCGAAGTGCTGGAGAGCGAGAACATCCGCCCGATCGTCGACGACATGCTGGCCGACCTGGTGCGGGAGACGGCGGAGGAATTCGCCCCCGGCAAGACGCCCGCCGAGGAGTGGGACTGGCCGGCCCTTGAGGAACGGGTCCTGCAGCTGTTCAACCTTCGCCTCGACTGGCCGGAAGAGGAACGGCAGGATCTCGATCGCGACGGCCTGACCGAGAAACTGCAGGCCACGGTGGTGGAAGGCTATGCCCGCCAGGAGGAGCGCAACGGCGTCGAGCAGACCCGCCAGCTGGAGCGGATGGTGGTGCTGCAGATCGTCGACGCCCTGTGGAAGGAGCATCTGCTGCACATGGACCACCTCAAGGAGGGCATCGGCCTGCGCGGCTACGGTCAGAAGAATCCGCTCAACGAGTACAAGCGCGAGGGCTACAATCTGTTCATGCGCATGGTGGGGGCGGTCAAGCAGCACACAGTGGGCAACCTTATGCGCATTCAGCT
>JBGSPP010000215.1:0-10743 GCA_041738515.1 Desulfobulbus sp.
ATCCATTTTTCATAGACCACGCAGGAGGGTTTTATGGGCATCCAAAGCGCCATGTTCAGCGGCATTAGTGGATTAAACGCCAACTCCCAAGCCATGAGCGTCATCGGCAACAACTTGGCCAACGGGAATACATTAGGATTCAAAGCCTCTCGAACTGTCTTCTCCGACCTTTTATCAAGTACAATAAATGGTTCCGGAGGAACTTCACAGGTTGGTCGAGGTGTTGGTGTCTCCAGCGTCGATTATATCTTTAGCCAGGGAACATTTGAAACCACATCATCTGGAACAGATGTAGCCATTGAAGGAAATGGATTTTTCGTACTCAGGGAGGAAGATAGCCAATCAATATATTACAGCAGGGCTGGCTCATTCAACTTTGACAAAACTGGAAATCTCGTTAACCCCGAAGGATATGTAGTTCAAGGAAAATTATTTGACCCAGTTGATAATAATACACTCCTCCCATTAGATCCAACAGATGTACAAGTAGATAATTTTGGTTTAATAGCAGCAAATCCAACAACTGAATTGACTTTCACAACGAACCTTGATTCAGCATCAGCAGAGATTGGTGCTGGTTTAATTGATCCTGCAGATAAGGGAACCTTCAATTACTCAGCATCTTCTCAAATTTTCGACTCTTTAGGCAATCCACATTTAGTAACAGTATATTGGAGGCATGTTGATGCTGCCACAAATTTATGGAATATGGGTTACACCGTTGACGGTGACAACGCTTTACCCATTGCTGTGCTAGCGAATCCCCTCCAATTCAACAATGTAGGAGATTTACCTGACGCAGATCTTGACGGAAAACCAGATATAATTGGAGAAATGATTAACTTGCCAAATTGGGATAATGGCGCTCAACAGCCACAACAAATGAATATAAATTTCAATTGTACTCAATACAACAGCGAGTCTGTTGTTATTGGACAGGAACAAAACGGAAACGGCGCTGGATCATTAACTGATGTTGCTATTAACGGCGAGGGAATTGTTGTTGCTACATATTCAAACGGTAAGTCTATTAATATTGCCCAATTGATACTAGCGAAATTTCAGAATGCAGGAAAGCTTGAATTAGCTGGATCTAACCTTTTTCGAGCCACTGATGGAGTCGGAACAATCAGAGTCGGTACGCCTGGGGCGGAATTAGGGAACTTGTTTACCAATTCACTTGAACAATCCAATGTCGATATGGGGCAGGAATTCGTCAAAATGATCACCACGCAGAGAGGTTTCTCCGCAAACTCTAAAATCATCACCACGGTCGACGAGATGCTGGGCGAGCTTATCAACCTCAAGCGCTAAGCAAAGTCAATATTCCGACTCAAGGCCGCGCCGGGACGCATTCCCGGCGCGGCCTTTTTTTTGCTTCCGACGGCGCAGCCGCGCTCCGCCCACAACGTCCTTTTCCTTTCCTCCGGCTGGCACTCAACTTGCTAACTTGCCATTGACCAGGTTTTTCTGTACACTCGGCCATTGGTATATCAACCGTTCCCCTCAACCTGTTGGCAACGTTTAAAAAGCAAGCATGGATATTGCAACCATACTCGGGATAGTCATTTCCTTTGCCCTGATGATCTGGGCCATCCTCATGGGTGGCCCCTTGAGCATCTTCATTGATGTACCCTCGATTGCCATCGTGTTCGGCGGCACGGCGGGCGTTATCTTGATCAACTTTCCCCTGGCCGACGTCCTCGGTACCATCGCCATTTTCAAAAAAACGGTACTGATCAAGGAGGCGGATACCAACAAATTGATCGCCCAGATGATGGAGTTCGCCAACAAGGCCCGCAAGGGTGGGATTCTCTCGCTCCAGGATTCCATTGACTCCACCGAGGACAAGTTCATGGTCAAGGCCCTGCAGATGGCTGTGGACGGCCAAGAACCGACCGACCTGAAGAACATGCTCTTGGTCGAGATCGACAATATCGCCGCCCGCCACAGCAACGGCGCCGAGATCCTGAACACCATGGGCGCCATCGCCCCGGCCATGGGCATGGTCGGTACGCTCATCGGCCTGGTGCAGATGCTGCAGAACATGAGCGACCCAGCGGCCATTGGCCCGGCCATGGCCGTGGCCCTGCTCACCACCTTCTACGGTGCGGTCCTGGCCAACATCCTATTCATTCCAATGGCCGGCAAGTTGAAAACCCGGTCAAAGACCGAAATCCTTCAGAAAACGGTGATCACGGAGGGCATGGAATCGATCCTTGCCGGGGAAAACCCGCGGATCATGGAACAGAAACTCCACGCCTACATTGCCCCCAAGAAACGCGAATCGGTGTTTAATAAATAATACGGCGGTAGACCTATGGCCAAGGAACCGGAGTGCCCGCCCCCCGGGCTGCCTATGTGGATGGCGACCTACAGCGACCTGGTGACGCTGCTGCTCACCTTTTTTGTTCTCCTCCTTACCATGGCGAGCATGGACCCGACCAAGTTCGTGCAGGCAAAAACCTCGATCGAGGAAGCCTTTGGCTGGAGCACCAAGGCCGCACCCGTTCCTTTTTCAATTCCGATACTTCCTTCGCCGCCCAAGGCCAAGATGACCCCCATCCCCAGGCAGACGCCCATCCAACACTTCAAGCGAATTAAGACCGACATCGAGATGACCAAACTCGACGCCCAGGTCGAGGCCATGCAGAAAGACAGCGATTCCATTGTTCTGCGCATCCACGAGTCGGTCATCTTCGAAAAGGGGCAGGCCACCATCAACCCGGCCTCGTATCCGGTGCTGCGCAAGATCGCCGATATCATCAGACCCCTGCCCATGACCATGCGCATTGAAGGGCATACCGACAGCACCCCCCTGGGCATCGGCCAGAAAACCAATTGGGACCTGTCCGTTGACCGCGCCGTGGCGGTCCTGGCCTTTTATCACCGCGGCGACCTGTTTGCCCTGGACCGGATGTCAGCCGTCGGCTACGGCGACAGCCGACCGATTGCGCCCAACGCCTCGGAGGAAGACCGAGCCAAGAATCGGCGGGTCGATTTCGTCCTGCGCAGCAACCGGCCCGCTGATCAGGACAGCAAGCAGGCCTCCCCAATCCCCTTCTAAGCAACAACCACACGAGGATTAACCATGGCCGAAAAGGAAAAAGCGAAGGAAGAGACGGGAAAGAGCGGCGGCAAGAAAAAGCTGATCATCATCATTGCCGCCGCGCTCGTCCTCCTTCTGGCCGGTGGCGGGGCAGGGTATTATTTCCTCGTTCTCAAGCCGGCGCAGGTGAAAAAGGCCGAGGAAAGCAAGGCCGCAGCCCTGGTCAATGCGGTGCCGGACGATGCCAAGGTTGGCCCTATGGTGGAGATCAAGGAGTTCGTGGTCAACATCATCGGCACGGACACTCCCCACTATGTCAAGGCATCGCTTTCCCTCGAACTGGACAAGGACACCACCCTGGATGAGGTCACCAAACGCATGCCCCAGATCCGCGACGCCATCCTGCTGCTCATCGGCAACAAGACCTTCGAGGAACTGCAGGACATCCAGGGCAAGAATCAGGTCAAGGCGGAACTGAAGAGCAAGATCAACTCGTTTCTCAAGAGCGGCAAGGTCAACAACGTCTATCTCACCGATTTCGTGGTTCAGTAATCCGCATGGAACCGATACTCACCAGGGAGGAGATCGTTGATCTGCTCTCGGCCATCAAGGCCGGCAAGATCTCCACCGATTTCATCGAGGACGGCCCGAGCAAACCCGGCCGCCTGGTCCATGCCCACGACATCGATCTGTTCCGTACCTATGAACGCGGCCATGACAGCGGCGAGATGCGCGTTCCCAACCTGGACATCATCCTCGACAGCTTTTCCCGCAACTTCGGCATCAACCTGACCAACACCCTACAGCGCAACTTCACGGTGGAACGGGAAGCCATCGTGACCAACTCCTTCCAGCAGAGCCTGCAGGACCTGGAAAACCAGGGGGCGGTTGGCATCTACACCATCACCCCGCTCAAATACGGCGGCCTGTTCCATTTCGACAGTCTGCTGTCGTTTTCCCTGCTCGAGATCATGCTCGGCTCAGCCCAGTCCAGTGAATCGCTGACCCCGGACCGGCACCTGACCACCATCGAGATGGCTATCCTCAAGACGACTATGAACGCCATCTCCAATGAACTGCAGAAGGCGTTCAAGCCAATCGTCGAAATGCTGGCCTACCTGACCAAGGTGGAGAACAACTACCGCCTGGTGAGCATCGTCGATCCGGACACCGAGGTCCTGGTTACCCGGTTCAACATCAATATCGCCGGCGAGCATGTCGGCCAGATGCGCTTCATTGTCCCCTATCTCACCCTGGAACCGCTGCGCGACAAGTTCAAGGCCCTGGTCACCGTGTCCCAGGCCGCTTCCGCCAACTGGGCCAAGTTTTTCGCCCACGAGGTACTGGAAGTGGAAAGTGAGGTCTCGGCACGCTCTGGCCAGATCAACATGAGTATCCGCAGACTCCTGGCCCTCAAGCCGGGCGACATCATCAACCTGCCGTACAATCCGGACCAGCCG
Source organism: Desulfobulbus sp. (assembly GCA_041738515.1). Classification (GTDB taxonomy): domain Bacteria; phylum Desulfobacterota; class Desulfobulbia; order Desulfobulbales; family Desulfobulbaceae; genus Desulfobulbus. Next base: position 4,510 of record JBGSPP010000215.1, read on the forward strand.
CTGACCATCATGGTCGAGGACCAGCCGCTCTTTCTCGCCATTGCCGGCGAGCGCAACGGCAAGCGGGCCTTTCATGTGACCGGCCGCTACAGCAACAGATTAGGAGGCATCCATGGCGACAGTTGACGCATCCGGCCAGCAGGCGGCGCACACCCTCAAGCCCGAGGAAACGGCCGAGCTGCTGCGCGAAGACGCCGGTTCCGGCCCTCGACGCAACGGCCAGGAGCAGGTAACCCGGGACCTGGAGTTTCTCTTCGACGTACCCCTACAGGTCTCCGTGGAAGTGGGCCGGGCCAGAATTCTGCTCAAGGACCTGTTGCAGATGGGCGAAGGTTATGTGGTCGAGCTGGACAAACTGGCCGGCGAACCCCTCGACCTCTATGTCAACGCCCGGCTCATCGCCCGAGGCGAGGCGGTCAGGGTGGGCGACAAGTTCGGCATCAAGCTGACCGAAGTAGTCAGCCAGACCGACCGGCTGGAGAAACTGGGATAAACCATGCGCGCGGTCGTCTTCCTGCTGCCCGTCCTCCTGCCGAACACGGCCCAGGCCACGGAAACCCTCTCCATGGGTTCAGCGGTGCTGCAGATGACCTGGGCCCTGCTGGTGGTTGTCGGCTTGATCCTGGCCATCTACGGGCTGGCTCGGCGACGGCTCTTCCTGGGCAAGACCGGCGGCAACGCCATCAACATCGTCGCCATGCGGCCACTGATGCCCAAATCGACCCTGGCCCTGGTGGAGGTGCGCGGGCAGGAATACCTGCTGGGGGTCAGCGCCGCCGGCATTCACCTGCTGGCCGAGGTCCCGGCCAAGGCCGGCGAGGCGCAACCGGAGTTCAGCCAGGTGCTGGCGGAGCAGCAGCAATGAAGCCACCGGCAGCAGCCGTCTTCCTGCTCGTGCTGCTCGCCCCTGCCCTGGCTGCGGCGGTGACAGTGCCGACCCTGTCCCTGGGCGTCAAGGACGCGGCCACCCCGGCCGAGGTCTCCACCGCCCTGCAGGTGCTGTTCGTCCTCACCGTCCTCTCGGTGGCGCCGGCCATCCTGCTGATGACCACCGCCTTCACCCGCATCATCATCGTGCTCAGCTTCGTGCGCCAGGCCATGGGCACCCAGAGCACGCCGCCCAACCAGATCCTGCTGGGACTGGCGCTGTTTCTCACCTTTTTCATCATGGCCCCAACCTTCAACACCATCAACACCGAAGCCCTGCAGCCCTACATGGCCGAGAAGATCACCCAGCAGCAGGCCATGCAGCGGTCGGTGGAGGTGATGCGCGACTTCATGTTCTCCCAGGTCCAGGAGAGCGAGCTGCAGCTGTTCATCGACATCACCAAGGAGGAGCAGCCGGCGGAGAAGAAGGATCTCTCCTCGATGATCCTGATCCCGGCTTTCATGCTCTCCGAGCTCAAGCGTTCCTTCCAGATGGGGTTCATGATCTACGTTCCCTTCCTGGTCATCGACATGCTGGTCTCCTCGGTGCTGATGTCCATGGGCATGATGATGCTGCCGCCGATCGTCATCTCCCTGCCCTTTAAGCTGCTGTTGTTCGTACTGGTGGACGGCTGGCAGCTGGTGGTCGGCTCCCTGATGAAGAGCTTCGGCTGAAGCGTAACCCGTTCTGACCCGCGAGGCCTTCCATGACCCCGGAAACCGTCATCCACATCGGCCGCAAGGCGGTGGAAACCGTGCTCCTCACCTCGGCGCCGATGCTGCTTGCCGCCATGGTGGTCGGCCTGGTGATCAGCATCTTCCAGGCCGCGACCCAGATCAACGAGCAGACCATGACCTTTATCCCCAAAATCGTGGTAGTCTTCCTCAGTCTGCTGATTTTCGGCCCCTGGATCATCGAACTGCTGGTCACCTTCACCACCGGCATTATCTCCCAGATCGCCACCGTGGGACAGTAGGAGGCCGGCGCCGGCCATCTCGCCATGGATCCATATCTGGTCCCGATCGATCAGTTTCAGAATTTCCTCCTCTGCCTGGCCCGGGTCATCGCCCTGATCGCCGCCATCCCGGCCTTTGCCGGCAGCGGCATCTCGGCCCAGAGCAAGGTCATCCTGGCCTTCACCACCGCCCTGCTGCTCTTCCCGGCCATGGCCCCGCACACCCCCACAGTTGACTTCACCCTGGCCTCCTTTGGCCTGCTGATCGTCAACGAGGTTCTCATCGGCGTGCTCATCGGCCTGGTGGCCCAGCTGGTGTTCACGGCCATCACCTTCGGCGGCACGGTCATCGGCTACCAGATGGGGTTTGCCGCCGCCAACATCTTTGATCCCCAGACCACCCAGCAGCTCTCCCTGATGAGTCAGTTCATCAATGTGCTCGCCCTGCTCGCCTTCCTTGCCCTGAACGGGCATCATTATTTTTTCCGCCTGATCGTCGAGAGCTATGTCCTGCTCCCGCCAGGGCTGCTTGATTTTTCAGCTGGCGCGGTCGATGAACTGATGCGCATGGCCAGCCACATGTTTGTCCTTGGCGTCAAGTTCAGCGCCCCCATCCTGGCCCTGCTGCTCATCGCCAATCTGGTGCTCGGCATCCTCGCCCGCGTCTTTCCGCAGCTCAACGTCTTCATGCTCTCCTTCCCGATCAACATCGGCATCTCGTTTGTCGTCATCGGCCTGACACTCAATGGCATGTTCTCGGTCCTGCGCCGTGAATTTGACACCATGGGGGAAGGCCTGATCAACCTGCTCCAGCTGCTGCGCTGATTTGCCGGTTCCATCCCGGCGGATACCCCCCTGCCCGCTTCTCCTCCGGTTCCGGCCTGCTCTTTGCAGAGCATGATCGGGGGGACGGCGCCGTGCCTTCCTCCATCCATCCCCTTGCCTCTCCACCCATAACCCCCCAGAGCGTATGGCGGAAGACAGCGGCTCCGGCGAACGGACAGAATCCCCAACCGCGAAACGGCGATCCGATTTTCGCAAAAAGGGGCAGGTTGCCCAGAGCCGGGAGGTGCAGACCGCCGCCATGTTCACCTTTCTGCTCCTGTTCTGGTTCTTCTTTGCCCCCTACTTCTGGAACTCACTCCAAGAACTGATCGCCTCTCTCTGGAAGGCCAGCGGCCAGTTCGCCATCAGCCCGCTGTCGCTGATGCAGATGGCCTATCACCTTGGAGCCAGCCTGGGCAAAATCCTGGCGCCGCTGTTTGCCTTTGCCCTGTTGATCGGCTTTTTGGCCACCTTCATGCAGATCGGCTGGCTGTTCACCGCCGAACCGATGATGCCGGACCTGACCAAACTCGACCCGATCAAGGGCATGGCCCGGTTCTTCTCCAAACGATCATTGCTCGAGGTGGTCAAGTCCCTGCTCAAGGTGATCCTGATCGGCTGGATCGCCTTCAAGACCGTGGCCGACGGCTTCGAGCAGGCCCTGATTCTGGGCGAGGTTCCGGTGGAGCAGACCATCCTCTACCTGGCCAGGACAGCGGCCCTGGTCATGGCCAAGGTCGCGGCCATCATGATCGTGCTCGCCGCCATCGACTACGGCTTTGTCCGCTGGGAGATGGAGGAAAAGATGAAGATGACCAAGCAGGAAGTGAAGGAGGAGATGAAGGAGACCGAAGGCGATCCGCACATCAAGTCAAAAATCCGTTCCATCCAGCAGCAGATGGCCCGCCGCCGGATGATGGCCGCCGTGCCCGGCGCCGACGTGGTCATCACCAACCCCACCCATATCGCCGTGGCCATTCGGTATACGGCCGGCGAGATGGATGCCCCGGTGGTCGTGGCCAAGGGCCAGGAACTGCTGGCGGAGCGCATCCGCGAAATCGCCCGCGAGCATGACGTCCCCCTGGTGGAAAACCCGCCTGTGGCAAGGTTATTGCATTCAAGAGTGGAAGTCGGCCAGATGATCCCCGAGGATCTGTTCCGGGCCGTGGCGGAAATCCTCGCCTATGTCTACTCGCTCAAAGGATTCAAGTAATACGTGGAAGCAACGGTAATACAGACGCTGCTCAGCAGGATCCATCCCAAGGACCTGCTCCAGCGCAGCGACATCATGGCCTCGCTGGGACTCATCGGCATCCTCATGCTGATGATCATCCCGCTGCCGCCGATGATCCTCGACATCTGCCTGTCGCTGAGCATCACCATCGCCATCCTCATCCTGATCATCAGCCTGTACACCGAAAAGGCGGTCGAGTTCTCGATCTTCCCCTCGATTCTCCTGACCACCACCCTGTTCCGGCTGGCCCTCAACGTCGCCTCCACCCGACTGATCCTGCTCCACGGCAACGAGGGCATGGACGCGGCCGGCTCGGTGATCGAGGCCTTCGGCCAGTTCGTGGTCGGCGGCTCCTATGTGGTTGGCTTGGTAATTTTCGTCATTCTGGTGATCATCAACTTCATTGTCATCACCAAGGGTGCGGGCCGCATCGCCGAGGTGGCGGCGCGTTTCACCCTGGACGCCATGCCCGGCAAGCAGATGGCCATCGACGCCGACCTCAACGCCGGCCTGATCGACGAGACCACCGCCCGCAGACGACGCGAGGAGATCGCCAACGAGGCCAACTTCCACGGGGCCATGGATGGCGCCTCGAAGTTCGTCCGCGGCGACGCCATTGCCGGCATCATCATCACCATGATCAACGTCGGCGCCGGCTTCATCATCGGCGTTCTGCAAAAAGGCATGCCCATGGCCGAGGCGGCCAAGAACTACACTATCCTCACCGTGGGCGACGGCCTGGTCGGGCAGATCCCTGCCCTGATCATCTCCACTGCCGCCGGCATGCTGGTCACCCGGTCCTCGGGTCACGAAGATTTCGGCACCGAACTGAAGCAGCAGTTCACCCGGTTTTCCAAGGCCTTCTGGGTGGTTTCGTTCATTCTGCTGGGTTTCGCCCTGATCCCGGGCATGCCCTTCATTCCCTTCCTGATCATCTCCATTGGCCTGGCCTTTGCCGCCTACCGGCTCGACAAGAGCGATCAGGCGCGGCAGCAGGAGGAAGTGGTGGTCGAGCGCCCCGAGCTCCCGGTCAAGCCGGATCAGGATTACGAGAAGATGCTCAACGTCGATCTGATCGAGTTCGAAGTCGGTTACGGCCTGATCCCCTTTGTCGATGCGGCCCAGGACGGCGAATTGCTCACCCGCATCCAGTCGATCCGCAAGCAGTTCGCGGTGTCCACCGGTTTCATCGTGCCGCCGATTCACATCAAGGACAACCTCCAGCTCAACCCCAACCAGTACACCCTCAGCCTCAAGGGCGTCGTCATCGCCACCGCCGAGATGATGCCCGGCTATTACATGGCCATGGATCCGGGACTGGTGACCGAGACCATCAAGGGCCTGGCCACCCGGGAGCCGGCTTTCGACCTGCCGGCCATCTGGATCACCGAGGACAAACGCGAACGCGCCCAGATCGCCGGCTACACCGTGGTCGACTGCATCACGGTCATGGCCACCCACATCAGCGAGGTGATCAAGCAGCATGCCCATGAACTGCTCGGCAGGCAGGAGGCCCAGAACCTGATCGACAACCTGGGCAAGAGCTATCCCAAGCTGGTCGAGGAACTGGTGCCGCACGTGCTCAGCCTGGGCAACATCATGCGGGTGCTGCAGAACCTGCTGCGTGAGGGTGTCTCCATCCGCGACCTGCGCTCCATCCTCGAGACCATGGCCGATTACGTGCCCATGACCCAGGACACCGAGGTGCTCACCGAGTATGTCCGCCATGGAATTGCCCGCTCGATCTCCGCCGCCTACATCCAGGGCGACGGCACCATGCAGGTCATCACCCTGGACCGCAAGGCGGAAGAGGCTATCCAGACCGCCATCCAGCACCGCGAGCGCGGCAGCTACCTGGCTCTGGACCCTGCCACCGCCCAGAAGATTATCGACAGCCTGGGCCGCGTGATAGCCTCCGCCGCCGGCGGTCAGCCGGTTCTGCTGGTGCCGCCGCAGATCCGGCCGCATGTGCGCCGCCTGACCGAGCGCTACTTTCCCAACCTGGCCGTGTTGTCGCACAACGAGATTACCACCCAGATCCGCATTCAATCCATCGGTACGGTGACCATCCATGCAAGTTAGGGTCTTTGAAGCAAAAGACATGGCCAGCGGCCTGAAAATGGTCAAGGAGGCGCTCGGCCCGGATGCCCTCATCCTTTCCACCCGCACCATCCGCGGCGGCAAGTTCGGCGTCATCGGCAAACCGGTGCTGGAGATCACCGCCGCCATTGACGACCAGTGGCCGCAACCGGCGCCGCGAACGACTGCTGCCTCCCGCAGCGAACGGCCACG
>JBGSPP010000227.1:0-13169 GCA_041738515.1 Desulfobulbus sp.
GGTGGCGACGAAGGCCGTGGCCGCCACCTCGTTGGCCGCGAGCGCACTGCCGCCGTTAAAGCCGAACCAGCCGAACCAAAGCAGGCCGGTGCCGAGCATGGTCATGGGCAGGTTGTGCGGCAGAAAATTGGTGTGGCCGAAGCCCTTTCGCGGTCCAATGACCAGCACTGACGCCAGCGCGGCCACGCCGCAGGTGGCGTGCACCACCAGGCCGCCGGCGAAATCGACCACGCCCAGCTTGGCCAACCAGCCGCCGCTGCCCCAGACCCAGTGGCAGACAGGGTTGTAGACCAGGACGGCCCAGAGCAGGCTGAAGGCAACAAAGGCGCGGAACCTGACCCGTTCGGCAAAGGCGCCGGCAATGAGCGCCGGGGTGATGACCGCAAACATGCACTGGTAAATCATGAATACCGTCTGCGGAATGGTGGTGGCGTAAGTGTCGCTGGGGGCACTGGTCACCCCGCGCAGGCCGGCCCAGCTCAGGTTGCCGATCAGGCCGTGCCAGTCCGGGCCAAAGGCCATGGAATAGCCGATATAGACCCACTCTAGGGAGACCAGGGAAATAAGGATCATACTCTGCATGATTGTGCCGAGCACATTCTTGCTCCTGACCATGCCAGCATAAAACAGGGCCAGGCCCGGAGTCATGAGCAAGACAAGACCTGCCGCCGCCAGTATGAACGCTGTATCCGCACCGTTGATCATCCCTGCTCCCATGCCCTACAGAATTGTTTTCCCTTAGCGAATCCGGCCCCAATCCAGCGCCATACAGGCGGCCGCCACTTCTCCCGCGCGCCGCCCCCGAGTGGCGACAGCAGCTTTCTCCCCAGGCCAACACCCTGTTTTTCCATTGCAAAATGGCTGAGTGCAGTGGCCATGACCACAGCCTGACACTCGCTTGCACCCATGGGATCCGGGCAAAGGATCCGCCCCTCGCCATGCCGCACCCTGACATCTCAAAAACAATGCCAAAATACATCCTGCCCAACAACAACTTGATATCAATTAGAAAAACAGAATGTGTCGCCGTGCGGATGCAAGTAACAATCGCGACAAAATTGTCACGTCAGCAGAAAAATCAAACAAAAACGTTCTTTCTTTTTCTGCCGCCGGGTTTGACAAAACGGGTGGGTGGGGGTAAAAAATTAAGACAGGTTGCAAACGCGACAGGCCAGGGCTTTCACCAGCCTCAGGGTCGCTCGACGGGTTGCAGGGCAGCGCGACCAACCTGGCCCCTCCAGACACGACAACAGACCAATCAAGAAACACCGGGCACACATCCCGCACAGGCGCCGCAATGACCACCGAACGCAGACATTACCTCCGGCCTGAATCACTCAACCTGCTTGATTACCTTGTGGTGGATGAGCAGGGAAGACTGGGGGAGTACTCCATGGCAAGGACGCTGAATGTCAGCAAAGGCGGGATTCTCATGGAAACGCACCGGCCGCTGCCCAAGGGACAGCAGGTGATGATCACCCTCGGCCTGCAGGAGCAGTTGATCGACGTCATGGGCAGGATTGTCTACACCGCCCAGGCCTCAGGCCGACATCAGAATGGTGTTGAATTCTTTCATCTTTCCGATCATGACAAACGCATTCTCGACAAATATGTGACAGCCTTTCACGAGCATTACGCCAACGACACCATCAGACATCCACTGCCGATGACGGACGCCTGAGCCTCCGGCCCGAGGCCTCCGCAGCCCGGGCCGTTATGCCTGCAAACGTCCGTACTCGTCATCGAATCGGACGATATCGTCTTCCCCGAGATAGCTGCCGATCTGCACCTCGATCAACTCCAGCGGAATGACGCCGGGATTTTCCAGCCGGTGCATCGTGCCGCTGGGGATGTACGTCGCTTCGTCCTCCTTGAGAAGAAACGACTGCTCGCCATTTTGGATCCTGGCCGTGCCGGTGACCACCACCCAGTGTTCGTGGCGGTGGTGGTGCATCTGCAGCGAGAGGCGGCCTCCCGGCTTGACCGTGATCCGTTTGATCTGGAACCGGTCGTGCATCTCCAGGGTGGTGTAGCTGCCCCAGGGACGGTACACTGTCCGGTGGATGAGGAACTCGTCCCGCTTTTCTTTTTTCAGCCGGGTCACGATCTCCTTCACATCCTGGGAGCGGTCCAGAGGGGCAACCAGCACCGCGTCGGCGGTCTCGACAACCAAGGTGTCGCGCAGGCCAATGGCGGTCACCAGCCTGTCCTCAGCCCGGATCAGCGAATTCTCCACATCGACCATGAGCACGTCGCCGCGAACGGCATTCCCTTGCCCGTCCTTGGCCGACATCTCCCACAGGGCCCGCCAGGAACCGATATCGCTCCAGCCGATATCGGCTTCAACCACGGCGGCCCTGTCGGTCTTCTCCATCAGGGCGTAATCGATGGAATCCGCTGGGCAGCGCGCCATGATGTCGGCGGCAAAGCGGAAGAACAGCCCGTCGGGTGTCCCCTGTTCGACCGCCTCCAGCATGCACTCGACGATCTCCGGCGCGTGCAGGCGCATCTCGGCGAGCAGGGTCTCGGCGGTGAAGGCGAACATGCCGCTGTTCCAAAGGTAGCCACCCGCGGCCAGGTAGTCCATGGCCTTGTCCAGGGTCGGCTTTTCGATGAACGCACTGACCCGCGCCCCCTCGCCTCGGGCGATGTAGCCGTACCCGGTTTCTGGTTGGTCGGGGACGATGCCGAAGGTGACGAGGTCGCCCTGCCGCGCCAGTTCGACGGCCGACTCCACCGCCCGGGCATAGGCCTCGGGATCGCCGATGATGTGGTCTGCCGGCAGCACCAGGAGCACATCGTCTCCCCTGCCCTGCGCGACCACATAGGCGGCGGCGCCGCAGACCGCGGGCGCCGTGTTCTTGCCCAGCGGCTCGAGTAGAATGCGAAAATCGGCATACAGCCCCAGATCTTCCATCTGGTTCTTGGCCATGAACCGATGCTCCTCGCCGACCACGATGATCGGCGCCACCGCACCTCGCAGGGCCCCCACCCGCTGCACCGTGGTTTGCAAGAGTGACAGGTCGCCTACCAGGTTGAGCACTTGTTTGGGGTAGAGTTCGCGTGAGAGCGGCCAGAGCCGCGAGCCGGTGCCGCCGGCCAGGATAATGGGTTGTATTGCCACGGATAACCTCGTTGACTTTGGATGAAGGGAAACGCAGGCTCGAATCATGAACAGCGGCGTTTAAGGGTTTGGGAATACGGTGCGGCAGTCTCCGATGAACCGGAGGCACGGACCTCAGGGTTGGTACAGTACCACTGGAACAGGCCATCGAGGCCTACCACCGAAAGCAGGTTTGTAAGAAACCGGAAAATGGAGTATATACCTGCAGCCCAAATGCAGGGCGCAACCTCTGCAAGGTATCACAGGCCATCGCCTGCTGGCAACCATTCCCTGCCTCATTTCTCCAGGAGAACACAGTGAAAGGCATCATTCTCGCGGGCGGATCGGGAACACGACTGTACCCGCTGACCCGGGTCATCAGCAAGCAGTTGATCCCGGTCTACGACAAACCGATGATCTACTACCCTCTGTCGGTGCTCATGCTGGCCGGCATCCGCGACATTCTCATCATCTCCACCCCCCAGGACCTGCCCCGGTTCAAGGAACTGTTTGGCGACGGCGCCCACCTCGGCCTGAACCTCAACTATGCCGAGCAGCCCCGCCCCGAGGGGCTGGCCCAGGCCTTTCTCATCGGCGAGCAATTCATCAATGGTGATTCGGTCTGCCTGGTACTGGGCGACAACATCTTTTTCGGCCACAACTTTGCCGGCATTGTCCGCCGCTGCGCCAGCCTCACCGACGGCGGCATCATCTTCGGCTACCTGGTCAAGGATCCCCAGCGTTACGGCGTGGTCGAGTTCGACCGGGACAACCGGGTGATCGGCATCGAGGAAAAGCCCAAACAGCCCAAATCGCGCTATGCCGTGCCCGGGTTGTATTTCTACGACAGCCAGGTCGTTTCGGTTGCCCGGTCCATCAAGCCCTCGGCCCGGGGCGAACTCGAGATCACCGACGTCAACACCCACTACCTCGGACAGGGCACGCTGACCGTGGAGTTGCTGGGCCGCGGGTTCTGCTGGCTCGACACCGGCACCCATGAATCGCTGCAGCAGGCGGCAAGCTACGTCCAGGCGGTGCAGGACCGGCAGGGGCTGAAGATTGCCTGTCTGGAGGAGATCGCCTTTCGCCTGGGCTACATCGACGCCGGCCAGGTCGAACAACTGGCCGCCTCGATGATGAAAAACCAGTACGGCATGTACCTGATGGACATGCTCAACGAAACCAACTCCCCAAGGACAACACCCTGACATCATGAATATTCTCATCACCGGAGCAGGCGGCCAGCTGGGCCAGGACTGCACCCAGCTCCTCGGCAGCCGCCACACCGTCACCTGCTGCGACGTGCCCAGGATCGACATCACCAACGCCGGGCAGGTCGCCTCCATCTTTGCAACCTGCAAGCCGGACGCGGTCATCAACTGCGCCGCCTATACCGCCGTGGATGCCTGCGAAACCGACCAGAAACGCTGCCTGGCTGTGAACGCCACCGGACCGGAACTGCTCGCCCGCCAGTGCCAGGCCCACGGCAGCCGCATGCTGCAGATCTCCACCGACTACGTTTTCGATGGCATGCGACCGGCCCCGGACTGCTACACCGAGCCTGATCCGCCCAATCCCCTGTCCATGTACGGCAGGAGCAAGCTTGCCGGCGACCTGGCGGTGCAGGCGGCCACCGACAACCACCTCATCATCCGCACCGCCTGGCTCTACGGCATCGGCAACAAAAACTTCCTCAAAACCATGCTCCGGCTGGCCATCGCCGATCCGAACCGCACTATCAAGGTGGTCAACGACCAGCATGGCTCGCTGACCTGGTCCTGGCGGCTGGCCCTGCAGATCGAACGGCTGCTCGACAGCGACCTGACCGGCATCGTTCACGCCACCGCCGAGGGACAGTCCACCTGGTACGAGGGGGCGCGCTTCTTCCTCGACGCCATGGGCGTACCCTACGCCATGGTCCCTTGCACCACCGCCGAGTACCCGACCCCGGCCCATCGGCCGGCCAACTCCATCCTGGAAAACAGCCGGCTCAAGGCCGCTGGCCTCAATCTCATGGCCGACTGGCGGGACGATGTCCGCCAATTTGCCGAGCAGCACCGGGATCAGCTGCTTCGGGAGGCCAGGGGCTGATCGAGCCTCATTGGCTGGGCGCGGAGGAATTGCCTTGGCTGGCCGGCTTCTCCTCGCCAGTCTTCTTCGGCAGCAGTTCGTTCATGATGGCCGGCTCTTTCTGCTGAAAATACTGCCGCAGGCGCGGATCGTCGATGAGGGCCTGCAGTACCGTTGCCCCGGCCTTGAGATAGGGCGTGGACCAGGATCGGCGCAGCAGGTCGTTGGTGGTGGAGAGGCTTGAAGCCAGGAGCATGTAGAGCAGCGAGGCAATCACCATGGCCTTGACTCCGCCCAGCAACAGCCCTAGAAGTCGGTCAAACCAGCCGAGCAGGGTAATCTGCATCACCCGATGCAGCACCTTGCCGATCAGAGTGAAGGTCAGGGCAGCCACGAGAAAGATGCCTGCAAAGGTGATGATGAACGTCAGCTTGGGGTTGTCGACGAACCGCTCGGTCAGGGGGGTGAATGCAGCCGCATACTGGCCGGCCAGGTAATAGCTCCCCACCAGAGCAAAGAAAGCGGCCAGCTGCCGCATGAACCCGATCCAGGCGCCCCGGGTCAGGAAAAAGAGAAAGAGAAAGGCGACCGCCAGGTCGAAATAGGTCAGGGCATTGAATGTCGGCATGGACGTCTACTGTGGTGCGGGTTGAACAGGGGGCTGATCGGCCATCCCATGCGGGTCAGGTCGGCGACGCCTGCAGAATCCCTCGGGCGGCGACCTCGGTGCGTCCGGACAGCCTGCCGCCTGAATCGCAGGCGCGGTCGATTATACCGGATCCTTTGGGAATGACAACACATTGCCCACATCCTGTCCCGCCGGCGCTGGGGAACCTGTTTGCCGACATGCAGGCACGCGCCGCCCGGATGACACCACTTGCCCCCGCATCGGGACGCATTGCCCTCCTCAACCTCGACCTTCTCGCGCCCCTGATTGCGGAAGAGGCCACCCTGCACCTGCTGACCGGCCTGCTCTCGCCTGCCGAGGCCACGCTCCTTGCCGGTTTCCGCTTTCCCAAGCGCCGGCTCGAATGGCTGGGCGGCCGACTGGCCGGCAAATACAGTCTCGCCCTCCTGGCCGACGCCAACAACGAGCCCGACCTGTCTTCATTTGGCGACTTTTCCATCGTGCCTGACGAGCACGGCCGCCCCCGGGTGCGCTCCTTCGGATCGCTCGGATTCGCTCCGTCCCTGTCCATCTCCCACAGCCGAGGGTTCGCTGCCGCCCTGACGGTGGGCGACGGTCCCTGCGGGCTGGACATCCAACACCCCTCGGCAAAACTTTTCTCGGTGCGAGAGCAGTTTGCCACCGACGAGGAGATTGCCGGCATGGACCTCATCCCCGATCCGCTCACCAGATTGACCGCGCTGTGGTCCATCAAGGAGGCGGTGAAGAAAGGCCTGCTTTCCGACCAAGCAACCTTCCTCAGCCGGGTCAGGCTGACTGCCTTCGCCGTCAAGGAGGGGGCGGAATATTGGACGGCCATGTGCGAGATCGCCGACGAGGTACCGGAAACGGTCACGGTGCGCATCACTGAAACCGAGGGCTACCTGATCGCCTGCACCGTGGGGGTTGACCATGCCAGAACTGCCTGAGGTGGAGGTGACGCGGCGGGGACTGCTCGCTTCTCTGACCGGCAGGCGCATCATCGAGGTTGCCTGGAGCACACACCGATTGCGCTGCGACCTGCCCCACGAATTGCTGTGGCGCCACATTGCCGGCCAGACGATCGTGACCATCGACCGACGAGCCAAATATCTGTTGTTTCGTATGGAGAGCGGTGCGGTACTGCTGGCCCACCTGGGCATGACCGGCAAATTCGGTATTGTGCATGGGGAAACACCACTGCACCGGCATGACCATCTGCGGCTGCGACTGGATGACGGTTCGGAGATGCGCTACAACGACAGTCGCCGCTTCGGCCTGATCGTGGTCTGGCCGGAGGTGGAGGCGGCGGCCTTTGAGGAGGAGTTTTCCCACAGAGAAGGTTTGGAACCGCTGGGCCCGGATTTCACCGCGGACAGGCTCTTGCATCTGGCCCAGGGCAGGAAAACGCCGGTCAAGGCCCTGCTGATGAACGCGCGACTCATTGCCGGCATTGGCAACATCTACGCCAATGAGACCCTGTTTGCCGCCGGAATCCACCCGCGGACGCCGGCAGGTGTGCTCATTCGGGGCGACTGGCAGCGGATCGTTTCGGCCGCGATCGATATCCTGGAGCGAGCCATCGAGGCGGGCGGCTCGACCATTGCCGATTTTCTCGGCGCCAGCGGCAACCCGGGGTATTTCCAGTTCCAACTCAATGTCTACGGCCGCAAGGGGCTGCCCTGCCCCCGCTGCAACCGGGCCATCGAAAAAACAGCGCTGGCCGGCCGGGCCACCTACAGCTGTCCATCCTGCCAGCCTTTTCCCCCACACGGACGATCAGGCAAGCGCCCGGGCTGACCGTCTCCAAAAAGAAACAGCAAAAGCCCGCCCCGCCCCCTCTGCTCTCGGCCGAACAACCGCTTCCGGCCTAAATCAGCTGTCTTTTAAAAGAGACAGCAGCGCGGGGACAGTCACTCCTTGTACAGCGCCGGCACGATATGGTGCCGGTTGAGCAGTTTGTAAAAGTCGGTCCGGTTGCGATCGGCCATCTTGGCCGCCTGGGAGACGTTGCCCCGGGTCGCCTGCAGGAGCTGGATCAAATACTGCTGCTCAAACTGCCGTCTCGCCTCGGCCAACGACAGGATCTTCTTCTGCTGCTGTTTCAGGGCGTCAAAGAGCAGGTCTTCGGATATCAAGGTCGAAGTGGCCAGGGCTACCGCGTTTTCGACCACGTTGTACAACTGCCGGACATTGCCAGGCCATGGCGCCTCAACCAGCACCTGCATAGCCTCGGGGGTGAATTTCCGCTCATGACCGTCGCCTCGCTCGGTGAGCAGGGAGAGAAAATGATCGGCCAGCAGCGGGATATCCTCCTTGCGTTTATGCAGGGGCGGCAGTTCCAGACTGACCACATTCAGGCGGTAGAACAGGTCTTCTCGGAAGGAGCTGTCGGCAATCGCCTCCTCCAGGTCCCTGTGGGTCGCCGAGATGATGCGCACGTTGACCGGCACCGGACGGGAACTGCCCACCGGTCGGATATGCCGGTCCTGCAGGACGCGCAGTAGTTTGACTTGAATGTGCATCGGCATGTCGCCGATCTCATCAAGAAACAAGGTACCGTTATGGGCCGACTGGAACAGGCCAGCATAGCTCTTCATGGCACCAGTGAACGAGCCCTTGACGTGTCCAAACAGTTCCGATTCCAGCAGGGTTTCGGGGATGGCGGTACAGTTGACGGGGATGAACGGCCCCTTTTTGAAGTGGCTGGCACGATGAATGGCGATGGCCAGCAGTTCCTTGCCGGTGCCGCTCTCGCCCCGAATGAGCACGGTGGAATCGGTCTCGGCCACGAGTTTGGCGCGGGAGAGCAGTTCCTCCATGATCGCGCTCTGGCTGATGATGTCCTGCCGCCACTCCTCGCGGTCTTCCATGCTCCCCACACCGCCGCCACCGGTCATCTCGATGGCCTTTTCCACCTCCTGCAACAGGGCGGAGCCCTCGATCGGTTTGGTGAGAAAGGAAAAAACCCCTTGCCGGGTGGCCTCGATAGCCTCGGGGATCGAACCGTGGGCAGTGATGATAATGACGGGCACGGATTTGTTCTGCCGACGGATGGCCTCGTACAGGGCCAGGCCGTCTATGCCCGGCATGCGCAGGTCGGTAAGGACCACATCCGGCTTGAACACGTGAAAGACGGCCAGGGCCTCTTCGCCGCTGCCGGCAACCGCCACCTCGTAGTCCTTGCTCTCCAGGCGCAACCGCCACAACCGCAGCAGGTCTGCCTCGTCGTCAACGAGCAGTACCCTGTATTGATGCTGTCCCATGCTTACCGATCCCTGTGCTTGATGATATTCTCGATGTTCTTCAGCTGTTCGATCTGGGTCTGCAGATCTCGGATCCGCCCCTGATCCTGCTCGACAGTCTTTTCCAGCTGCCCATTTCGTTCCAGCAAGGCCTTGTTTTCCTCCACAAGTCCGTCCTTCTCCTCAATCCACCTGCTTTGCTGGGCCCATTTCGCGGACTTTTCCCTGTCCAGCCGCTGCAGGAGCAGTAGCAATCCCCCCATCCCCCCGGCCTCATCCGGGTGGCTGGTCAGGTAGTTCTCCATGGTCTCGACCCCGGCCTTGAACTGCCTGTACCGCGCAAACTCATGCAGGCTCAGGCAGACAAGGCGCAACGAAGGGCCGCTGTCATCGTCAGCCGCCGCCTGTTTCGAGGCAGCCCCATAGGCCTCCTTGAAGGCCGAGCGGGACAGCGCCCTGGTCTCCTGGACACAGGCAAGGACCTTCTCGGCGCCGGTCGGCTGGACCACAAGTTGCGGCCGCGGTTCCTCGGGAGGAAGCTGCGATTCGCTGGGCGCGCAGCCGCCGGACAACAGGCAGACCATACCCGCAATCATCCACCACCTCGTCATGACACCCTCTCCTCTGCACACGGCAGGGTTAACGAAAATCGGGCGCCCTGGCTGCTGGGCAGAAGGCGGAGCGTGCCGCCGCAATTCTGCGCATACTCCTTACTTATAGCAAGTCCCAAGCCAGAACCCTTGACAATCGATCTATTTTTTTGACTACCCTGAAAAAAGGGCAGGAAAATCTGCGCTCGATCCTCCTCGGCAATGCCCGGGCCGTTGTCCTCGACGATCACATGGGCCTTGTTGCCCTTCCGCCGCAGGAACACCTTGATCGCCCCGCCATCCTGGATAAATTTGACCGCATTGCCGAGCAAGTTGTCGAGCACGGTGCGCAGCTGCTTCCGATCGCCGTCCACGGCCACCGCTTCCAGAGTGGTGGAAAAACTGATCTTGCGGGCGAGCATGGCGTTGCGGTGGTCCTCGGCCACCTCCTCGACCAGTCGGTCCAGCTGCACCTGTTCGATCTGTGGAGGCGCTTCCCGAGCCTGGGCCATGTTGAAATCAAGGATATTCTGGATGAGCTTCTGCAACTTGGTGCAGTTGCTGTCCAAGATGGACACCACCTCCTCCTGGCTCTTGCTCAAGGGCCCGACCAGGCCTTCCTTGAGCAGGCCGGCGCCCTCCTTGATGGACGAGAGCGGCGTTTTCAGCTCATGGGAGATATGGGCCAGCATTCGCACCTTTTCCCGGTCCAGGGTGTCAAGCCGTTTGCGCAGCCAGTCCAGCTTGCCGCCCAAGGTCTCAAGATCCTTGGGACCGGCTACCGCGATCGGGGTCGCAAAGTCGCCCTCCCCCAGTCGCTCGATGGCCCTGTCCAGCTGATGCACCGGCTTGATGATCAGGACCATAAACAACACGACCAGCATGAGGCTGAAGGCGATCAGGCCGGACACCTGAAGAATCAGAGTCTTCTTGTTGGAGCGCGCCAACTGCCGTATCGACTCCACCTCCCGACCCATCAGACCATTGCAGAGCCGTTCGAGCTGCACTGCCAGCGACTCGATCTCGCCATACCCCTCCAGGGCCTTCTCCTGTTCCATCTTCCGCATTTCCGCCTCACCCGAGGCGCTGCTGTTGAGCATTGCCACCAGGCTGCTTTCCTTGGCCTGCAGGCGTTCAAGGAGTTGGAGGACCTCCTGCTCAGAGGTGGCGGCGGCAAAATGATGAAACAGCTCGTCCAACTCCCGATGGCTGCGGTCAACGTCCGCCAGATGGGCAGGATCCCCTAAAACACTGTACAGCCTGGCCGCGCGCTCCTGGCCGTGCAACTGGTCGATGACCTTCCTGCTGCTGTCAATCCTGCTCACCGAGCGAAACACCACCCCGGCGCTCTGCTGCACCAATCCGTCCATGATCTGGATAGCGCTGACCAGGGCAATGACCAGCGGCAGCGAGACGAAGATAAAGCCTGTCAGCAGCAGCGACAGAAAGGATCTGGGGCGATACAGGCGGTTCACGGTGGCCTCACTTATTTAGGTAGACATGATCCAGAACAATTTCCAGTGGTGTTTGCTGCTGCACGACAAACAGGCCGAAACCCTCGACATGCTCCATATCCATCCGCCGGCCACGGGGAGCCTGTTCCACCTTTTCCAGGGAAACTGCCAGATCGTTCCACCCTGGCTGGAGGTCAAACTGCTGGTTGAACCGGTCGTGGAATCCGTTGCCGTGCTCCTTGTGGAGGGCGTCATGGATGCGGCTATTGAGCACCAGGGGAACGGGCTGGGGATTGTACACGCTGAAGCGGAGCCACTGATAGCCGCGCCAGTCATGGGGAAAATAAAACAGGGAAACACCGGAATACTTCGCAGTGGACAGCCGCACCCGCATCGCCTTGGCGCCATGCCGGACCAGCGCTTTCTCCGGCCGCATTTGCCGGTCATTGACCCATCTGTTGCGCTCAAACGGGGTTTCGAAGTCCGACAGCACCGGAAACTGCCGCCCGGCCAGATGTTCATCGACCAGAGCGCGGACAAACGGCCAAACAGCCAGCAGCATCAACAGCAGCACAGTGACTCGAAACAGCCGCCGCCACGGCTCAGACCTCAATCCCTGCCGGAGGAGGAACGCGTAGGCAAACAGACAACCCAACTGATTGCGGAGCATATCAAGGAGGCTCGGCGTCCGGTTGCCGTTACCTGTCTGCAACAGCTCCACGGCCAGTCCGCACACAAACACCGCAGAGAAAATCAGGGCAAAACGAAACCAGGCGGAGAAATACCGGTATCGCCTGGCGAGGTACAGGTCGAGCAGGCAGCTCAGCACGGCAAAAAAGAGGATATGCCCCAGATCCCAGGCGTTTTGAAAGGAGCGGCTGGAATGGTAACCCGGTCCGCCGAAAAAGAAGAACGGAACGCCCATCAGCAGGAGCATGATCAAAAAAAATGCAGTGGCCCTGTATGTCAGCATGGTTGATACGTTTTCCTATGTCGGCGCCCGAAACGGGAATCAACTGAACATCCCGACCCTTCCTGATCCAATCCGCGTCCTGGGCACCCCTGATCAGGCGTCATAGCCCAGGCAACCCGTGTCGCTCGTCCGCCCATCGGGCCTAGTGGCTGGCCGCCTCTTTCCACCCTTTCCGTCAAGCTGGCCCCGGCTGACCGGCAGGGAGGAAAAAGATGCACGGTCCAAAGAAATTGCGGGACAATGGTTTTGAAAAATTAACCTATTAATCCGAAGAGTAACGGAAAAATTTAAGATTGACATCCATTACCGAAGCTGCCTACGATATCTACAGGCTAGCAACACCACTCCACCCCCCATCCAAAGGAGGAACCATGAAAAAGCTCTACCTTGCGCTCCTGATCGTTCTCTTCTGCGCCACCGCCGCCTTCTCCAAGGTCAACATCAACACCGCCACCGCTGACGAACTGGCGAAACTGAACGGTATCGGTAAGGTGAAGGCCGAGGCCATTGTGGCCTACCGCACCGCCAACGGCCAGTTCAAGGCGGTGGAGGATTTGGGCAAGGTCACTGGCATCGGCGACAAGACCCTGGAAAAGCTGAAAGCAGATCTCACCATCGACAAATAATCCTCCTTATCCCCGGGTGGTTGCCGGTCCGTTTTGAGCAGGACCGGCAGCCGCCCCTTCCCTGCCCCGCATCCCCGCCTCGGCTCCCCCCTGCTCCTCAGACCCCTGCCCTATCCGGTCCCGCCTGTTCCAGAAAGAGACGGACATTGGCCGCAAGCGCCGGTCCGGCAAGCAGATCCTCCATGGCCTGCAGAATGTGCCCAGCCCCAACCCCCGGAGCAATCCCGCAGCGGTGGATTTCAGCCAGCACGAGTATGTTCTGCATCCTCGGATCGGGAAGTGCCCGCTCTGCCACCCGGTGCACCCGGATGTCCCGGGGTCCGGCCTGCCGGTCGATGTCCGCAGCCGTGACCTCGTCCTCCCGCCCCAACCGGACGCCAAGCGGTTGCAGGGAGGCGTCATAATAGACCAGATCGCCGCCGTCGCGCAGGACCGAGCGTAGCCCGCGCATGGCTTCATGCC
>JBGSPP010000266.1:0-2384 GCA_041738515.1 Desulfobulbus sp.
CGAGATGGACCAGGGTCTCCATCAGCACCGCCGTCTGGATGGTCATGTGCAGGCAGCCGGCGATGCGGGCGCCGGTCAGCGGCCTGCTCGCGCCGAACTCCTGGCGCAGCGCCATCAGGCCGGGCATCTCAGTCTCGGCGATGGCAATTTCCTTGCGGCCCCAGTCGGCCAGGTTCATATCCGCTACTTTATAATCACTCATGGGTATTCCTCGGTTCCTTGCAGGGAAGCTGTTGTGGTGAGATTTACAGTCCGGCCGCGGCGCGCAGGGCCTCGACCTTGTCGATGCGCTCCCAGGTGAATTCCGGCAGCTCGCGGCCGAAATGGCCGTAGGCCGCAGTCTTGTGATAGATCGGGCGCAGCAGGTCCAGCTGCTGGATGATGGCCTTGGGCCGCAGGTCGAAGACCTCGCCGACCACCTGCACCAGCCGCTCCTCGGAGACCTTGCCGGTGCCGAAGGTCTTGACGTTGATCGACACCGGTTTGGAGATGCCGATGGCGTAGGCCACCTGGACCTCGACCTCGGTGGCCAGCCCGGCGGCAACGATGTTCTTGGCCACGTAGCGGCCCATGTAGGACGAGGAGCGGTCGACTTTCGACGGATCCTTGCCGGAGAAGGCGCCGCCGCCGTGCGAGCCTCGGCCGCCATAGGAATCGACGATGATCTTGCGGCCGGTGACGCCGCAATCGCCGACCGGGCCGCCGATGACGAACCTGCCGGTGGGGTTGATGAAGAACTTGGTCCCCTTGTCGATCATCCCCGCCGGCAGCACCGGCTTGATGATCTCCTCCATCACCGCCTCCTTGAGCGCCTCGTAGCCGATCTCCGGGCTGTGTTGGGTGGAGAGCACCACCGCTTCGATCCGCTTGGCGACGTTGTCCTGGTACTCGATGGTCACCTGGCTCTTGGCGTCGGGCCGCAGCCAGGGCAGGATGCCGGCCTTGCGCACCTCGGCCTGGCGCTTGGTCAGGTAGTGGGCATAGGTGATGGGCATGGGCATGAGCACGCTGGTCTCGTCGCAGGCGTAGCCGAACATCAGCCCCTGGTCGCCCGCGCCCTGGTCGAGGTCAAGGCCGCTGCCCTCGTTGACGCCCACGGCGATGTCCGCCGACTGCTTGTCGATGGAGGTGATGACCGCGCAGCTCTGCCAGTCAAAGCCCATATCGGAGGAATTGTAGCCGATCTCGCGGATGGTCTCGCGGACGATAGTGGGCATGTCGACCCAGGCCGAGGTGGTGATCTCGCCGGCGATCAGGGCCATGCCGGTGGTGACCAGACTCTCGCAGGCCACGCGGGCGTGCTTGTCCTGGGTGAGGATGGCGTCGAGAATGGCGTCGGAGATCTGGTCGGCGACCTTGTCGGGATGGCCCTCGGACACCGATTCGGAGGTAAAGAGGTGGTTGGACATGGATATCTCCCTGTGGAGTTGGACGATGGCGGTGTACTGGTTGGTATGCAAGGCTGGCGCGAAGGCGACGGCCGGATGCGATCCTTTGCGGTTCCTGGTACGGGAGCGCAGTCAGCGTCCCGCGCCCATGAAGAGCACAAAGAAAAATTGAACTAAATACTAAATCCAGCGAAAAAAAACAAGGGCAATGGCTATCCGGGCGGATAAATCCCCCCAGGATTTTGCCACTGCCCAGAAACCGGCTGCATTGCCCGCCCGGGAGGCCGCTGTTCAGCCGTGGATGAGGTAGCCTCCGTCCACCGTCACCACCTGGCCGTTGATCATGCCGGCAAGATCGCTGCACAGCATGAGGGCCACATCGGCCACATCCTCGGGCGTGGTCAGCCGGCCCATGGGGGTGCGGGCCAGCGAGGCGGCGATCAGTTCCTCGCGGTTGGGAAACTTCTTGAGGGCGTCGGTATCCACCACCCCGGCGCTGATGGTATTGACGGTGATGCGGCGCGGCCCGAGTTCCACCGCCAGATGCCGCACCAGCGACTCCATGGCCCCCTTGGAAGCCCCCACCACAGTATAATTGGGGATGGCCCGGATGGCGCCGATGGACGAGATGGCAAGGACCCGGCCGCCCGCGGTCATCATCGGTACCACCTGCTGGGCCAGCAGCAGCAGGGCCCGGGCATTGATGTCCATGGCCCAGTCCCAGTGGCGGGCGGTCAGTTCCATCACTGGCCGAAGCACACCCGAGGCCGCATTGGACACAACGAAGTCCAGCTGCCGGTGGTGGCTGCGAACCGCCTCCATCATGGCGGCAAGGCTGTCCTCATCGGCCAGATTGGCGCGGAGGGCGAGGCAGCGGCCGCCCGCAGCCTCGATGGCGGCCACGGTCTCCATGGCCTTGGCACGATGGCGGACATAGGTGATGACCACTGCCGCGCCCTGACCGGCGAGACGCCGGGCCACGGCGCTGCCGATGCC
>JBGSPP010000288.1:0-26701 GCA_041738515.1 Desulfobulbus sp.
GCTGACCGGGGCGCAGGTGCTGTGGGAATCGCACATGTACAGTTCCGAGCGGATGACCCTGGCCGTACTTAAAACCGCCGCCAGGGGTGGGGCGGAAGTGGCCAACTATGTAACCGTGCGCAGCCTGCTTGGCGAGGGCGACCGGGTGATCGGCGTCCAGGCCGAGGATCAGCTGGGCGGCGCGCTCTTCGATATCCGTGCCAGGCTGGTGGTCAATGCCGCCGGCCCCTATGTCCAGGGCATCAACGAATCCATGCCCCAGCTGCGGCTTGGCCAGCGGTTGACCGGGTTTTCCAAAGGCGTGCACCTGGTGACCCGGCAACTGGAGCCCGAGTACGCCCTGGCCCTGACCACGCAAAAAAAGATCGAGGCCCTGGTCTCGCGCGGCGGCCGCCATTTCTTCATCATCCCCTGGCGCGGCTGCTCGCTGATCGGCACCACCAACGTGCCTTTCGACGGTCATCTGGACGAGGTCCGGGTGACGGGCCGCGACATCGACGACTTTCTGGCCGACATCAACGCTGCCCTGCCCGAGGCGCGGCTTGTGCGCGAGGACGTGCGCTACTCGTTCTGCGGCATCTATCCGTTGATTGCTTCGGATGTCCGCGCCGATACCTATCAGGGGACCGGCGAATACCAGGTGATCGACCACGCCCGCACCAACGGGGTCGAGGGCGTTATCACCGCGCTGGGGGCCAAGTACACCACGGCCCGGTTCGTGGCTGAGCGGGCGGTGGACCTGGCGCTCGGCAAGCTGGGCCGTTCCGGGACGCCCTGTCGCACCGTCCAGTGCCGACTGGCGGAAGGCGAGATCGACGATATCCAGGCCTTTCGCGGGGAGTGCCGACGTCTGTATGGCGGCGAGCTGGCGGCCGATCTGATCGACGCCCTGGTCAGCAACCATGGACTGGAAGCGCAGTCGCTGATAGGCCGCGGCCGGGAGCGCGGTCTGCTGCAACCCACGGCGGCCGGTCGCGAGACCCTGGACATCGAAATCGACCACGCGGTTCGCGAGGAGATGGCGCTTTCACTGGAGGACCTCCTTTTCCGCCGTACCGGGCTCGGCACCGTCGGCCATCCCGGTCCGGAGGTTTTGTCGCGATGCGCCGCCCTGATGGGCGACCTGCTCGGCTGGGACGAGGCGGAGCGGCATCGCCAGATCAAAACCGTGGCAGTCCGGTACACCTACGTCTGACCGCGCCTAGAGATAACCGCCATCATGCTTGTCCTCCATATCGCCCCCACCCCCTTTTTCGCCGACCGGGGCTGCCACATCCGCATCCGCAACGAGATCGAGGCGCTCCGGGACAGTGACGTCAGGGTCATTCTCTGCACCTATCCCCTCGGGGGTGAGGTCGAGGGGATCGATATCCGCCGGCCCATGCGAATCCCCGGGTACACCAGCACCAAGGTCGGCTTTTCCCCGTTCAAGTTCCCCGCCGACATCCTGCTTTTCCTGCTCGCACTTAAGGTTGCCTGGCGGGAACGGCCCGATGTTCTCCACGGCCATCTGCACGAGGGTGCGCTGATCGGCTGGGCGGTCAAATGCTGCCTGTTCTGGCGGCTGCTGCCGCTGGTCATGGACATGCAGGGCAGTCTGACGGGCGAGCTGATCGGCTATGGTACGGTTTTGCAGAAAAGTCTGCTCGCACGGCTTGCTGGGGTGGTCGAGCGAATCATCTGCCGGATGCCGCAGGCGTTCTTCTGCTCCTCTGCCCGGAGCCTGGAGTTGCTTCATCACACCTTTGGGGTGGCCATGGACAGACTGGTGCTTCTCAACGACGTGGTGCCCGAGATGTTCTTTCGCGAGCAGGCGCCGCAGGTGTTGCGGCAGCGGCTGGGGGTCCCCGCCGACAGAACGGTGGTCCTTTACTCGGGTTCGCTCCTGCCGGGCAAGGGCGTGCACCATATCATCGATGCTATCGCCCAGTTGCAACCGCTGCGGCCCGAGTTGTATTGGGTGCTGATCGGCTATCCGGTGGAAAAAATTCGGGCGCAGCTCGAGGCCCGAGTACTGCACGCATCGGTCCGGCTGGTCGGGCAGGTATCCTACGACGAGCTCGCCCCCTGGCTGGCCATAGCGGACATCACCCTGGACCCCAAGGAGGAGGCCACCGGCGAGGCCAGCGGCAAGATCCTGCACTACATGGCCGTTGGTCGATCAGTGGTCTGTTTTGATACGGGCAACAACCGCTCGCTGCTTGGCGACCTCGGTTACTACGCCAATCAGACCGACCAGACCTTTGCCCAGGCCATTCTTGCAGCTGCAGACGATGCCCCGGAGGAGCGGCGCCGGCGCGGCGCCAAAGCGCGGGTGAGGGCAGGGCATGAGTTTTCCCTAGCCGGCATCAGGGATATCCTGATCCGGCATTACCGGTCCATGGAGTAGGGACTTGTGAAAGCGAAATGCGCTCACAGCCATCAGGGAATGGAGGCATGAACATGACACCTGCGATCCGGCCTTCTGGAGCGAGACCCTTGTGGATTCTGGTTGTTGTGCTTGCCTCTTCCATCCTTGTTGCCGGCTGCGATGGGATCTTCCGGCCGGCGGACTATTTTCCGCAGTCTGAGACCTTTGGCGGCTGGAGAAAGGACGTGTCGCCGGAGTTTGTCGAGTCGCTGGGACTCGATTACCAGGCCCTGCAGAATTTGGGTCGATTCAGCCAGTCGGTCAAGAACATCCCCTGGGCAGGTTATGATTACCATCATCATACCGCAACCATAGTCATCAAGAACGGCTGGATCGTCGGCGAATGGTACTCCCAGCCCGAGACCAGATATTTTCAGCAGTATCTTGCCTCCAACGGCAAATCCTTTGCTTATGTTCTGTTCGGCATCCTGGTCAAGGATGGGCGCGAGGGAAGGGCCAGGGCGGTAGTGACTGAAGAGAGCAAGGTGTATGACCCGATCTGGCTCAAACAGGGCTTTCCGCTCAGCGATCCCCGCAAGGCGGAGATGACTTTCGAGCATATTTTCCGCCACACCTCCGGACTGATGCCGGAGCAGACCGGGGACAAGCAGAAGGTCGAAGTCGGCCGCAACTTCTGGAGCGATTTCGGCCAATGGGTGACGGGACATGATCCCAAGTGGCCGCAGACCGGCAAGCTCTTTTTTGCTCCCGGCCATCCGGAAGAATATGAGCACAGCGAGAAGTGGGGCGACCACCGCGGCGCCTACAGCAGCATCGGGTTCGCCCATCTTGGCCTCATGTTTCGCCATGCCTTCGGACACACACCCGCGGCAGTGCTCTGGGACAGATTGCTTGAACCCATTGGGATTTCAGGTGTATCCTATCATTTTCCGCCCCCGGGCGAACAGCGCTGGATAACCTCCGGCGGACTGTGCCTGACGGCCCGGAACTATGCCCGCTTCGCGTTCCTCATCCTGCGCAAGGGGCGTTGGCAGGAGCGGCAGATCGTGGACAGCCAATGGATCGAACGCACCTTTACCGCGCCCTGGTACCAGAACATGCGTTCCAATGTGGACGGGTATTTCGGCAAGAAGTATCCTGCCGATATGCTGCGCATCTTCGGCTCCGGCGGCAACTTTGCCTTTATCATCCCGTCGCAGGATCTTATCGTCCTGCGATGCGCCCGGACGGACAACACGGTGGCGGAGAAGATGGAGCCCAGTTTTCTCGAACGAATGGCCCTGATGTCCAAGCCTTGAACGGGCGGTTTCTTGCCGTGTTTTGCCTCAGGCGCCGTTTGCGTTCCCTTGGGACACGCTTCCCGACCAAAGGACGAGCGAACGATCTCTGGCAGGTCGGGTTCTTGTGAATTTTTCTGTTTTCAGGAGTGTTGCTGATGTGCGGAATATGCGGTTTTACGTGGAACGATGAGGCCTTGATACGGGCCATGGCCGACCGGATCGTGCATCGCGGTCCGGATCAGGAAGGGTTTTTCTGCACCGAGGAGATGTCGCTCGGCTTTCGCCGGCTCTCGATCATCGACCTGAGCAGCAACGGTAGCCAGCCGATGTTCAACGAGGACGGCTCGGTCTGCCTGGTGTTCAACGGCGAGATCTACAATTTCAAAGAACTGCGGCCCCTGCTCGAGCAAAAGGGGCACCGCTTCCACAGCAACACCGACTCCGAGGTCATCATCCACGGTTACGAAGAGTACGGCATCGACATCGTCAACCACTTGCGGGGAATGTTTGCCTTCGGGCTGTATGACCTCAACAGAAAACGGCTCCTGCTGGCCCGTGACCGCATCGGCATCAAGCCGCTCTATTACATCCAGCGCGGCGACAAACTGGTGTTTGCCTCGGAGATCAAGTCCATCCTCCAGGATCCAGGCGTGGAGCGGCGGGTCAATCATCAAGCCCTGTACGATTACCTCGGCTTCGAGTTCGTACCCTCGCCCCAGACCATGTTCGCCGGCATCAACAAATTGACCGCCGGCCATCTGCTGGTGTTCGAGCACGGGCAGGCCAGCGTTCGCCGCTACTGGGATCTCAGCTTCCGGCCCGCGGACAGGATGCCCAGCTATGGCGAGGCGGTGGAGCAGTTGCGGGCGCATCTGGACACGGCCGTGAAGAGCCATCTGGTTTCCGACGTGCCGCTGGGGGTCTTCCTCTCCGGCGGCCTGGACTCAAGCTGCATCGTGGCCCTGATGCGGCGGCACATCAGCGGCCCGCTCAAGACCTTCACCATCGGCTACGAGGACAAGAGTTTCTCCGAACTCGACTACGCCCAGATCGTGGCCGATCACTGCCAGACCGAGCATCAGGTGCTGCGGCTTGACTCGCTCAAGGCCGACTATGTCGAACAGACGCTCTACCACCTCGACGAGCCCATGACCGACCTGTCCACGGTGCCGCTCTACCTGCTGTGCAAGCAGGCGCGCGAGCATGTGACGGTCTGCCTGTCCGGGGAGGGCGCGGACGAGAGCTTCGCCGGCTACGACCGCTTCAAGGCCAGCCGGCTTAACGGCTACTTCAGTCTCATCCCCAAGGCGATCCGTCAGCAGGTGGTGGCGCGTATGGTGGGGCTGCTGCCCGATCAGCCGCAGAAGAAGGGGGCGATCAACATGCTCAAAAGGTTTGTCGAGGGCGCCACCCTGCCCGAGGATGGTCAACATTTGCGCTGGCAGTACTTCCTCAACCGTTCGCTGGAGCGACAGCTGTTCCGGGACGGGTTTCGCAGCAATATCAACAGTGACCCCTTCTGGCAGGTGCGCGAGTACGCCTCCCGCTGCGATGCGGTCGATCAGGTCAACCGCGAGATCTACCTCGACATGCGCTTCATGATGACCGACAGCGTACTGATGAAGGTGGACCGAATGTCCATGGCCTCATCCCTGGAGATCCGGGTGCCGCTGCTCGATCATGTCCTGGTGGAGTTCCTCGCCTCCCTGCCCGGCGACTGGAAACTGAACAAGATGACCACCAAGTACATCTTCCGCTCGGCCCTGGAGGGGCTCCTGCCGGAGAAGATCGTCCATCGCGGCAAGCAGGGCTACAGCCTGCCGGTCAAGCATCTGTTGCGGGGGGAACTGCGCGACTATATGGTGCAGCGTCTGCATGACTCGGCGGTGCTGCGGGAGAACATGGACATGGCCGCCATAGACCGGTTGATCCACGAGCACGACACCCTCAAGCACAACCACAACCACATCCTCTGGGCACTGCTGAACGTGGCCATCTGGCACGACCGCTTCTTTCGGGGGCAGGCGTAAGGAGCAGCCGGTCGCCAGCCGCTGCCGGCATGGCGGCAGGCGTCCCGTCAGCAGCCCGTGAAGCTGTACTTGCTGATCTCGTAGAGGCCGACAAAGAGGAAGTTGTACACCGAAAGCAGGTACATGCCGAGAAACAGCAGGACAAAGAGGGGACGCATGAGATAGCGTTCGGTGTGAAAGAAAAAGATGGAGAGCATGCCGACGATGGGCAGGAAGTATCGCCCCTGCGCCTGAAAATCGACACTCCAGGCGTGATAGAGCGCCAGCGCCATCAACCCGACCGCGCAGCCGCCGGTTATCCCCAGGAGCGTCACCCCTTCCCAGCCTCCCCGTGCCAGCACAGTCACCACCACGGTCAGTAACAGGAGCAAGCCCGTATAGCGGACATAGTCATAGTAGGTGAAGGTGGCGGAGATGGTGGTGTACCCGTAGACGCCGAAGGCCGTGCGGAACGACTTCTCGCCCCAGCGGTCGCGGTGGAAGAATTGCAGCAGGGGCAGGCCACGGTCCTTCATCTGCAGGTGGATGTGCTTCTTCTCCAACGGGGTTCTTGGCTTGTACATCTCCAGGGCGTACTTTTCCCTGGTTTCGAGCAGCTTGGCGCTTTTCTGAAAGTTGTTGATATAGGCGTCGGGCAGGCGGATGCAGGCAAAGAAAGTCAGGCCAATCGCGGCGATGAGGCAGAGTCTGAGGAAATTGGTCCTGTTGAGCGTGGTCTTTCCGGTCAGGACTCGCCAGGCAAAGTAGCAGAAGAGAAACAGGCAGAAAAAATAAAAGTTCATTTTCAGGAGCAGCAGCATCCCGAGCATAAGGCCTAAACCGAGAAAGGTCAGCCAGGCATGGTCCGGCAAACTGTGGCTCGTCAGCAATCTGTTCAGGGCAGAGGCGGGTGAGGCCATCTGGTAGGTGACCAGAAACATGATGCAGAGGGCATAGGCCTCGGAATTGAAGTAGCTGAAAATATACCAGATCTGGGGAGAAAGCAGGGCCGGTAGCAGGAGGATGCGAAAATCGCGGTTGTTGATGGCCAGCAGCAGGAGCAGGGCCAGCAGGGCAACGTTAAATGTCCGGAACGCGAGATAATCCGGGAGATGAAAGGCCTGCAGCAGAGTGGAAAACTTGCCGGCGAAAAGGTAGGCTATCTCGCCTGAATGCAGTCTGGAGACGCCATAGTTGCTGTAGGTCTCCCGCGGGGCCTCACCCACCGGCGGCGGCATGAAGTGCTGCTGGTAATATTTGCCGGCAAAGATATGGATAAACTCGTCCGGATGCTGGTTATATTTGCTGATGGCGGCCATGACGGTCACCAGAACCAGCACGGCCAACACCATCTGCGGGATAAACCGATAGTCGGGAAAAAGCCTGTGGCAGAAGAAAACGAGGAGGGTGACCAGGACCAGGATGGCGGCGAAATGGATGGACTCGTCCAGCATGGTGGACTGCCTTTCCATGGTGGGGAGATCGAAAAGAAGTTGGGGATCCTTGTTGCCAGGAATGACGACCAAGCCATCGTCCTCGATACGCAGGTCCTTGATGCCCGCAATGGCGCGAAGCTGTTCGTAGGCCGCTTTGGAATCGATCCGCAGGGGCTGGTAGCCATTCTGTTTGAGGATGATGGACTTGATCTTCACCTCGGCCAGATGCTCCGTGGTGTCGATGCGCAGGGAGGCGATCTTGCCCAGGTCACCAATGGAAAAGGAATAGGTCTGGTGCTCCATGTCAATGACCAGAGGCGCGACCCGTCGTTCTGTCCAGTTGCCGTCCGCTTTCTTCCAGTAAATTTTGAATATCGTTCGTGCGTTTGTCTCGACATTCAATTCAACAAAGGCCTTGTGTTCGACGAAATAGTGATAGATCAGAGCCAGAACACATGAGAAGAAAAGCATATACAGGATGTTTTTTTTGTCACTGAGGAAAAATGAAATCATCGCGCCGGGGGTAATGGGTATATGAGGTGCTCTTGTGTTCCTTTGGGCTCGTTCACAAGCCAGACGATGGTAGCTCGCCCGGAGAACAGTCAGTAACAAAATGAACAGTGTAATGAATTCGTTGCAAGGATATCTGCTGCAGGTCCGTCAGGCCTGCCTGCCGGGCTGTGATGCCGGGGACCAGCAACCGTCCCGGTATCTCCTCCTAGCCGTGCTCGTCTTCCTGGTCGCCCTGCTTGTCCGTAGCTGGGGCAATCTGATCACCCCCGGTCTCTATATGGAGGATGCCGGTCATTATTTCAACCTGTATTACGGCGGCAAGCGGTCATTTGCCGCTGTTCTGCAACAACCCAACGGCTATTACAACATCCTAAACAATGCCGTGGCCTGGGGGGCGGCGAAGATGGATGTGCGGGTGCAGCCGTTGCTCTACCACCTCTTTTCCCTCGGGCTCGGATTGGCAGTGGCTGTCTGCCTGACCTTTTCCGGCCTGATCCGCACCCGGGCATTGCTGATCGTCACCCCGCTGGCGCTTGGCCTCTCGGGCATGAATCACATCTTTTACTATGTCTCGCTCACCTTCCAGATGTACAACGTGGTGGTGCTGCTGCTCTGCCTGTTCTTTCTGTCTGCACCCCGGACCTGGGCAGGCACGGGTGCGCTGGCGCTGTTGGCCGCCTTGCTGATCTGGTCCGGTCCCTATTCGGTGGTCGCCGTCCCGGTCGCGGTCTTGTACCTGTTGTTGTTTCCTTTCGATAAAAAAGGGGTGCTGGCGTGCTGGATTCTGGTCTGCACCCTTGGCTACACCCTGTTTCTTGAGGGAGGGTTGATTCGCTTCCAGAACATTCTCGATCCCACGACCCGCGAACTCATGCTCTCCGTTCTCTTTGGCCGGGTCTTGGGCCTTGAGCTGTTCGGCGAGGTGACCGGGGTGCGGATCGGCCTGATGCTGGCTGCCTTGGCCGGCATCTTTTTTTCTTTCCGTCGGGATTGGGGCTATCTCAAAATCAGCCTTCTGCTGGTGGCTATCATAGTCGCTTCTTTGGCACCGCTCTTCCTGAGTAATAAAATCCTGCTGTATCAGCGGGTTTTTCCCTGCCACATCTATGTAGCCCAGTTCTTCTGGGTCTTTTTTGTGCTCTTCACCCTGGACAGTTTTGTCCAGCGGCAGACTCGCAATCAGCAGGTTAAGGCCGTCGCTAGCGCCTTGGCGGTCCTGGCCCTGGTGTTGACGGACAACCTGCGTCATCCGGACAGGGGCGCGATCACCCTGATGCCCAAGGTATCGGCCTTTGTCCGGGCCATCCATGAGGCCGAGCAGTTGGCCCTGGAGGAGAAGAAGCAATATCTGGTGCTGCGGACCGAGAATATCGCTCCCGGCCCACTCTATCCTCGAGTGCGAGTAGGCAGTCGCAGCACCTCGGCAAAGCGTCTGACAGCGGCCAGGGTGAGCCTGCCCACCGGCAACGAGTTCATTGCCGATTGAGGAGGAGGTCGCGGCGTCTTTCCTCGGAAGCCTGCTCTGCCCTGCGCAGGAGGTATTGGAGAGATGGCAACGGCCTGACCGCGAGCAGGAACTGATAGCTGAAGAAGGCTTTGCGGAGTCCTATCAGCCCGCAATGGAGGTCGGTCGCCAAGCGGGCTGCGGTCTTGGCGGTACAAATCTTCTCGTACGGTACCGGAATCCCCTGGAGAGCAAGGATGGTGAATCCATTTTGGGCAAACAGCTTGCGCAGGGAGCGCAAAGTGAACAGTCGGTGACCCCGGAGATTGATGATACCCTTGCGAGTATAGGCAAAACGCCCGAGCAGCAGCAGCAGGCGAGTGACGAAGAAAGCGATGTTGCCCACGTGGAGGAGGATGGTGATCTCTGGCGCATCGACGCACAGCTGCCGCAGGGCCGGAATCATTGCTTCGGGCTGGTCGCCGGGTATGCCCCCCTCGGCAAGGAGGAGAAAGTCGAAATCCTTGACGTCCAGTTCTCCCGATGCCAGCAGGTCCGCATCATGTTCCACCAGCAGGCATCCCCGCCGTTCCAGTTCACCGCGCAGCCCCTGTTCCATGCTTCCCAGCACCAGCACCCGGGATCCCTCCCGGACCAGAACCGCGATCTGATGGTCAAGGAAACTCGGGGTTGAATCGAGACTATCGGGTGGTTCGACGGCACAGTCGAATTTGCTGTCGTAGAAGATGTGGTAGCGCTGCACCCGGGCGTGCAGCGTGGTCCGGCAGACATTCCATGCGTACTGCAGGCCGTTGACGTGGCAGACCTCGTCGCCGTAGAATGTCGGAATGGGCAGTTCCCTTATGCGCAGCCCGGCGATGACGAACTGGATAATGATCTCGGTGTCGAAGTGAAAATCGTTGGCATTGAGGTCAAAGGGCACAGCGGCCAGCGCCCTGGTGGCGTAGAGGCGATAGCCGCTGTGGAATTCGCTCAGCGCCGTGCCCAGAAGCATGTTCTGAAACCGGGTCAGGATCTTGTTGCCGACAAACTTGTACAGGGGCATGCCGCCTTTGAGCGCACCGCCCCGGTCCAGCATCCGCGAGCCAAACACCGCCTCGGCCCGGCCATCCGCTAACTCCTCCACCAACTGGGGAAGGCATTCGGGTGCATATTGGCCGTCCCCGTGCACCAGCGCCACCCAGTCAAACCCCTTTTCGATGGCATAGTGAAAGCCGATCTTCTGGTTACCGCCGTATCCCTGGTTGACCGGGTTGAACAGGACGGTCAGCCTGAAGGGGATGAGGCCTCCGCGGTTCGCTGCCTCACTGCGAAAGAAGGTTTCGTCCCTGGATGAGTCGTCGATGATCAGGACTTCGACTTCGTACTGCTCGGCCAGGCGGGTTGGGATGCGGCGAAGGACATCTTCGATGGTTCGCTCGGCATTGTAGGCGACAATGAAAATGAGCAGTCGGCCGGAGGGGCCAGCTGTCTGGCCCGATGCCCCAGGAGCCGGCGTAGTGCCGTCGTCGTGCTGTGTGTTGCTGTCCATCATGTTCACGCCTGCAGCGAGGCCGCGGTGGCGTCTTTTTTACCCAACCGGCGATAGAGCCGCGTCAGGCGGTCCTCGTGGGGGATGACCAGCCGGAACAGTAACCTGCCGAAGCGGTGGATGATCGTGAGAATCAGCAGTTGCCGCATCGTTGTGAAACCGGCGAGGTTGCCCAGGGGAATGAGGCGGTTGAGCAGGTACAGCCTGCCGATACGGGTGATTTCGCCGTTGCTGAGGTCAAACTGGGCGTTGGTGATCGGGCGGTCCATGGCGTCTATTCCTTGAGTCGGTCCCTGATGGTCTTGAGAAAGAATTTCAGGCGCAGCAGCGGGTTGCTGCGCAGGGCCAGGGGCGGATAATCCCAGAGGTGGCGCTGGGCCCTGCTGTGTTTGGCCACCGGCCGATGCTGGCCGTGGAAGTCGTCCAGATGGTGCCGCTGCCTGATCTCGGTGATCTCTTCGACCTTGGGGAAGGCCATGCGGCTGACCAACAGGTAGTTCATCCAAGGCCGGAATTCGTGCAGCGGGTATCCGAGGATGGCCGCCGCGGCCGCGTATCGGGCCACCCCGTCGAGAATGCCTTCCTGCAGCGGCTGAAAATACGCGTCCTGCTGCTGTTCGGCGGCGCCCAGGGCGTCGTCCTGGGTGCGAAACACCAGCTCGTAGCTGGTGTCGGTCAGGGCGTACCCATTCAGGGTCGGATGCGGCGCCCGGCAGGCCTCCTCGAACAGGTCGCGGGCGTAGAGAATGGTTGAACCGGCCAGATCAAAGCGATAGCGGTCGTACAGCAGGCCCTCGATGGTGTTCTTCGGGCTGGTCGGGTACATGACGCCGCGGGTGGCGGCGAGGAGATAGCCCCGGCAGGCGGGGGTGTCCGGCCGGTGCCGGACGGCGTCGAAGAGGAAGCGCTGGATGGTGCCGAGCCAGCCGATGTCCACCAGGGCAACTTCGGGATGGTTGAAAAAACCCTGTTCTTCCAGATAGCGGAGCAGGGCCGCGTTCGCTTGGCCGGTCTGGGCCCGCACCTCGGCCTGGAACTGGTCGTCGGTGAGGAGGATGTTGAACCGCAGCCGGTTTTCCGGGACATAGCCCTGGTGGGCGCCGGACAGCACCGTCTCAGCGGTGAGGCCATGGCGGGCCAGGTGGGGCGCGAACGGCTCTACCTGGAGGCTGAACACCCGGCAGACGTCGCGGAAATCACGATTGCCTGCCGGCAGGAATACGATGTCCGCATTCTCCTGGCGCATGCCCTGATGGGCGCAGCTCGCCCCGGCCAGGGCCATCCGGCTGACATAGAGATAGGAGGTCTCGGGCAGCCCCGCCTCGGGGTAAAGCACCGGCATCATGGCCTGCCAGATGCGATCGAACATCCACCCTTCCCGCGAGAAGAAGAACAGGCGACGGATGCCGGCCTGCAGGCAGGATTCGGCCACACCCTGGAGAAAGGCGGCGAACAGCGGCGCCATCACCGTGTAGCCGTAGGTGTAGAGCGGCGAGCGGGGGAGGTTCTCCGCCTCCAGGGGCAGCATCAATTGCTGCAGGACCCGGCCCTTCCAGAACCCCTGGCCCTGGGAATAGATGTGATAGCGCTTGACGATGGCCTTGCGGTGCTTCTCGTCGCTGTCGCGGAGCACCAGCGCCCTGATCCCCAGTTCGGCCGGACGCATGCCATCGGAGTGCGGGTTGTCGCCCACATGTACCCAACGATCGTAGCTGAGGCCGTATCGCTCCTGTAGCTGGATGTAGCCCTTGCCCGAGGCCTTGGCGAGGAAGGAGTCGGCTGAGGAGACCACGCCGTCAATGAATTCAAGCAGGCCGGCGTGGCCGACCAGGCGTTCGAGGTGGGAGGCGGGCAGGTAGATGTCGGAGACGATCAGTGTCCGCTTGCCGCTTGCGTGCAGTGCTTTCAGCCACTCCACCAGGCGGGCGCGGGGCACGAGCATGCTGTTTTCGATCCGCAGCTCGTAGTCGGTCACCTCGGCCAGCAGGGCGTCGTCATACAGATCGCCGAACAGGTGGCGCAGCATCCGCTCCATGAAGTCCGGATACCTGGCCTCGTGATCCTCAAAGTGGAGGCTGGTTTCCCCTCGCTGTTCCTTTTCGATGCGGTCGCGCAGCCGTTGTACCTGCGGCCAGGACCAGGTGATGCCGGCGTTGCGGGCCTTGGCGGCAATGAACCGGGCTGTGGCCGGCTTGAGCATGTCGGGGTCGTGGATGCGGCGGACGAGCAGGGTGTCGAAGAGATCGAAGGAGACGGTGTCGCACGATTCCGCCGCCTGGGCGCCTGCCCGCAGCAGTTCGTCAAGGGAATGAAAGGTCTGCCAGTTCATGGCCTGTCACGATGCCTGGGATCGCGCGGCTGCCTCGGCATGATGCCGACTGTCGCGAATGGTGATGGAAGAGGCGCCACGGGGGGAGAGCGAATATGGCATGTTCAACGGGCCATCCTTCGCTGCACCGCGCGCAGCAGCAGACACGCCGATTGCTTGATGCTCGGTTCCTTCGGAGGGGCAAGGATGTTGCGCACCTCGACCAGCTCCTGCTCAAGCGTCACCAGCCGGTCGCTGCCTGCGGCAACGAGGGCCCGCCATTCTTCGGGCAGGGCCGCCAGCAGATACTGGCGGATGACCTGTTTGTCCTGTTCCCGGCCGGTCACGGCCGCTTCGCTGAGCGTATTGCCGCCGTGGATGCGGTAGGACAGCAGCCGTTCGCCATCGAGATAGCGCACCTGCCCGGGGTGGGCGAGCATTACCCGGAAGATGTAATCGTAGTCGTGCAGATAGCGCAGCGAACAGAATTTCCCCACCCTGGCCACCGCCTCCCGGGTGAGGAAGAGGTTGGAGGTGGTCACCATGAAGTTGCCGTGCAAAAAGGCGGTGTACAGGTCGGCGCTGGCAAAATAAAAATCGCGGTTCTTGCGGTGCCACCGGTTCCAGCCAAAGGCGGGATCGTCGAGTTCCCGGCCTTCGTCGTCAATGGGGGTGACGTCGGTGAACAGACACTGGGCGCCGGTCTGCTCCTGAGCCTTGAGCAATGTCTCAAGGCGTGTTGGGTGGTAGACATCGTCCGAGTTGAGGATGGCGACATAGTCGCCGGTCGCAAGCGATAGGCCCCGGTTGATGGTGTTATAGGCGTCCTGGTTCTCTTGGTGGACATAGGTCAGGCGCGGGTCGGCGTAGGCCTGGACAATGGCCCCGGTGCGGTCAATGGAGCCGTCGTCGATGACGATCAGTTCGAGGTGCGCATGGGTCTGCCCGAGCACGCTGTCCACGGCGGCGGCGATGAAGCGCTCGTGGTTGTAGGCGGGGATGACGACGGATACCTTGGGGACCATGATTTATTATGGATGTTTTTATTGTTCAATACACGACGGGGGGTGGCGCAACGACTCGGCGACCAATCCACAGGCCGCACACTACTACCGGGCCAGGCGGGAGACAAGACAAAACGCCTGCGTCGATGAGGCGGTCATCTCGCATCGGAACGCACCTCGATGACCCGCAGGGTGGCCTCCGAATCCCGACCGGCAGATAGGGCAAGACGCAGGGTGTCCAGGTCCCCGGACGGCAGGTCGATAAAGCAGGTGGACGTCCCTGGCGTGAGGCCGCACCTTCGTGTGCCGATCTCTCCCTCGTCCCGGGCAAGGAAGGTGAGGGTGAGTTTCCCTTTGGCCTTTGCCTGGAGGGTCAGTGCCCCCACCCGAATCTCACCTGGTTTCTGCGCCGCAAGACGTCCATGCAGCGGGATCGTTTGCGGCTTGGCAGCGATCTTTATCCCGTCTTTCGATCCATGGTCCGTGCCTAACTGCTCGAGCAGCAGCACCTTGTCCGGGTTACGGTCGAATTTTTCCTTGAAATACGAGATGCCGAGGCGGCCGGGGTTCTTTGGAGGCGGCCGCAGGATGAACATATTGAGGATTTCTTGGATGACGATGGTCGGCTGCTCATAATGAAACAGTTCCTTGGGGAAATTGATCACCGTGCGGTAATTGATGACCCGTTGGGCATTGGCGGAAAAGAAATAGAGGCATTTTTCCAGGAATGAATCCCCAAGCAGGGCGATGGAGGGAATGGGTGCCTGGGGGTTGAGCAGCAGCCGGGCTTCCGTGCTGCTACCATCGACGGCCGTGATCTTTTTCTTTTCCGGATAGATGTCTGTTATTCCTTCGGCAGGCAGATCCTGGGCGCCGTCGTACAGGCCGCCCGGCCGGGGCTGCATGGTGATGTACTGCTCGTTGCGGTGGAGTGCGACCGGCAGGCCAAGCATGAAGAGGAAGCGCTCGTGGGCCCAGTGTTCGTCAATCTTCATCTCGAAATCAGTCAGTTCGGGCGAGCGGAAATCGTATTGGGGAAAGAAACTGGCCATCTCCGCCACCATGGCCTTGTAAGCAATGAAGGCGCCAAAGAAGTTCCAGTGAAAATCGGTCTTGTAAAAAAGCAGCGGCGACGCGTTCCTGGCCTTGGCCTCCAGCAGGGGCGGCAACAGATCGACAAAATGAATATCCGCATGTTCCCGCAGGTACCGGCCTAGCTGTTCGTATCGGGTCTGGCCCCGAACTTTGCGGAGGCTTGCGGGCAGATATTCGGGATAGACAAAGGCCTTGGTCGGCGCAAGGACGAAGACGAATTCGCTACCCCGCTGCCGCAGCCAGTAACTGCGCTGTTCCAGGGCAATTTTCCATTGCATCAGTTCGTCTTCGGAGAACGGGGCCAGGCCCATGTAATCGGCAATATTGTCGAAGTTCTCGACGATATCCTGTTCCACCCGGCTGGCGCCGATGCCCTCGAAGTAAAAGCCGTTCGTGCCCAGGGCGATGTTGCTGTTGGGCGAAACGCCAAACACATAGACCTTGATCAGGGCGTTGAACTGAACAAACCAATCCGGTAGTCTGAGTTGTTCCCTGAGGAGCTGCTCAAAGGTCTGGGGGAACTGCCGAATGATGACGGCGAGGTCCGCAGCAAACCCTTTCTGGGGGTCCACCAGGGCGCCGACAGCCATTCTTGCTCCCCGGTAGGGAAGGCCAATCTGCACCACCAGGGGGATGAGGAGGATGCAGCCAAAGAGGTAGCAGAGAAAAAATTTGCGGGCTCCTTCACGAGATGCGGCAGCCTTTATCCCGCGCAGCCGCCTGGTCAGAATAAGGCTGGCCACGGTGAGAATACCCAGCGATTGCAGCAGGTCGTCCCAGGTTCGCTGGCCTGGGCCCGGTTGCAGTGACGGGGGGAAGCAGAGCAACAGCAGAACGGCTGCCGGCAACCCATAGGCAAGCGCTCTGCTGAGCAAACGTCGAGGCCACCTCTCCATCTTGTCTCCGGCTTAGAAACGAAAATAGAGGAAGGGGTTGTGCGCTCCGCCCATGATGCAGGCGATGGAGTACACCAACACAAAGCCGAGCGAACCGATCTGGGCAGCGGCCGCAGTCCAGTACCGCATAGGGCCTGTGGGCTGGGAAGCCGGGGATTGCTGCGCGGCCCACCATCGCCGAAGGCTCGCAAACACAGGCGCCGAACCGATTGCCGCCAGGATCAATGTGATATACAATTCCGAATTGACGGCAAGGAAGATCTGCGAATTGAACAGGGGCGGCCTGGTGAAATCGGCCATGGCCCGAAGATAGGCAAGGGCATGAGCGAGGGTTTCCGCCCGGAAAAAGACCCAGCCGATGACGACTACCAGAATAACATAAATGTGCCTGAGAACAGCTGGCATCAGGTCAAACACGCGCCGCCCCGGAGCGGTGCGTTCCAGGGCCAGGAAAAATCCATGATACCCCCCCCAGAAAAGAAAGGTCCAGCTAGCCCCATGCCAGAAACCGCAAAGGAAAAAAACGAGCAGCAGGTTGCCGCTGGTTCGCAAGGTTCCCAGCCTGCTGCCTCCCAGGGGAATGTACAGGTAGTCGCGGAACCACGAGGAAAGGGAGATGTGCCAGCGACGCCAGAATTCCCTGATGGAAGTCGAGATGTATGGATAGTTGAAATTTTCGAGAAAATGGAAACCAAACATCCTCCCCAAGCCGATGGCCATGTCCGAGTAGCCGGAGAAGTCGTAATAAATCTGCAGGGTATAGGCGATGGCGCCCAGCCAAGCCAGATGGATCGGCAAGGTCTCAGGCGGCAGGGCAAATATGGTGTCCGCGGCTCGGCCCATGACATTGGCGATCAGCACCTTCTTGCCCAACCCGATGATGAACCGCTGGACCCCGTAGCCTAGATCATCCAAGGTCACTTTCCTGCCGACGATTTCCGTGGCCACATCCTTGTAACGCACGATCGGGCCGGCAATCAGCTGGGGAAAGAGGGATTTGTAGAGGGCAAAATCGAGCAGGTTTCGTTGCACCGTGGTCTCGAAGCGATACAGGTCGATGATGTAGGAAAGCGCTTGAAAGGTGAAGAACGAGATGCCGATGGGCAGATGAATGGGGGCGGCTACAACGGGAGGCAGATGCAGGGCGACGAGCAGGATGTTGCCGTTGTCGATCAGGAAATTGGTATATTTATAAAAACCGAGCAGCCCCAGATTGACTGCTACGGCGAAGATCAGCGGCGTACGGCCTCGCTTGCCCTGGCGCTGCGCACGATCGATCAACAGGCCGAAAGCGTAGTTGGCGACGATGGAAAAGAGCATCACCAGAACGTAGATATTCTCGCCCCAGTAATAGAACAGAAGGCTCGCACAGAGCAGGATCGTGTTTCGCCACCTAGGGGCGGCCAGGAAATAGCCAGTCAGCACTAGGGGCAGAAAAAAGAACAGAAAAATTGTTGAGCTGAAAACCATACAGAGGAAGGTTCGGCGGGGGGAGCGAATAATTAATTTCTGTGTACAGTCAATGTGTTGCGACCGCTGTGGGGAAAGGGGTGCAGGGCGCGGTCGGCAGGATCTTTTTGAGACCACCCGCCGCGGGAAAGAAGTCTCTCCGCCAAGGAAGTCATCCCCGCAAAAAAAATATTACTATGCATGAAGCGCCGAGACAAGTCAAGCGACATCTTTGCCTTTCGCCTTGCGGCGGGGGGGGCAGTTAACACTTTGAAAAGAAAATAATTTTTACACGGGCCGATGGCGTTGATCCCCGGCTGATCGGAATGCCATGGTCGCGTTGGTTACTTGGACTAGGTCAGGCTGGTGTGATATTCACTTTTCATAATTTTGGATTGAGGTATATTTGGCGCTTCGATTTCGCCATAGCACGGTGGAAAAGTTTTTTCTCTAGCAAGAGGTTCGTGAACAATGAAACCAAATCGAATTGGATGGTTTTTGGGGGCGCTCGTGTGGGCCTTGCTCGTCTTTACCCCCGGCGGAGCCTTGGCCGCGAGTGCGGCCGCTGCCTCGCCTGGCGCAATGGATATGGTCTGGGTCGATACAAATGGGGCGCAGCATGATATTGTCATCAGCTCCTGGAATGGCGATAAGTGGTCGGACCCGGTGCGGGTAACCAACGATGCGGTCGATAATCTCGCGCCCTGCATCGATACCGGGACTGACGGCAAAAAGCATCTCGTCTGGATGGCCGTCGATGCAAACGGTCACCGGGTGAAGCACGCGGTTTTTGACGGGACCAAGTGGTCCGAACCGGAGGTGATCCCCACCCTTCCCGCTGTCTCCGGGGCCCCGTTCGTGGTTGCCGATGACAATGGGGTGGTTTGGGTGGTCTTTGCCGGCAACGACGGCGAGGACGATGACGTCTATTGCACCCGCATGATCAACGGCACGTGGACCGTCTACCAGCAGGTCAATGCCGACAACGAATACCCGGACATCCATCCCTTTATTGAGATCACCACCGACAAGAAGGTGGTTGTGACCTGGCAGGGGTACCGGGACACGAGCTACGTGAATCTGCAATCACTATGGCAGGGGGGCAAGTGGCAGGCAGAAACCGTGGTGAACGACGACGCTGCGGGCACGGCGGTCATTCCCGGCGGACAGGCTGAGGAGGCTGGCCTGACCCTCCCCGATTTTGTTGGCGACGCGCGCCAGGTCTTCATCCGAACCAACGACAATTGACCCGTTCCCGGCGGGCTGTCTTTCCTTGATCGCTTTGTTCAATCCTATGAGTGTGGCTATGAAACGAGGTCCGTTCTCCCTTCTTGTTGTCCTGTCCTTCCTTTTGGCGGTCTGTTCGGTCAGTCTGGCCGCCGACGTGATTATGTGCGTGGGTGATTCTATCACCGCCGGATTCGGGACTGCCAGCCCGTATCCCGTGTATCTGCAGCAGATGGTCGGCGGCAGTGCAACGGTGGTCAACAAGGGGCTCGGCGGAGAGCAGACCACCGGTGGCCTGGCCAGGTTGACAGGCTACATGAAGGAGGTGAAGCCCCAGTATGTACTCATCCTGGAAGGGGCGAACGACGCCATCTGGGGTGTGTCACCCAACACGGTTAAGTTCAATCTGGCACGGATGGTCGATACGGTGCGGTTCTACGGAGCAATACCCGTTATCTCCAGCATCACTCCCAATTCACGCGATGCCGGTATCGGCGCCACCATCCCCACCTACAACAGTTCTATCGCGGGGTTGGCCACGCAGATGAATGTGGCCTTTGTCGACTCCTACAACCAAGTCGTCGGCGATTGGGCCAACCTGAATCAGGACGGCCTCCACCCCAACGACAAGGGCGCGCAGATCATCGCTGAAGGGTTCAACGCGCAGTTGCCCTACAGCAGTTCTGGTGGCGGCGGTGGCGGAGGGTGCTTCATCGCCACGGCGGCCTTTGGTTCCCAACTGGAACCGCAGGTCATGCTGCTGCGGCAGTTCCGCGACCGTTTGCTGTTGCCGCACGCTGTCGGTCAGAAGTTTGTCGAATTGTACTACACGTACTCGCCACCCTTCGCCCGCTTCATTGCCGAGCATGGCTGGCTGAAGGCCGTCGTGCGGGCCTGTCTCTATCCGCTTATCGCCCTGGCTTACGGCCTGCTCCATTTCCCCTGGGTGCTGGTGGCCAGTGTCGCAGGCGGGCTGGGTCTGTTTCTGTACCTGTTCGTCAGGAGAAAAACCATGGGCGTGCAGCCGTCCTAGGATGAGCCGTCTCTGATGTCAAGCCGGTTCTGTGATGGAACCGGCTTTTTTTTTACCCGCATGCTTCCTCTTTTCTCAATCGCCCATGGATACGCTCCCTGTTGATGTCATTGTGCCCGTGTATAACGAGGCGGAGATCCTGGACACCTTTTACCGGCGGCTGATGGCCGTACCCTTGCCGTTGCGCCCGATCTTCATTGACAACTGCTCGACTGACGGCAGCCTGGCGATGCTGAAATGCTTTGCCGGGGCCACCGTCATTGAGCACGCCCGCAACGAGGGCTACGGCGCCTCCCTGCGCGACGGCATCCGGGCGGCCACCGCCGAACGAATCGTCATCATTGACGCCGACTGC
Source organism: Desulfobulbus sp. (assembly GCA_041738515.1). Taxonomy (GTDB): domain Bacteria; phylum Desulfobacterota; class Desulfobulbia; order Desulfobulbales; family Desulfobulbaceae; genus Desulfobulbus. The sequence goes on from JBGSPP010000288.1 coordinate 19,973, forward strand.
GAGTACCCGCCGGAGGCCATCCCGGAGATGGTGCGCCGGCTCGACCGCTGTGACGTCGTCTATGCCTCGCGCTTCCTCGAGTTCCAGGAAACCCGGATGCCGTGGCTGAAGGTCAAGGGCAATCAGGTCATCACCCGGTTGTTCAACCTCCTGTTCAGGCAGCGGTTGACCGATCTGTACACCGGCGCCAAGGCCTTTCGCCGGGAGGTGGTGGCGGATCTGCCCATGGAGCAGGACGGTTTCGAGCATGTGCTCGAGGTGGCCGCCCGCCTGGCCCGGGCCGGTCGCCGGTTCGAGGAGATCCACGTCACCTTTGCTCCCCGGCGGACCGGTATCTCCAAGATGTCCCATCTGGGCGAGACCGTGAAATATTTGTTTTACCTGTGCCGATACTGGGTGAGCCTGAGCCATGGCCAACGCTGACAGCGCCGGTCAGCTGATCGGGCTGATTCCCGCCGCCGGACTCGGCAGCCGGGTGCGTCCCTATTCGGAGCTGATGCCCAAGAGCATGCTGCCGATCAACGGCGTTCCCAATCTACAGCGGATCGTCGAACTGATGCGCGATCAGCTCGGCATCGTCGAGATCGTCATCGTCACCGGCTACCGCGCCGAGGTTATCGAGGAGTTCTTTGATGACGGCCGCGCCTTTGGCGTGGCCATCCGTTACGTCCGCAACACGGCCCTGCACCGGGGTCTGGCCTGGTCGATCCTGCTGGGCAGGGAACTGATCGACCGCCCCTTCTGCGTCATTCTCTCCGATGAGTGCTATGTCGATTCGAACCATAAGGCGCTCAAGGACGAGTCGGTCCGGGGCGCATTTGCCACCTGCGGCCTCATGGAGGTCGACGACGTCGCCCTGATCCGCAGGAACTATGCGGTGGAACTCGACGGGCCGCGCATCACCCGGCTAATCGAGAAACCGCGCCATGTCGACAACGACCTGCTTGGCCTCGGTACCTTTCTGTTCGTGCCCGAAATCTTTGTCGAACTCGATCAGGCCTTTGCTGCCGCCCCGGAGGAGTATGTGGAGTTCGTCAGTTTCCTTGACCGGATGTGTCGGCAGGGCCGGGAGATCAAAGCCTTTCCCATCCGAGCCAACTACGTCAACATCAACGACCGCGATTCCCTATTCCAGGCCAAGTTCCATGAACGCACCCACCAGCTGACCCGGAACTCGGTGGCGCTGCTGATCTACAGCGAGGGGCACGAGCAACGCATCGGCTTCTCGCTCAAGCGCTATGGCAAGGTGGCAGGGATAGAGGCCATCCATCTGGTCGTGCCCGCAGACAATTCCATTGCCGCAGAGGCCGAGGCGCTCGGCGTCCAGATCATCACCTGTCCGCCGGAAATCAAATACTACGGTGAAAAACTGCGGTACGCCCTGGACCGCATGACCGCGGATTTGGTCATCCTTGCCGAAGCCGACTACGCTTTCCCCAGCCGCGATATCGATAAGTTGATGGCCTATATCCGGGAGGCGGACCTTGTGGTCGGCACCCGGACCACCAGACAGCTGATCGAGCAGGGCGCGGACCTGCAGGGGCTGGTCCGGCTGGCCAACGTCTTTCTCGCCAAGGCGGTGGAAATGCTCTGGTGGCGGTTCGAGGGTCGCCTGACCGACGTGGGCTGCACCTTCCGCGCGATCTGGCTTTCCTCGTATCGGGAGATGCGGGACGACCTCCAGGCCCGGGGCGCGGAGTTTGCCGTGGAGATGATCATCGAGGCCCTGAACCGGCGGATGCGGGTCATCGAGATCCCGGTCAACTATCGCAACATCAGCCGTTCCCTGTACAGGAAATACCGAAATCGGAAGACCTTCTTTCGCATCCTCGGGCTGGTCACGCGTAAACGTCTGCTCCGGGGCCGATGATGGGCTGGGTGAGGGATAACGCCGAGGCGATGAGCCCGTACGGGGACGACGGGGCCCGCCCGCCTTCCCTCCTGGGCTGGCAGGCGGCCGGCGTCTGCCTGTTGGTTGTCTGCCTCCTCGCGGGATTTTGGCAGACGCTTGGCCATATCGGCCTGTATGCCGAGGACGCGGTCCTGTTCAGCGCCTATTACGGCAACAGGCTGGCCCTGACCGACATCTTCCGGAGCCATATCGGCCAGCCCTACCTCACGGCTCCCGCCGATTTTTTTGCCTGGCTGTATGCCTGGGCCGATGTCCGTTGGCAGCCCTGGCTCTACCAGGCGACCGGTTTTATCTGGGCAGTGGGCGCGGCCTCCCTGATTTCCTTTTCCGGTTTGATTCGCAGCCGGGCGCTGCTGCTGATCTGTCCCCTGCTCCTTGGCCTGGTGGGCCTGAACCATCTCTACTACTACACCACGCTCATCTACATCATGTATTCGGGCGTGATCCTGCTGCTCATCCTGCTGCTCTACCCGCCACCGACTACTCGCGCGGGTTTGGTCCTGCAGGCCCTGCTGCTGCTCATCCTGCCCTGGTCTGGACCGTATTCGGTGCTCGCCCTTCCCGCAGCCGGACTGCTGTTTTTTAATACCGACAACCGGGCCAAGCGGGCGCTGCTGCTGCTCGCTTTCTGTTCGTCACTCGCCTACGTGTTCACGGTGACCGGCAGCAACCTCCGGCTGGCCCGACTGGCATCGTCCTGGGTTGTCGAACAGTACTTCAACGCGGTCTTCGACAAGGTCATCCTCTTTGATTTCTTCACCTTCCCTCATCTGGGGTACGGGGTGTTCCTTGTCCTTGCCCTAGTGATGGTGTTTTTATTGCTGCGTGAGGACGATGCCTATATCCAGGCCGCCCTAGTGCTGCTGCTGTGGATTTTCGGCTCGATCGCCATGTTTTACCTGAGCGCCAAATTTGCCCAGTATATCCGCCTGCAGAACAGTCATCTGGTGGTAGCAGGGTTCTGCTGGTTGGTTTTCCTGGTGCTGACCGCCGACCGGCTTCTGGGGCGGTTCCGGATCGGGTCATACGGCGTCGCGGTTCTGAGCCTGGCCTTGCTGGCTCTGGTCGGCCTGCATTTTTGGAAGCATGCCGGCAATTGGCAGGTGCGGCCAAGCGAGGAACTGCGACGATATCTGGATACTGTGGTCTTTTACCAGCGCAAGGGATTGGCAGAGCAGAAGCTGTCGGTCTGGTTATGGTTGCCCCGCGCCCAGATGGCGCCCATGGTGCAGGTCGGCTATCCTGGGCCGGATGGGCGAAAGTTGGGGCCGAATGACCCTGTCATCACCATGGGACGACGCTTTGTCCTTGTCCGTTAACCCTTGAAGGTGACTGCCATGACCGCCATGAAGAAAACCCACGCCTCGATCACCAGCAGTCGCAGCCCGCTGGCCAGGTACCAGGAGGTCATTGTCGGCTCCACCTCGCCGTGGCGTCTGCTGTATTTTGAATGGTGCGCCTGGCTAGCCTGGGTGCCGGGCGCGCTTGGTCTGCTGCTGCGCAAGTTCTTCTGGAAGCGGCTGTTTGCCAGTTGCGGCCGCGGGGTCATGTTCGGCGCCGGCGTGGTCCTGCGCCATCCGGGCCGCATTCATCTGGGCGACAACGTGGTCGTCAGCGACGGCTGCATCCTTGACGGGCGCAGCAGCGACCGCGACGACGCCATCGTCATCGGCGACAACGCCATCCTCTCTAACGATGTCATGCTCTCCTGCAAGAACGGCCAGATCCGCCTGGGAGAACATGTCGGCCTCAATGCCCGCACCATCATTCAGAGCACGAACAACAGCCCGGTGGTCATCGGCCGGGACTGCATCATCGGCCAATCCTGCCTGATCATCGGCGGCGGCAGCTACGAGATCGGCGATCCCGAGGTGCTGATCCGGGAACAGCCGATCCGGCCCGACGGCGGCGTGGTCCTGGAGGAGAACGTCTGGCTCGGCGGCAAGGTGACGGTGCTGGGTGGGACGAGGGTGGGACGGGGATCGGTGCTGGCTGCGGGTGCGGTCGTCACTCGGCCGATCCCGGCCTTCAGCATCGCCATGGGCGTGCCGGCCAGGGTCGTTCGGTCGCGGAAATAAACCGGCACAGATGATGATACCGGGTAAACATCTGCTCCTGGCGGTCAAACTGCTGGTCAGTTTCGGCATCTTCTTCCTCCTCTACCAGAAGACGCCGCTGGCCGAGATCAAGGCGGTGTTCGCAGAGTGCAGCCTGGGCCTATTGGCGATCATCTTCTGCCTCCTCCTGGTGAACACCAGCCTGAGCGCACTCAAATGGCGCATCCTGCTGCAGAGCGACGGCATCGACATCCCGCTCTCCAAGCTGGTGGCGAGCTACCTGATCGGCGGTTTTTTCAATATCTTCCTGCCGTCTAACATCGGCGGCGACGCTTACCGCATCTACGACGTCATGCACCGCAGCAAGGAGGGGGTGCGCAGCGCCGCCTCGGTCTTCGCCGACCGTCTGACCGGCTTCGTCGCCCTGGTCACGCTCAGCGTGATCTCCTCGGTCTTCGTGGCCCTCAAGCTCGCGCAACCGGCCCTGATCCTGCTGCCGCTGACCATACTGGCTGCGCTTCTGGTGGTGGTATTCATGCTCTGGCGGCAGACACCCATCCGCTGGCTGCTGCGGACGACCCGGCTTGACCGGCTCGGGCCGGTGTCAGCGATCAGCGAAAAGCTGCTTTTAACCTTCGCCCGCTACGGTGCCGAGGGCAGGACCATCGCCCGGGTCATGCTGATCTCCTTTCTCTTCCAGATGCTGCTGATCGTTGCGGTCTACCTGATGGCCCTGAGCCTGCACGCCACCGTGCCCTGGATGTATTTCGGCGCCTTCGTGCCCCTGATCACCCTGATGGAGGCCGTCCCGGTGTCGGTCTACGGCATTGGCATCCGTGACATGGGGTATGTTTATTTTTTCGGTATGGCCGGCATGGGCGACGCCCAGACCCGGTCGCTGGCCCTGCTGTTCCTCGCCATCACTGTGGCCTATTCGCTGCTCGGTGGCGGCCTCTACCTGGGCCGGGTGTACGCGGGCTGGAAACAATCAGGCGCTGGCCGGGCCTGATGGGTTCCTCTGCGCCAAAGCCGCCTTGCACGTGAAGGGATCATGATAAAAACAACCTGGCAGCAGGTGGCGACCCATATCCTGCTGGCGCTGGGCGTCTCGGCGCTGGTGATTGCCCTCCTGGTCCATTCCAGCCTCACCTCTACCGACGCAGCCCTGCTGCCGCGGCTGGTCGAGGTGCTCACCTCGGTGTCCGGCGGCTACCTGCTCCTGTATGGCGCAGCTATCACTTTCCGGGCGGTGATGCAGGCGCTCCGGTATGGTCTGCTGCTGCGGACCATGGAGCCGGCTGCCCCCGGTTTTGCCCACCTCCTCCTGGTGGCGATGGGCCGCAACATGTTTGTCGATATGCTGCCGGCTCGGCTTGGCGAACTCAGCTATGTCGCCATGCTCAACCGGGGGTATGCGGTGGGCATGGCCTCCTGCCTCTCCTCGCTGGCGATCAGCTTCACCTTTGATCTCGGCGCCCTGGCCCTCCTGATTGCCGCCATTGTCCTGTATCAGCTTGCCGCCCACGGCCTGCAACTCTGGATCGTCGGCGCCCTGTTGATGGTCGGCCTGGTGTTTGTCCTGCTCCTGCTCTTCCTTTTTCCCGGCCTGCGCGGGGTAGCCCGATTGCTGGATCGCCGGGCCAGCGACCTTCCGGGAAGGGGCGGCCGGCTTGTCGCCCGGCTGCGTGGTTTTCTCCAGGAAACGGTCGCGGTGCTGCGCCGGACCAGGGAGGCCGGCATCACCGGTCGCCTGGTGCTGCTCTCGCTCGGGGTCCGGATCGGCAAATACCTGGCGTTTTATTCCCTGTTTCTCGGCATAGTCGCAGTCCATTTCCCCGAGGTGGACCGTCATCTGGCACCCGCCCTGATCGCCCTGATCAGCGCCGAGGCCGGGACCAGCCTGCCGGCCCCTTCCTTCATGGGTTTCGGGACTTACGAGGCGGCCGGCATGCTGGCCATGGTGGCGCTGGGCACGGACCGAGCCGCTTCGCTCATCATCATGCTCTGCCTGCATGTACTCAGCCAGATAATTGATTACGGTATGGGAGGACTGGCCTTGATCGCGTTTTTGATGACCACCAGCCGTACCGCCGGGCAACCGCCGCTGCCGACCGCGCGGCTTCGATTTTCCTGGTATTCCCTTGTGGCGGTGCTCCTTTTTTGCGCCGGAGGCCTGTTCCTGGTCCGCGAGATGGGCGGGGTACGCAAACTGGGGTCGCTCAAGCCTCCGGAGCGCGGGCAGGAGGTTTTGCCTGCAGCGGCAGAGAGCGAGACCGAGCGTGCAGCTCTGGCTCGGCTTTCCGGATATGTCGTCTGGAGCTCCAACCGGAGCGGTAACCATGACATCTGGATGCTGAGCCTGCCAAGCCGTGAACTCAAGCAGCTTACCACCCACCCGCACACCGAATATTATCCGCGGATCTCTCCGGACGGCGCCAAAGTGGTGTTTGCCCGCTCTCGGCAACCGTGGGTCTCCCAGCGCAACGAACGGCCCTGGGATGTGATCCTGCTTGATCTGCGCACCGGCGCGGAGACGAGGCTGGCCGAATACGGCAACGTGCCGACCTGGTCGGCCGATGGCCGCTCGGTCTATTTTCAGCGGAACGGCAGCCAAATCGTTCAACTTGCCCTTGCCAGCGGGAAAGAGAGTGTGGTATTGGATTCGGCGCACACGACCGGGCTGAAACCGTCGGCGGCACTGACGCTGCAGACCCCGGCCGTTGCCCCGGACGGCCAGACCATCGCCGTCACCCTGCGCGG
>JBGSPP010000306.1:0-1809 GCA_041738515.1 Desulfobulbus sp.
TGCCTGCACATGACCATCCAGACGGCGGTGCTGATGGAGACCCTGGTCCATCTCGGGGCCGAGCTGCGCTGGTCCTCGTGCAACATCTTCTCCACCCAGGACCACGCCGCCGCCGCCGTTGCCGCCGCCGGCATCCCCACCTTCGCCTGGAAGGGCGAGACCGAGGACGAGTTCTGGTGGTGCATCGAACAGACCATCTTCGGGCCGGACAACTGGCGGCCCAACATGATCCTCGATGACGGCGGCGACCTGACCCTGCTCCTGCACCAGAAGTACCCGGAGCTGATGCAGGCGGTGCGCGGCATCTCCGAGGAGACCACCACCGGCGTGCACCGGCTCTACGAGATGACCAAGAAGGGCGAGCTGCTGGCCCCGGCCTTCAACGTCAACGACTCGGTCACCAAGTCCAAGTTCGACAACCTCTACGGCTGCCGCGAGTCGCTGATCGACGGCATCAAGCGGGCCACCGACGTGATGATCGCCGGCAAGATCGCGGTGGTCGTGGGCTATGGCGACGTCGGCAAGGGCTGCGCCCAGGCCCTGCGCGGCATGGGGGCCACAGTGCTGGTCACCGAGATCGACCCGATCTGCGCCCTGCAGGCAGCCATGGAGGGCTACCGGGTGGTGACCATGGATGAGGCCGCCTCGCGCGGCAACATCTTCGTCACCTGCACCGGCAACCTGCGGGTGATCACCCGGGCCCATATGGAGGCCATGCCCGATCAGGCCATTGTCTGCAATATCGGCCACTTCGATTCGGAAATCGACATCGCCGGCATCCGCAGCCTGCCCTGGGAAAACATCAAGCCCCAGGTGGACCATGTCATCTTTCCCGACGGCAAGCGGCTGATCGTGCTCGCCGAGGGTCGGCTGGTCAATCTCGGCTGCGCCACCGGCCACCCGAGTTTCGTCATGAGCAACTCGTTCACCAATCAGGTGCTGGCCCAGATCGAGTTGTGGACCAATGGTAAGGCCTACGAGAACAAGGTCTACTTCCTGCCGAAAAAACTCGACGAGAAGGTGGCCCGCCTGCATCTGGCCAAGATCGGAGTCCACCTGACCCAGCTCACCCCGGAGCAGGCCGAGTACATCGGCGTGCCGGTGAACGGCCCCTTCAAGCCGGAGCATTACCGCTATTGAGCGGGTCCGGTTGCATGGGCGTCGGCAGGCGGATGCGTCTGGCCTGGGCGGGTCCGCCGGAGGTGCGTCCATGAACTGGCTGCTGCTGTTCGTGGCCGGTCTGTTTGAGGTCGGCTGGGCTATTGGCTTGAAATACACGCAAGGGTTCACCCGCCTGTGGCCGACCATCGGCACGGCCATCGCCATGCTGGTGAGCATCTGTCTGCTGGGCATTGCCATGAAGTCCCTGCCGGTCGGAACAGCCTATGCGGTGTGGGTCGGGGTCGGTGCCCTCGGGACAGCCCTGCTGGGCATGGTCCTGTTCGGTGAGTCGGCAAGCGTTGCCCGGCTGTCATGCCTGGCGCTGATTCTGGCGGGCATCATCGGCCTCAAGCTGACCACGCCCGGCTGAGGGAATCCCCACGGCCATCAGGGCAGGTCCCAGCCAGGGCACGAGTCCTTTGCCTGGCAGGTGCAGGAAAGCCCTGGCGCGGAACAGGGACCAGGAAGCAGGAGATTTTTTCTCCTGCTTTTTTTATTGCAAGGGAGCAAGCGCATGACAGAAGCGACAACGGGGCGAATCACGGTGATCGGCGGCGGACTGGCCGGCTGCGAGGTGGCCTGGCAGGCGGCGGCGCAGGGGGTGGCGGTCGATCTGTTTGAGATGAAGCCGCAGCGGTTCAGTCCGGC
>JBGSPP010000299.1:0-49915 GCA_041738515.1 Desulfobulbus sp.
CCGCGCCGAACGCCCCAGCCTGCGTCGGGACAATCCCTACGCAATGGCGCAGCAGGCCCAAAACCGGCCCGTGTTCGCCCCGCCACCGGTCGAGCGTTCCCAGCCAGGCGAAGACATCCAGAACGAACTGGCCGAACTGCGCAACATGGTCAAGGGGTTGTCCAACCGCATCACCGGTTTGGACCCCTCGGCCCTGCGCAAGCCCTATGTCGAGCCGGAATTCGCTGCCGCCGCGACCGGCGGCGGGGCCGATCCGGTAATCGGTTATCTCACCGGTTTTGGCATCAACCAGGAGACCGCCCAGGTGGTGGCCCGATTCACCCGCGATGCCATCGATCAGTCCGCCGGCATGGACAATTCGGACCTGGCCGCCGTGTTCAAGGCTGCTATTTCCCGCCTGTTCACCACCGAGCAGCTGTTTCTCGAGTCACCACCCATGCGCCAGCGACGGATCAGCCTGATCGGCCCCACCGGCGTCGGCAAGACCACAACACTCGCCAAGATCGCAGCCCAGCATCTCGGTCGCTTCGGCAGCCGGATCGCGCTGATCACCATCGACACCTACCGCATCGCCGCGGTCGAACAGCTCAAGGTCTACGGTGAAATCATGCGCCTGCCGGTGGAGGTGGTGATCAAGCCGCAGGATCTGGACCTGGCCCTGGAAAAGTTCCGTGAATATGACCTGATCCTCATCGACACCGCCGGCCGCAGTCCCCGGAACAGCGTTGACCTGGAGGAGATGGCCACCTTCCTCCGGCCGGAACTGGGCATTGAAAACCACCTTCTCCTGCCGGCCACGGCCAGGGAGCGGGAGATCGAGGAGATCATCCGCCGGTTTGGCATCCTGCCGATCAGCAACTTCATCTTCAGCAAGATCGACGAGTGCGGCCAGTTGGGCGTGCTGCTCAACGTCCACTACAAGAACGACACCCCGATCTCCTTTCTCACCAATGGTCAGCGGGTTCCGGAGGACCTGATCATGCCCTCGCCATCCGTTATCGCCGATCTCATCATGAACGACCAAGGAAGTGCGTACCATGGCTGAACGCACAACGCGTCCCAACGATCAAGCGCTCACCTTGCGGGCCATGAACCGGCCGGCAGCGGGTGACGGCCCTGGCCACGCCACCCGGGTCTTTTCCATCACCAGCGGCAAGGGCGGCGTCGGCAAGACGGCGGTGGTGGCCAATCTTGCTGTCCTGCTCGCCCGCATGGGCAAGCGGGTGCTGATCCTCGATGCCGATCTCGGCCTGGCCAATATCGACGTTGTCTTCGGGCTGGCGCCAAGCCACAACCTCAACCACTTTTTCACCGGTGAACAGGAACTGGCCTCAATCCTCGCCGACGGGCCGGAAGGGATCAAGATCCTGCCGGCCGGGTCCGGGGTGCAGCGATTCACCCGGCTGGACACCGGGCAGAAAATGCGCTTGCTCGAATCGCTGGACGCCATGCATAACGATTTCGACTTCGTCCTCATCGACACTGAGGCCGGCATCTCGGAGAACGTCACCTACTTCAATACCGCGGCCCAGGAGATCCTGGTGGTGACCACGCCGGAGCCCACCGCCATCACCGATGCCTACGCCCTGATGAAACTGCTCTCCAACCAGTACCATGAGAAGCATTTCAGCCTTATCGTCAATTTTATCCGGCACGAGGAAGAGGCCCTGGACGTCTACCGCAAACTGACCATGGTGGCCAACCGCTACCTGGATATCTCCATCGATTATATCGGTTCGATTCCACGGGATAAACTGATGGTCGACGCCATCCGCAAGCAGCAGGTGCTGGTGCAGCTCTTCCCCGACTCGAAGACCAGTTTCGCCTTCGAGGCTCTTGCCAGGACCATCATGCAGGAGCCGCAGACCATCGAGCCCAAGGGGTCGATTCAGTTTTTCTGGAAACGACTGCTGGAGTTCGGCGCCAAATGAACACTCCCGGCGCCGCATATTGCTGTCCAGCCAACGGATGATGCCCAATGTATCCCCCGGTACCGCCCCTTGATGACCGCTCCCAGCTGATCCGGGAAAACATGCCCCTAGTCGAGCTGGTGGTGCAGCGCATGGTCCCTCAGGTGCCGAGTTTCATGACCAAGGAGGACATGATCAGCGCCGCCATGGTCGGTCTGGTCGATGCGGCCAACAAATTTGATCCGACCAAGGGCGTCAAGTTCAGGACCTTTGCCGAGCACCGGGTCCGCGGCGCCATCCTCGACGAGATGCGCAAACTCGACTGGTTCTCTCGCTCCATGCGCGACAAGCAAAACCAGCTCACCCAGACCATGCTCCGCCTCGAACGCCAGCTGGGCAGGTCGCCCGAGGATCCCGAAATGGCGCGAGCCTTGAACATCAGCCTGGACGAGTACCACGACCTATTGGCCGAAGTCAGCCATCTGGGCTGCGTCAGCCTGCACGAGACGCTGGATCACTCCGAGGAGGGCCGCAGCTTCCTCGACAATCTCGAGGACGCCGCCGGCCCGGACATGACCGATCTCATCGAGAAGCAGGAAATGACCCGGATCATGGCCGACATCCTCGAGGAACTCTCGGAAAAGGAACGGCTGGTCGTGGCCCTCTACTATTACGAGGAACTGAGTCAGAAAGAGATCGCCGAGGTAATGAGCCTCTCCGAAGGGCGGGTGTCGCAGCTGCACAGCCAGGCCCTGCTCAAGCTGCGGGTCAAGCTGATCAACTCCGAGCTCTACGAGCCCTGACCACCCCGCCAACACAAGGAGCCCCCATGTCGACATTGACCGCCACCCTGCTCGCCAGCCTGCCGGCCGTCGCCCTCTGCCTCGCCTTCTCGCTAATCTTGGTCAAACGCCGGCGCGAGACGGACCGGCTTGCGGCCCAGCGGATAGCGACCCTGCAGGAGAAGATCGGCGCCGCGCTCCAGGACGGGTTTGACCAGGCCTCGCCGGAGAGCTTCACCACCATGCTGCGCACCGCCAGCCTGACCACCGGCCTGCAGGCCCCACGACTGCAGACCATGGCCGGAATGGACAAGCAGGCCCCGGAGAAATACCGCATCCTCGCCAGGCTCGCCTCCCAGGGTCTGGGTGCAGACGAGATCGCGGCGGCGCTGGGCATTTCGCGCGATGAGGCCGGGCAGTTGCTCAGCCTGAACCGGATAGCGGGCACGGGCCGTAGCCAGGTGGCGTTCACTGCTTAAGAAATCAAGGCTGCCAACCGACAAGAGAAACACAGTCTACCCATCCAGACAGCGAGGCAAACCAGCATGGGTTCCGGCAAATACAGCGCGCTCAGCGGCGCGGTGGCTCGGGAGCAGGCGATGAGCAATATCGCCGGCAACCTGGCCAACGTCAACTCCACCGGGTTCAAGAAGAACCGCATCAGCTTCGCCGCCATTCTTCGCGGCGCGCAGCAGGTGACCGCCGACACCCGGGGCATCAACTTCACCCGCATCCGCAAGATCGGCACCGACTTCAGCCAGGGCGGCATGCAGGACACCGGCCGGCCGCTGGATGTGGCCATTGACGGTGAAGGGTTCTTCAAGGTGCGCCGGGGCAACGACGTGTTTTTTACCCGCACCGGCCATCTGATGATCGATGAAAACGGCATGGTCAAGACCGAGGACGGCCTCAATGTGATCGATGCCGGCGAAGAACCGCTGCAACTCCAGACCGCAGCCGGTCAGAATGTCTCCATCGACGAAAGCGGTGGCATATCCATCGGCGGAGAGCCTTCGGGCAGCCAGATTCAGGTGTTCTCGGTCAACGACCAGGACAAGTTGGTCAAGGTCGGCGGCTCGCTCTACAAACTCGATGAGGGAGGAACCTCGCAACCTGCCGAAACCTTCCGGGTGGTGCAGGGCAGCCTGGAGTCCTCCAATGTCAATATGGTCGAGGAAATGACCAGCATGATTGCCACCCAGCGCTCGTTCGAAGCCCACCACAAGGTGCTGGAAAGCTACTCCAAACTCGGCGAGAAACAGGACGAGTTGGGCACGGTGGGTTAACAGCCCAAAACATGACGGACTGATTTTTTTCCTATAACCACGAGGCACGCGACCTATGCGATCACTCTGGACAGCGACCACCGGCATGTCGGCGCAAAACCTGAATATAGACGTCATTGCCAACAACCTGGCCAACGTCTCCACCTCCGGCTTCAAGAAGAGTCGGGCCGATTTTCAGGATCTGCTCTACCAGATCATGAAGGTGCCAGGCAGCCCCACCTCGGCCGACACCCGCTCACCCACCGGCATTCAGGTCGGCCTGGGCGTCAAGCCGGCAGCGGTGACCAAGGTCTTCACCGAGGGCGACATCGTCCAGACCGAGAATCCGCTTGATGTGGCCATCGAAGGTGCGGGCTTCATCCAGGTGGTCATGCCCGACGGCAACGCCGCCTACACCAGGGCCGGCAACCTCAAGCTTGACGGCGAAGGCCGGCTGACCACCTCGGACGGCTACACCATCGAGCCGGAGATCGTCATCCCCGAGGATGCGCGCGAGATCACCATCAGCGAGTCCGGCGTGGTCAGTGCCATTGTCGGCGACGACACCACCTCCACCGAGCTGGGCAACCTGGATCTGGCTGACTTTGTCAACGAGGCCGGGCTGATGGCCATCGGTAAAAATCTGTTCCGCGAGACCGAGGCCTCGGGCGCTGCGGCCACAGGCACGCCGGGCAGCGAGGGCTACGGTCGGCTGCTGCAGGGGTATGTTGAAAACTCCAACGTCAACCTGGTGGCGGAGATGGCACACATGATCACCACCCAGCGGGCCTTTGAGATCAACTCCAAGGTGGTCACCACTTCGGATGAAATGATGCAGACCACCACCAATATGGTGTAATGCGTTGAAGTATCTGCTGCCGCTCCTCCTGGTCCTGCTGGCCTTTGCCCCCGAGACCCGGGCCCAGGTGGCGGTGCACTTCCAGGCCAAGGCCAGCGTCGTCGGCCCCAGGATCACGCTTGCGGATATCGCCAAGATCACGCCCGCTGGCACTCAGGCTGAGGCCGTGGGTAAGCTGCCGGTGGCTACCTCACCCCCTCCCGGGAAAACTAAGGAACTGTACGTGGTCACGGTCATCACCTCCCTGCGCAACCGACCGGAGGCGGCCGAGGTCGACTGGCAGGGCAGCGAGACCATCCTGGTTGAGCGCAAGGGCGCCAGCATCGGCCAGGAGCAGCTGCGGAAGATCATCGAAGACTATTTGAAGGAGAACGCGGCCAAAATGCCCAGGGCAGAGGTCCGCCTCGCCTCGTTCAAGGCGCCGGAACAGCTGGTCCTGCCTGCGGGCGAACTGGGCTGGAAGGTCATTCCTTCTCGACCGGACATCCTCAGCAGTTCGAGTTTCACCATCCAGTTTTTGGTGGACGGCAGGCCCGCCGGCAACTGCATTGTTCGCGGCAAGCTGGAGGCCATGGCCGAGGTCGCCACCGCCGTCGCCACCCTGCACAAGGGCGACACCATCACCGAGGAGATGGTAACCCTGGAGCGACAGCGGGTCGACAATCTGACCAAACCGTTCCTGGCCAAGGAAGAACTGATCGGCATGCAGGTGGCCCGCACCGTCAATGCCGGCAAGCCGATCGAGCAGGAGCACATCGCCTCGCCGCCGGTGATCAAGGAAGGCGACCTGGTCAGTATCTTCGCCCGCAAAGGGGCCTTGAACCTCTCCACCAAAGGGCTGGCCAAAACCGACGGCAGGCTAGGGGAAACCATCCAGGTGAAAAATATCGGTTCCAATAAATTGATCCATTGCCGGGTCGATGGCCCAGGCATCGTTTCCGTGGAGTTCTGACCATGCGCCGAGCAACCGTTGCACCCCATGCCGTCTGTGCCGCCTCGCGGCAGACCATGCCCAGGATTCTGATGGCCATGGTCCTGCTTGTCAGCCTGACCGCGGCCGGTTGCAGCAACAAATCCAATGAGGTAAGCGTGGCTCCCGAACCGCTGCTGGAGCCGGTGGCCGCGGACCCCAAACCGCAATCTCCGGGCACCCTGTGGAACGGAGACGAAGGCAGCTGGCTGGCCGATGTCAAGGCCCGACGAGTCGGCGACATCGTCACCGTGATTATCCAGGAGAAGGCCAGCGCCTCCAAGCAGGCCACCACCGACACCGACCGTTCCTCCTCGATGACCGCCGGCATTTCCAGCCTGTTCGGCTACGAAAAGGTGATGGAGGAAAAGAATGCCAATCTCGATACAGCGGCCATGGTCGACGCCAACTTTGACAATAAATTTTCCGGCACCGGCAAGACCACCCGCACGGAAAATCTGGTCGCCACCCTGACCACCCAGGTGATCGAGGTTTTTCCCAACGGCAACCTCAAGATTCGCGGCGGCAAATCGGTAACGGTGAACAACGAGAACCAGATCATCTACCTGACCGGCATTGTTCGCCAATATGACGTCACCGCAGACAACACCGTGGATTCGGGCAACATTCTCAACGCCCAGATCGCCTATACCGGCAAGGGAGCGATCTCCGACAAGCAGAAACCGGGCTGGCTGATGCGCATTTTCGACAACGCCTGGCCCTTCTGAACCCCTCAAGCACTTAGACGCCCATGAACCACAACCGCTTTGCTCTCCTCGGATTCGTCCTCCTCGTCGCGCTCCTGGCCGCAGTACCCCAGGCCGGCGCGACCCGCATCAAGGACCTGGCCGACATTGAGGGCGTGCGCGACAACCAGTTGATGGGCTATGGGCTGGTCATCGGCCTCAACGGCACCGGCGACGACATCAAGAAATCGGTGTTCACCAAGCAGGCCATCATCAACATGATCAAACGGATGGGCATGGGCATTCCCCCCGACGTGTTCAGGCAGATGAAAACCGACAACGTCGCCGCAGTCATGGTCACGGCCCAGTTGCCGGCCTTTGCCCGGCCTGGCTCGGCTATCGACATTCTCGTCAGTTCGATCGGCGATGCCTCCAGCCTCTCTGGCGGCACCCTGCTGATGACGCCGCTCAAAGGACCGGACGGCAACACCTATGCCGTGGCCCAGGGGCCGCTGGCCGTGGGCAGCATCGCCTTTGGCGGCAAGGCGGCCAAGGTGCAGAAGAATTTCCCCACTTCGGGGCGGGTCACCGGCGGGGCCATTGTCGAGCGGGCCGTCAACTACAGCCTGCCGGACTCCGGCGAACTGCTCTTTCAGCTGCGCGCCACCGACTTCACCACCGCGGCCCGGATGGCCGAGGCCATCAACGGCCATTTTGGTGACGGCACCGCCCAGTCGTTAGACTCGCGCTCGGTCAAAGTACATAAACCGACAGAATACACGGGCGAGATGGTGACCTTCATTTCGGATCTGGAGGCCATCGACATCGAACCCGACACCCCGGCGCGAATCGTGGTCAACGAGCGCACCGGGACCATCGTCATGGGGCAGGACGTGCGCATCTCCACCGTGGCGGTGTCGCATGGCAACCTCAACCTGATCATTTCCGAATCGATCCAGGTCTCCCAACCCAACCCCCTGGCCGCAGGCACCACCGTGGCCACGCAGACCACCACCATCAACGCGGTGGAAGAAGAAGGCAACCTGGTGGTCATGCAGATGGGGGTCAACATCGGCGAGGTCGCCAAGGCGCTCAACGCCATCGGCGCGACCCCTCGCGACCTGATCGCCATCTTCCAGGCCATAAAGGCTGCAGGGGCATTGCAGGGTGAGTTGGTCATTCTCTGATTGCTCATGTTCCCACTGCATATTTTAACGCAAACCGGTCAAACAGCACCTCAAGGCACAGCGCATGAAATCCACCATCGATCCCAAGGCAGCCGTGGCAGCCGCGCAGCAGACCCCGGACGTACGCAAGGCGCAGCGGGACAGAACATCGCTGAAAAAATCCTGTCAGGAATTCGAGGCCATTTTCCTCCAGTCCATGTTCAAGGCCATGCGCAAGACCGTCCCCGATGGTGGCCTATTCGAGGAAAACACCGCCTCCGAGATATACCGGGACATGCTCGACCAGGAAGTCGCCAGCAAAATATCGCGCCAGCAGAGCCTCGGTCTGGCTGATCAGATGTACCGTCAGATGAATAAAAAACTGCCCCCGGAAAAATAACCCCGCCTTCCCCCTTCTTTCCTGATGAAAAAAAATTCGTTTTTTTTATAAAGTTTCTTCCGGAGGCTTCCGATAAAGAGCTAACAGGAAGAAAAATTTCCTGTTACCGGAGGGCCAGGATGGCCCGGAAACGCTGCAGGGAGGCAGGAATACCATGGTAACGAGCGTACATCACAGCCAGACTCTTCATTCGCTTTCCACCACCCAAAGCAAAAGCCTGGACCTGACCGTTTCATCCAGTGGCAATAAACACGGTGCGCAGACAAGCACTACCGACACTATCAGTCTGCGAAGCGAATCATCCCTTTCCGTCACCTACTCCGGCAGCCTGCAGATGGACGACGGAGGTTCGGCACGGTATGGGATGTTGCAGAAACTGGTGGCCAACTTACTGAAAGAACAAGGCATTGACACCAAGATCGCGATCGGCGAAACCGAAATCGACATCGCCGCCATCACCCCTGAGGAAGCCCAGGAACTGGTCAGCGACGACGGCTATTTTGGTGTCAAACAGACATCCGAGCGGATTTTCCAGTTTGCGGTAGGCATCGCAGGCGGCGATCCAACCCGGATCGAGGCGATCAAGGAAGGAATCGACAAGGGCTTTGCCGAGGCCAAGGAAGCCTTTGGCGGCTGGTTGCCGGACATCTCCTACGAGACCTACGATGCGGTGATGAAGAAGCTCGATGACTGGGTGGCCGAGCCTGGGGCAGTGGCCTGAACCCATATTGAAAGCAGGTGAATGACATGACTGTAGAATTTTTTGGAGTACGAGGCATGGGGCAGATTGGTGGCATAGGAAAAACCAGCCGCCCGGGCGAGGCCCAGAAATCGGGCAAGACCGAAGGCAAGGAAAGCGCCTCCTTCTCATCGGCGCTGCAGGGGGCAACCGCGGCCCAGGCTGCCGGCAAGACCGAGGACGCCGAGCGCGCCGCCCGTGTGCAGGAATTGAAAGCGCAGGTTTCCAGCGGCCAGTACCAGCCGGATCTGGACAAGGTCGCCGCCAGCCTGCTCAAATTCCTGGCCAACGGTTGAGACAACCAATCCGCACGGAGGCAAGCCATGGACCGCAAGACCGTCCGCGAACTGCTGATTCAATTGCGCGACACCATCCGCGACGAGCGCGAGCACGCCAAGGCCCTCGATATGGAGGCCATGCTTGCCGACGTCAAGCGCAAGGAGGCCCTCATCCGGGCGCTCGGCGCCGTGGATCAGCTGCACCCGGACGAACGCGAGTATGCCCGCGAGGTACAGCGGGAAAACCGCCGCAACGCCTTCCTGTTCCGCGAGACCCTCAACTGGATACAGGACACCATGGTGTTCTTTGGCCGGAAAACCGTGCCTTCCACCTACAGCCAGCGCGGCACCGCCCAAAATAATACCATCAACGGCCGTCTGCTCTCCGGCCGAATCTAAACCACCGCCCCCACCGCCTGCAGGGTTCGTTCCCGTTGCCCCGGCCGTCGCTTGCGTCCGCCGGGTGTTCGTTGCTCCACTCCCCCGAGTTAATCCGTCGTTCGCTCTAAACTCCTGCCTTTGTTCTGCCGATACTCTCTATAACCCGAGACGTATTTTCCGTGGAATCGTTGTTCCACAACCACACCGAACCACCCCTCCCCGGCCTGGAATCACTTGATGGCTAGGTGGGGAAGCGCGCGACGGATATTATGACCAGCCTTCTCAATGCCCTCAATGCCGGCAAAACCAGCCTGCTGACCAATCAGAAATCCATCGAGATCGTCGGCAACAATATCGCCAACGTCAACACCGAGGGATATTCGCGGCAGCGGGCCGAGTTGATGCAGATCCCGGCGGTGAATTTCAACGATTTCTTCATCGGCCAGGGTGTCACAGTCTCCAATGTCAGCCGCGATTACAGTTCTTTCATCACCCGCCAACTCCAATCTAAGACCATCGATTACGGCGAAGAGAGCGGTCGGTCCGGACCGTTAACCGAACTGGAGCGGATCTTCAATGTCACCGAGAACAACCTCGCCTCGCAGATCAACGACTTCTTTGACGCCTGGCAGGAGTTGACCGCCAACCCGAGCGGCCAGGTCGAGCGCGACATGGTCATCCAGCGGGGACAGCTGCTGGGCGACGCCTTCGCCAACATCTCCAACGAATTGGACACCCTGACCCAGAACATGAACACCGAAATCACCGGCGAGGTCGAGTATCTCAACGAAAAGATTTCGGAGATCGCCAAACTCAACGACCGCATCCGACTGGTGGAGGTCACCGGCCAGACCGCCAATGCGGCCCGCGACCAGCGGGACCTGATCGTGCAGGAACTCTCCGAAACCCTGGGCGTAAAAACCTATACCGACAACCAGGGGATGCTTGCCGTGCAACTGCCCGGCGGCATGCCGCTGGTTCAGGGCAATATGGCAGCCACCATCTCCACCGTACTCACTGGCGGCAACGTCAATCTTCAAGTCAACATTGCCGGCAGCGCCCTGAACGTGACCAGTGCCAACCTGGGCGGCAAGATGAAGGGCATGTTCGAGATGCGCGACACCTTTATCGCCGGTTTACGCGCCGATCTGGATACCCTGGCCGTGGATCTGACCAGCGCGGTCAATGCCGAGCATGTCAACGGCTACGGTTCGGACGGTCTCACCGGACGTGTCTTTTTCGACGATATCAGCGCATTGCCTCCAGGCTCCGTGCCAAGTCGCAATATTCGCGTACACCTCACCGACTCCTCCCAGGTAGCTGCCGCCGGCAATCCGGCTGCAGCTCCCGGAGACAACGAGAATGCCCTTACCATCGCCAGCCTGGAGGTCACCCACAAGGTCGGCACAACCAACGACACCTTCGACAACTTTTTCAGCCAGATCGTGGCCACGGTCGGCATCGAGGCGGCCCGTAACGAACTGGCCCTCGGCGGCGCCCAGGACGCCACCGTCCAGCTGCAGAATCTGCGCGACGGCTACTCCGGGGTTTCGCTGGAAGAAGAAATGATCGACCTCATCCAGTATCAGCGAGGGTTTGAGAGTTCGGCGAAATTCCTCGCCACGGTCGACGAAATGATGAACGCGCTGCTGCAACTCAAGGGATAAGCCATGAAAGCCACACAGGGAACCACCTATCGGATGCTGGGCACGCGCCTCAATGACATCTCGCTGCAACTCGAGGAACTGCGCAAGATCGGCGCCACCGGCAAACGGCTGAACGTCCCCTCGGACGACCCGGCGGCCATCCGGCCGGTGCTCAACACCCGCAAGCAGCTCAGCAACATCGACCGCTACCTGGAGACCATGGGCAAGTCCAGCGACGTCATGCAGGCCACCGACGGCCATCTCGGTCATGTGGAAAGCATCATGCAGCGGGCCAAGGAGATCGTCACCAACGCCGCCAACGACACCTTGAGCAGCGAAGATCGGACCACGCTCGCGGAAGAACTTTCCCTGCTGCGAGCAGAGTTGCTCGACGCTGCCAACGGCTCGGTGGACGGCAAGTACCTGTTCGCCGGGTACGAGGAGGACAGCAAACCGTTTTCCGTCAATCCAGCCTACACCGCAGCCGGCTACAACCCGGCCGATTCCGCCACCTGGCCGGTGTCCTACCAGGGCGACGGCAACCCCACCTCGCTGGAAATTTCCGCCGGCGAGATCGTCCAGGTCAACCTGACCGGCAATGATCTTTTTCTCGGCGCCTCCACCTGGAACACGCCCGGCCCCAACAGCATCGACCCGGGCCGCTACGACCTGTTCGCCGAACTGACTCAGGCTGAGGAAGCGGTGCGCGCCAACGACCAGGCGGGCATGCAGCAGAGCCTGACCGATCTCGAAGGTGCGGCCGAGCAGAACCGACGGCTGCGCTCTCAGCTGGGCAACCGTGCTGACAGGGTCGAATCAGCGATGGAGTACCAGGCAGGAGTGCGTATCGATCTGGAGCAGATCCTGTCCCGTTACGAGGACGCCGACGCCATCGAGGCCTTCAACGACATCGTCAAGCAGGAGACTGCCCTGCAGGCGGCGCTGAGTGTGACCTCGAAGGTTTCGCAACTTTCCATTCTCGACTACCTGTAAACGAGCCAACCGATTCAAAACGCTTGCCTTTTCGTCGCCTTTGCTGAATACTGATTCAAGAGGCGACGAAGTAGACCCATCACGTCCGGTGCGGCCCTCCGGGGTATCCGGCTGTCTCGGTCATTCCCGTCCTTTTCCTTTTTTCAGGGCGCTTCGCCCGCAAGACCCCAAGGTGGCCCCATGCTGGTACTGACCAGGAAACCCGGTGAAGGAATCATCATCGGGGACAACATCACCATCAAGATCATCGAGATGAAAAGTGGCGGCATCCGCATTGGCATCGACGCCCCTGCGGAAACCAAGATCTACAGACAGGAGGTCTATGACCGCATCAAGGACGAAAACATCGGCGCTGCGAACTGGAACCTGGACGATCTGGAATCGATCAGTGATACGATTGTCACAAGGAAGGTGAAAAAATGAAAACACTTCGCTCTCGGTTCGGCGAGATAGAGTACGACCCGACCAACTGCATTCACTTTCCCGAGGGCCTGATCGGGTTCGAGCAGCTCCGCGACTTCATTGTCATCCCCAACGCCAAGGAAGGTCCGCTGTTTTGGATCCAGAGCGTGGAAGACGCCGACATCGCCTTTGTTGTCACCGACCCGACCAACTTCTTTCTCGATTATCTGGTGATCCCGGAAAAGGCCGAGATGGGCAAGCTGAACATCCAGGGTCCCGAAGATTGCCTCACCCTCAGCATCGTCACCGTGACCCAGGAAAAGGAAATCACCCTCAATCTGGCCGCACCGCTGCTCTTCTCGCCCAAGACCAACCGCGCCGTGCAGATCATCCTGGAAGATTCCGGCTATGAAGTGAAGACGCCGCTGCCAAAGGTTTAAACACCCCCCAACCCGCCGATGCCCATCAACCGGCCGCATGCAAGGAGACCATGGAGATCCTCGCCGCTGATCATCACGACAGGGAAGTCTTTCTCACCAACAGCTTCGGCGACCGGTACCTCTTCAGCGTCAACCACAACACCCTGAACCAGCTGGGCGCGGCTCACGTCCACCAGGAGCGGTTCACCGACCATCTCGAGAAGAAAAACACCCTGTTCATCGTCCTCGGTACGGATTCGGGCACCCTGCTGCCCTTCCTGGTTGCCAACCCCGCCGCCCAGGGATCGAGTTTTCTCCTGCTCGAGCCGAGCGGGGTTTTCGAGAACGTTCAACGGCAGTACGCCGCCCTCGATCTTCCCGGCAACATTCTGTACGGCCCGGCGGAAGATTTCGAGCAGCTGGCTGAAAAAGCCGGCATCGACAAATACTTCTATGCCGGCGAGGTGCTGGTGGTCAAATCCCTGGCCGCCGAATACGGCTTCCTGGGTGAGTACCACGACCTCTCCTTTGACATCCAGAACCGTTGCCAGCAAAGGAATTGGCGGGTAACGCTCAAAATCAAGACCCAGCCGTTCACCCACGCCCAGTTGGACAATGTGGCGGACAATGTCGTCGCCTCGACCTTTCTCGCCGGCGCCTTCCAGGGCCGGACCGCCCTGTTGCTGGCCGGCGGGCCTTCGCTGGACGCGGTACTCCCCTGGGCCAAAGCCCATCGCGACGACTTGGTCATCCTTGCCGTTTCCAGGATCTGCAGGCGTCTGCTTGAAGTTGATCTCGCCCCCGACTTCATCTTCTCCATCGACCCCCACCGGGTCAGCTACGAAGTCAGCGTCGAGATGCTCCATTTCTGGCGTGATGCCGTCCTCATTCACAGCCACCATGCATCCCCCCTGCTGCTGGGGCAATGGCGCGGCCGAAGCATCTATCTGGGCGACAGATTCCCCTGGAAGTCGGCCATGAACAAACCCAGCCTGCCCATGGCCGGGCCGACTGTGGCCAACACCGCCCTGTCGGTGGCCGTCGCCATGGGGTTTTCGCGCATCCTGCTTGCGGGCATGGATCTGTGCCGCAGCCGTGAAGGCTACACCCACGCCGCGGGAAGCAACGAACGCCTGGCCGGACCGCAGCTGGCCGCAGCCTGTACACAGGTGGAAACCTATGGCGGCTGGATGGCGGAAACCAGCAGCGATTTTCTCTCCGCCATCGCAATTCTCGCCGTGCAGGCCGGACAGGCTCGTCAACATGATGTTGCCCTCTTCAACCTGGCTGAAAGTGCGGCCCGAGTCGAAGGCATTGCCCATATTTCGGTCGACGCAATCGATATACTAAAGACCCCGGGGAGCGCGAATGAGGTTGTGGGTGGAATCTTCCCAGACCTGTCTAGGGACGACAGGATCGCCGATCTCCACCAGGTGCTTGATGAGTTGGTCCAGGCCAAGGGACAGCTGCTGCACATCAAAAAACTGACCCGGGAAGCCCTGCAGTGCAACAAGGGGCTGTTTGGCCGGGACGGCAGGCGTGCTGATTTCAAGCACAAACTCCGCATGGACAAGATCGAGCGCAAGCTCAACGGCAAGCATGCAGACATGAGCACGTTTGTGAAGAGATATGCGGCCCACCAACTCCTGAAGATGACGATTCTGGGCAAGGATGAATCGGAATGGACGGACAGCGAGATCGAGCAGTCGGCCGAAACGTACTACAGCAACTATCACAAGAACGCCTCAGCCCTGCTCAAGCGGATCGACGCACTCAAGGAAGGAATCCAGTTCCGCCTCCGAGAGGAGGAGCCGGGACTTGCACTGTTGCCGACACTGATTCCGCAATGGATCAAGGACGAACAACCGGGCCGGGTATTCGTCTGGATGGACCGGCAGCAACTCTCTGAAGACGAGGTCGCATCGAACCTGGATGCCTTTGCCTCGATCCGCGAGCGCTATCAGCGCCAGTTCCACCTCGGGGCAAACTCGCTGCATCTCAAGCGCAGCCGGCTGTTTGCCTCGCTGCGTGGCCTGGTCGGCAAGTTGCTGCTCTATGCAAAGCGCCAGGACCTCATTTATCTGAAGCAACTCGCTTCCTCCCTGGAGGAACATCCGGATCCGGAGGCGGTCAAATATTTCCTGCTGTGCTCAGGCCTGGTGGCCGAGTTGGAAAACGACCCGGATCAGGCTCTGGAATTCTACCAGCGGCTTTTCGACCATCAGGATGACGTCTTCCTGGAACACGCCCTGCAGCGCATCGCCTCGCTTTCGGTGGCCCGCCGCGACGACGACAACAGTCTGCTGGCCCTGGAACTGCTTGCTGGCCTTTCTCCCGCCTACCTTGTCCAATACGGAGATCTGCTGCGGCTGCTGGGACGTTCGCAGGATGCGCTCAACACCTATCTGACCTATCTGGAGAAGGCGCCGGGCGACGCCGCCATGATGATGAAGACCGGCAACTACTTCAGGGAAATGAACATTCCCGAAGGGGCGCTGGAAATGTACCGGCACGTACTCCAGCTCGATCCGGAAAACCAGACCGCCCGGCAATTGCTCCGCAGCCTGGAAGAAGCGATACTGCATTAAAATTATTCCCCGATCAACCATGGCAGCCCGCAACGATAACCAGGTGTTCATCATTGCCGAAGCCGGCGTCAATCACAACGGTGACCCGGGTCTGGCCGGGGAACTGATCGATGCCGCCGCAGAAGCTGGCGCCAATGCGGTCAAGTTCCAGACCTTCACCGCGGCAGACCTGGTGCGCGTTAACACGCCCAAGGCCGACTACCAGAAACAGACCACCGCAGCCGAGGAGTCGCAGTTCGAGATGATAAGTCGGCTTGAACTGGACCGGGAAGCCCACCTCCAACTGATTGCACACTGCGGCCGACGCGGCATTCTCTTTCTCAGTTCACCCTTTGACCTTGCCAGTATCGACTTGCTGCAGGAACTCGACCTGCCGCTGTTCAAGATTCCTTCCGGCGAAATCACCAACCTGCCGTATCTGCGCCGGATCGCTGCCCTCGACAAGGAGGTGATCCTCTCCACCGGCATGTCAAACCTCGCCGAGGTCGAGGCGGCGATCCAGGCCCTCCGGGCCGCCGGGGCCAAGAGGCGCATCACCCTCCTGCACTGCAACACCGAATACCCGACGCCCATGGAGGACGCCAACCTGCGGGCTATGACCACGCTGGCCAAGACCTTTCACCTCCCGGTGGGCTATTCCGACCATACGCTCGGGATCGAGGCCTGCATCGCCGCGGTCGCTCTTGGTGCCACGGTGATCGAAAAACATTTCACCCTCGACACCCGCATGGCCGGGCCGGATCATGCCGCCTCGCTTGATCCCGAGTCGCTGTGCCGCATGGTCAAGGCAATCCGGAGCATCTCCCTGGCGCTTGGCACCGGTATCAAGGCGCCTTCCCCCTCAGAGCGGAAAAACAAGGCCATTGCCCGCAAGAGCATCGTTGCCTCCCGGGATATCCAGCCTGGCGAAACTTTCAGCGAGGGGAACCTGACCACCAAACGGCCCGCCTGGGGGTTGAGTCCCATGCTCTGGGACAGTCTGATTGGCACGGTCGCCGACCGCCCCTACCGCAAGGACGAGTTCATCGAACTGCGACCTCCCGCTTCCGTTGGGAAAGGTTGAGCTTACTCCTTGGACTCCATCGACCGCAGGCACTCCCGATGAGAAAAATCCTCGCCCTGACCAGCATCCGCTCGGACTACGATCTCTTGAGCAGCCTGTACCGACTGCTGGCCGACTCGCCCTCCACTGAACTCAAACTGCTTGTCTCCGGCGCCCACCTCTCACCGACTTATGGCCGCAGTGTGGATCTCATCATCCGCGACGGGTTCGACATTCTCCTGACCATCGAAACCCTGCTCGACTCCGACTCCCGCCAGTCAAGGCTGAAGACCGCCAGCCTGTTTCTGCAAAACGCCATCGACCCGGTAGCCCAGTACCGCCCGGACCTCATTCTCCTGGCCGGTGACCGCGAAGACGTGATTGTCGGGGCGTTGCTCGGCGGCTATCTCGAGATTCCGACCATCCATTTTTACGGCGGAGACCATGTTCAGGATGGCCACATCGACAATCCAGTACGCCATGCCACTTCCAAACTGGTCACCGCCCATATGGTCAGCACTGAGGAACATGGGAAGCGCCTGATGCGTATGGGAGAGTCGGCAAAGCGGATTTTCACCGTTGGCAGCATCGCCTTGGACAGGTTTGTAGCCCACAACCCCATGGACAAGTCTGAATTGCTGCGACGCCTGGGCGTGGAAGGCGGTTTCAATGAATTCGCCCTGTTGATCTTCCATCCGCTCAACGAAGAAAGGGAGTACTGCGATGTCATTTTCAGGAATATTCTCCAAGCTCTGACAAAGTCTAGGATGCACACATTTATCAGTGCGCCGAACACCGATCCTGGGAACAGGAAAATCATTCAAGTCCTAAAGGAATACGAGAATAACCCGCTGTTTCTGCAATATAAAAATCTCGATCGCGATACTTTTCTCTCCGTTTTCAAGTTGAGCCGGTTCATCATTGGTAATTCCTCGGCCGGCATCCTCGAATCCGGTTCCATCCCCTTGCCAGCCATTAACGTTGGCCAGCGCCAACTGGGGCGGTCAGCAAATGCCAATGTCCTGTTCTGTGACACGAGGGAAGAAGCGATCCTCAAGGCCATCCGCACCGCGACCAGCAATGACTTTGCTGCCGGACTCACAGGGATGCGTAACATTTACGGTGACGGCGACAGTGCTCGCAAAGTGTTCTCCATCATCGAAACCGTCGATTTCAAGTCCATGTTGCGCAAGCGAGAGGATCCCCTGCACATGCATTCGGGAGGCAATTCATGAAGCGAGCGCTGGTAATGGCCGTTCACCCCGACGACGAAACAATTGGTTGCGGCGGCACCCTGCTCAAACTCCATGAACTCGGGTACGAACTGCACTGGATGATAGCTACCTCAGCAACAGAATCGGGAGGGTATTCCGAACAGTTTGTCAAGGCAAGAGAAGTCCAGATAGAACGAGTTGCCCAAGCCTATGCCTTTGCGGGCATCCACAAGCTTGAGTTCCCCGCAGCCCGGGTCGAAACTGTGCCCTTGGGGAGTATCATCGGCCAGTTGGCCGGCCTGTTCAAGCAGATCGCGCCGGACACCATGTTTCTTCCTTTTTACTGCGATGTCCACAGCGATCACCGAATTCTCTTTGACGCCTGCTTCAGTTGCACCAAATCCTTCCGGCTCCCTTCACTCAAACGCATCTACATGATGGAAACCCTGAGCGAGACCGAGTTTGCTCCCTCGATACCGGGCCGGACCTTCGTTCCCAACACCTTTGTTGACATCAGCTCTTACTTTGACAAAAAACTCGAAATCCTGAACCTGTATGAAAGCGAAGTGGCCGAACACCCCTTTCCGCGGTCACTGCTCAACGTCACCTCGCTGGCCAGCCACCGGGGAGCGACGGCTGGATGCAGCCATGCGGAAAGTTTCATGCTGCTGAAGGAAATTTGGTAACCCCCCGTGCAACAGAGCATGAGCCAGACAGGGAGGAACAATCATGCGTAAGGCCAGAAATATTACCATCTCCCCTGGGACCACTATCCGACAGGCCCTGGAAGCGATCGACCGGGGCGCCATGCAGATCGCTCTGGTGGTTGATGAGATCGACCGGCTCCTCGGCACAATCACTGATGGCGACATCCGCCGGGCCATTCTCAAGGGCGCCGGGCTCGACGACCCAATTGCAGGAATCTACAACACCAACCCCACCAAGGGATACATCAATCAGCCCAAGGAAGACATCCTCCAACTGGCGATCATCAACGGCATCAAGCAGGTGCCTATGGTGGACGACGCGGGCTGCCTGGTCGGCGTTGAAATTATTGACGATTACCTGCGCAAGTCGGAAAAGCCCAACCATGTTGTGCTCATGGCCGGAGGGCTTGGCACCCGTCTGCGCCCCTTGACCGAAAACGTCCCCAAACCCATGCTCAAGGTCGGCACCAAGCCCATCCTGGAGACGATCATCGATAATTTCAGCAGCTATGGGTTTCGCCATTTTCACCTCTGCGTCAATTACAAGTCGGAAGTAATCCTCAACCACTTCGAGGACGGTTCACGGTTCGGGGTCAGCATCAGCTATATCCAGGAGCCCAAACGCCTCGGCACCGCCGGCGCACTCAGCCTTCTGCCCGAACTATCACCCGAACCGATCCTCGTCATGAACGGCGACCTGCTCACCAACATCAACTTCGAACACCTGCTCAATTACCACCTGACCGCCCACGCCCAAGCCACCATGTGCGTACGCGAGTACGATTTTCAGGTGCCCTACGGAGTGGTGGAAATGAAAGGGGCAACCATCCAGGCCATCGTGGAAAAGCCGGTCCACAACTTTTTCGTCAACGCAGGAATTTATGTGCTCAGTCCCGAGGCGGTGGCCCGCATTCCCAAGGACACCTTCTTCGACATGCCGGATCTATTTCAGCAACTGATACAGGAAGAGAAGAAAATCTGCTCTTTCCCGATCAAGGGATACTGGCTCGACATCGGTCGTTCCGATGATTTTGCCAAGGCCAATACCGATTACGAAGAAATCTTCGATGTATAACGGACGCGACATCCTCGCCGTCATCCCGGCCAGAGGCGGCAGCAAAGGGTTGCCCGGCAAAAATATCCGCATGCTTGCGGGCAAACCGCTCATCGCTTGGAGCATCGAGGCAGCCAAGGCCTCGAGGTATGTCGATCGGTTGATTGTTTCAACCGATAGCGTAGAAATCGCCGATACGGCGAAACAGTGGGGCGCCGAAGCGCCTTTTCTCAGGCCAGCGAATCTGGCCACGGACGAGGCCAAAGGAATGGATGTGGTTCTGCACGCTCTGGAACAGTTGGGGCCGACTTCGAGTTCTTCTTCGCTTGTTCTGTTGCTTCAGCCGACTTCGCCACTGAGGACAACTGATGACATTGACAAGGCATTGGAAATGCTCGAGCAAAAGGAAGCGCAGGCTATCGTTTCCGTCTGCCAAGTGGAGCATCACCCTTGGTGGTCCAACACCCTACCACTAGACGGCAGCCTGGCCGATTTCATTCGACCCGAATTGCGCACCACCAACCGGCAATCCCTGCCTATCTATTTCCGGCTCAATGGCGCTATCTATTTGGCCAACATAGGGTTTATCAAGGAAACACAGTCATTCTTGGGGCAGGGATGCTACGCCTACGTTATGCCCCAAGAGCGTTCTGTGGATATCGATAGTTTGCTTGATTTCCGATTGGTTGAGACGTTGCTCGGGCAAGCTACTTTGAGGGAAGGCACACTTGATGGTCTGGCACAGGCTCTAAATCCAACCGGGGGAGAAAGACGACATTAATACACATCCGAGTCGCCCATGGAAAAATACCATTTTTTTTCCTCTTCCATGCAATGGGCGCGTTCATCCAGCACCTTGGCGCCAAAATAGGTGACCGGCTGGGAAAGGATAAAACCTATTTTCTCGGTCGCCAAATGTCGTTCGTCATTGAGCGGCATCCAACAATTTATATAGCTCAAATTGAACTGTGAAAAATGCTGAATAATAGCGTTAAACAGATCTAACAAGAGATGTGTATCCTGGGGAAAGCACAACTCAACAATATCTATCTCGAAATATCCTTTATTATCAATAGAATGGAAGAGTTTTGCAACGGCAAACCATTCAAGCTCCGAGGATTCTGTAAACGAAAAAAGCGTATACTCGTTACTCGGATTGATTAAATATCTCCACGAAAGATACTTCTCCGTTTTCATGACCCGAATGTGAAATTTCGAGGCAATCTTCCTGTATGCCTCGACATGCCCCGCAGTGAACTCTTTGCAGGGCAAAGTCTGAAACGTTTCTACTTTTCTCACTTTTTTTGCTTCTATTCTGAAACTTGGTATGGCGGCAATGTTTCTCCATTGGATATTCTTTATAAAGCCATAATGTGAATTGGCATTAGGGAAACCCCATACCGCAACCATCTGATTTTCTCTGTGTTGGGCATCGTACAGAGCCTTTGCAAGTGCGGGAAATATACCCTTCCCGAAGTACTTCGGGTGGGTCATAGTTGTCATAGACAGACCAGATAAAACCAAATCATCTCCAATGAGTAATCGTACGGGGAAAAGGGCATAATGTCCGGCAAGCAGATCACCATCCCACATCAGTTTTATCATCGTCATTCGTTCCGGATTATCGGAAAATCTCCATTTCCAATAGTCCAGAGACATCTCCTTTTTAAAAACAAGAGTAAAGAGTTCAAGGATCTTGTACTCATCTCCTGTCGAATAATCTCTTATTTCCATAGAAAAAGCCTCTCAGCGGATGCTATTTCACCGTACGTCCCTGACCGATATCATCCAGCAACTTTTCATGACATCCAATCACAGATCCCCGACCAATACGTATCCCCTCCCTGACCACCGCACCACTGCCCACGAAGCATTCATCTTCCACGATAACGCCGCCGTTGAGCAAAGCGCCTGTGGAAATGTGACAATGATTACCCACCACAGCGTCATGCTCGACCAGGGCTTTGGTGTTGACAATGCAATTCTCTCCCACGCTCGCGCAGGAGTTGATCAGGGCATGGTGCATGACGATCGTGCCCTGACCTATCCTCGCATGCGGCGAAACATAGGCGAGAGGCGAGACAATCACCGGCAGCTCCCCTCCTCCGTCGCGAATGGCTTCATATAACTGCTTACGTGGCGCGTAGCGTTTAATCTGGCCGATGGTGACCAGAAAATATCGGTACTGACGCAGGAGCGCCGGCAGATCAGCATCGTCGGCGAAGACAGGATAGCCGAGAACAGACTGCCCCCGATGCTCGGGCAGATCGACAATGCCGGCAATGCGGAATTCGCCCTGCTGCTCGATGACGTCGATGCAGGAACGGCAGTGGCCGCCGCCGCCGAGCATCACCAGTTCCTTCATGCCGGCACGCTGCTGGGGAGGTTGACAATTCGGTCCGCCAGGTCATCGGCGACAGCGCCGCCATGGGTTTGGCACTGGGCGAACATCGGCAGCCGATTGAGCGGGGTCCAGACCGGCCGGGTCATGACGCCGACAGCGTTGGTCGCTGCCAGCAGTTGGTCTCTGGCCTCCAGATTTTTGGCTAGAACAGTGTTCAGCCAGTAATTGGAGCGCGCTCCAGGCGGTTCGGTGACAAAGGTCAGGGTGCTGTCCCGGAAAAAGGTCTGGTACGCCGCCGCTATGCCACGCTTCTCTTCCAAAAACCGGTCAAGCTGTTCCAACTGACCGCAGCTTAGCGCCGCATTGATGTTGGGCATGCGGTAATTGTAGCCCACCTCGGTGTGTTCATAGAGATAGGGGTGCGGTTTCTTTGCCGTGGTGGTGAGGTGTCGCGCGTGGGCCGCAAAACGTTCGTCGTCGGTGACGATCATCCCTCCTCCGCCGCTGGTCACGATCTTGTTGCCGTTGAAGCTGAGCACGCCGGCCAAGCCAAAGGTTCCGCAATGCCTGTTGAGCTGTGTGCTGCCCAGAGCCTCGGCGGCGTCTTCAATCACCGGCACGCCATGCATGGCGCAGATATCGACAATGGACTGAATTCGGCACGGATGCCCGAAGGTGTGCATGGGCACGCAGGCAGCGATCCTTCGACCGGATTGCCGATTGTAGCAGGCGCCGCTGCCCATTCGGGTCTGGGAGGCAAAGAAATCCTCCAAGGCTGCCGGGTCAAGGCCCATGCTCGCCGGCTCGACGTCGATGAATACCGGCCGGGCGCTGCAGTAGGCGATGGCGTTGGCCGTGGCTACAAAGGAGATCGGCTGGGTGAGCACCTCATCCCCTGGCCGAACACCAACCGTGAGCAGGGCCGCGTGAAGGGCGGCTGTACCGCAATTGGTCGCAACAGCGTAGGCCGCGCCGGTCAGGTCTTGAATCATCTCCTCAAGCCTGGTCACATAGGGACCAACCGAGGACACGAAGGTGGAATCGAGACAATCGGCAACATAACGCCGCTCATTGCCCCGGAACACCGGGGCGTGCAGGGGCACCTTGTCGCAGCCAGGATAGAGCGAGCGGATGAACTCGATGATGGCCTGGGGGGAGAGTGTGGTCATGGGTTTTCGCTGCCGGCTCAGATGTTGTACAGGTGCGCCTTGTAGCCGCGCAGGTTGTCCGGGTCGGCAAACCAGGTCACCGTTTCCTTCAATCCCCTCGCCAGGCCATCGCGGCCGCCATACTCGGGTTCCCAGCCAATGAGTCGCCTGGCCTTGGCGTTGTCGGCCCAGAGCCGCTCGACCTCGCTCTTCTCCGGCCGCAGCCGCTGGTTGTCGGTGGTGATTTCGACTTCCACCCCCATAACCTCGGCGATGATTGATACCAGTTCGCCGATGGACACCTCAAAATTGCTGCCGATGTTGATCACCTCGCCCACCGATTGTTCCGCCTCCATGACCCGTATGAACCCACGCACCGTGTCGCGAACATAATTGAAGTCGCGGGTCGGATGCAGGGCGCCAAGGTGCAGTCTGCGCTGCCCGTTCAGGATCTGGGTGATGACCGTGGGAATGACGGCCCGGGCCGACTGCCGCGGCCCGTAGGTGTTGAACGGCCGGATAACTGCCACCGGCACGTTGAAGGAGGCATGGTAGGACAGGGCAATCTGGTCCGCACCAATCTTGCTGGCCGAGTAGGGCGACTGGCCCTGCAGGGGATGCTCCTCGGTGATGGGCACAAACCGGGCCGTGCCATACACCTCGCTGGTGCTGGTGTGGACGACCTTGCTCACCCCGAGTTCGCGCGCTGCCTGGACAACATTCAGGGTTCCCTGAATGTTGGTCGAAACATAGGTGGCCGGCGAGTGATAGGAGTAGGGGATGGCGATGAGCGCGGCCAGATGATAGACGCCCTCGCAGCCCTCCATGGCCTTTTTAACCCCGAACGGGTCGCGGATGTCGCCGCTGAACACCTCAATCGCCGACCGGATCTCTTTGGGGGCCTGATCGAGCCAGCCCCAGGAATTGAATGAATTATAGAGGACAAAGGCCCGCACGGATTGACCGCTACGGACCAACGTTTCCACCAGATGGGAACCGATGAAGCCATCGGCCCCGGTCACCAATACTTTTCCGGTCATCATCATTGCTCTCCTTTTCAGTGGCTGGTTGCAGTGTAGCTGTGAACGGAGGGGAAGTCAAATCATGGCCGCCGCTGAAATCACTGCGCGCGCCAACGCTCTTCGGCTGTTGGTGCATTCTTGCCGCCGCCCTTGATGAAGAAAATTCATGATAACCCTCGTTTTTCATAAACTCCCTGCCCCTGGCTACCGATACATGCATAGTTGAGAAGCGTATGAGCAGTGAAGCGAATTGGTAGAACAGGATCTTTATCATCAGGGAGGATACCCTCATGGCTCTTGTCATCAATACCAATATCGCATCACTCAATGCCCAGCGGAATCTGAATAGAAGCCAGGGCGATTTAAACAAGGCAATGCAGAAACTGTCGTCCGGCCTGCGCATCAACAGCGCCCGGGACGACGCCGCCGGACTTGCCATCTCCGACCGGATGACCTCCCAGATCAGGGGCCTGAACCAGGCAGCGCGCAATGCCAACGACGGCATCTCGCTGGCCCAGACCGCTGAGGGTGCGCTGCAGGAAACCACCAATATGCTGCAGCGGATGCGGGAATTGGCGGTCCAGTCGGCCAACGACACCAACACCGTCGAAGACCGCAGCTCGCTCGATTCCGAATTCCAGAGTCTGATTGAGGAGATCAACCGGATCGCCACCACCACGGCCTTCAACGGCAAGACCATGCTCACCGGCTCCTATGCGACCAATGGCTTTATCTTCCACGTGGGAGCCAATGCCGACCAGGTCATCAGCGTACAAATTGCCGGCGCGTCCATCGGCGCCCTTGGCAGCGGTACCGCTGTTATCTCTGGCACCACCATTTCCACCCAGTCAGGAGCCAATTCAGCGCTGGGCATCATCGATGCAGCCATCTCCGATATCGACGTCATGCGCGGCGATCTGGGCGCGGCCCAGAACCGGATGGAATCGACCATCGCCAACCTGAACAATGTTTCCGAAAACCTGTCTGCAGCCCGGTCGCGGATTCTGGATGCCGACGTCGCCCAGGAAACAGCCCACATGACTAAGAACAATATCCTCCAGCAGGCGGGAGTGGCTATCCTGGCCCAGGCCAACCAGACCCCGCAACTGGCCCTGCAGCTGCTCCAGGGTTAAAAATGATGTCTGGGCAGGCTGTTAACCAGCAGCCTGCCCACCCCCAAAAAAATAGCAAGAAAAAGCTAAAGAACGCCTGTCGCAGAACCGAAAAGAGGGATAACAAGGAATAAGGGATCAAACACCACACAACCTAATACAAGGAGGAGACCAGTACCTAAAACGAAAATCGACACCAAGGCAGTCTCATCTGAACAAAGGCTACACAACCCAGGCTGAACAATTAACGAAGTACCAAGGGCAAGGATGCCCGGAAATACATCTTTCACGGAGGAAAGACCATGGCAATCGCAATCAACACCAATATCGCTTCACTCAACGCTCAACGCAATCTTAGTACCTCTCAACTCGGACTGAATAAGTCTATGCAGCGCCTCTCTTCGGGCCTGCGCATTAACAGTGCCAAGGACGATGCAGCTGGTCTGGCGATCTCTGATCGCATGACCTCGCAGATTCGCGGCTTAAACCAAGCGGCCCGCAACGCCCAGGATGGCATCTCCCTGGCGCAGACGGCGGAAGGCGCCTTGGGCGAAACCACCAACCTGCTGCAACGGATGCGTGAGTTGGCCGTCCAGTCAGCGAACGACACTAACACTCAGGATGATCGGGACTCTCTGCAGGCCGAATTTAATCAGCTTCAGGCGGAAATTCAGCGCATTGCAGATAACACCCAATTCAACAATCGCGGTGTGCTCAACGGCAGTGCCGATGGGGCGATCTTCCATATAGGAGCGAATGCCGATCAGGTCATCTCGTTGACTATTAACTCCATGGGCGTTACTGGCCTCACGGTTGATTCAGGTGATGCTTCAATCGGTGCTCAGTCTACCGCCAATGCTGCTATTTCGACCATTGATGCAGCTATCGGCACCGTCGATACGGAGCGCGGCAAGCTCGGCGCGGTCATGAACAGGTTGGAGTCGACCATCGCCAACCTGAGCAACGTCTCGGAGAACATCTCGGCCTCCCGGTCGCGGATCATCGACGCAGACATCGCCCAGGAGACCTCGGCCATGACCAAAAACAACATCCTGCAGCAGGCCGGCGTTTCGGTCCTGGCCCAGGCCAACCAGACCCCGCAGCTGGCCCTGAGCCTGCTCCAGTAAGTAAACCTCAGCCGGACAAGGGGGGACGCCCCCTTGTCCGCATCTGCCTTGCCCCACCCACGTCGACGACACTTCCATGGAGGGAACAATGAACATCGAAGCCATCACAACCGGATCAACCGGTTTCTTCAGAGCTTCAGCACCAGGCGCCGGAGCCGATCAGGTGCAGCGGAACAGGGATCTGGCAAAAAAAGATCCCACTGCTGAAGCCCAACCCGAGGCAACGTCCAGGGCCAATCAGGTCCAGCCCGAAGAGTTGCTGCAAAGCATCAAATCGCTCACCGATAACGGCGCCTACAGCGTTCGTTTTGAAATGCACAAAGAGACCAACGAAATGGTCATCAACCTGATCGAGCAGGAAACCGGCGAGACCATCCGTCAAATTCCGCCCGAGGAGATCCTTGGCCTGCACAAGGCCCTGGCCGATCTGCGCGGCAACCTGTTGCAAGCGGAAAGTTGAACGGAAGCAAGGAAGGAGGCGGGCATGGCATCTATCACATTTGGCGGACTGGCCAGCGGACTGGACACGGACTCCATCATCACGGCAATAATGAATGTCGAGAAGAGGCCGCTGACCAAACTGGAGAACGACAAATCATTTTTCAACACCAGACTGAAAGCCTTTGCCGACTTCAACACCAAGCTTAAATCCCTGGAAACTGCCTTCAAGGATCTGAGCAGTGCAGACAAATTCCGTTCGTTCACCGCCAAGGCGGCCAGCGAGGAGTTCTTCTCGCTCAAGGCCAGCAGCACTGCCAAGGCGGGCACCTTTAACATCGAAGTGGTGAACCTGGCCCAGGTCCAGAAGACCGCAGGCGTGGGCTATGCCAGCACCACTTCGGCCTTCAGCGCCGGCACGATCGATATCAACGGCACCAGCATCGCGGTGACGGCGGACGACACTCTGGGCAGCATTGTCGATAAAATTAATGCTGCCAACACAGGCGATACGGCCACCGGCGTAGCCGCCTCTCTCATCAACGACGGCACGACCAACGGCTACAGGATGGTCCTGACCGGCAAGGATGCCTCGACAACGTTTACCGCCACTGCCTCCGGCGTGGCTGCCGACGGTCAGAGCCTGACCTTCACCACCCCCCAGATGGCGCAACAGGCAACAGTCTTGATTGATGGCATCACCATCGTCAGCAACAACAACACCCCTGAAAAACGCCATCCCTGGCGTTGATCTCACCCTGCTCAAGACCAACACCGCCGGCGTATCCACCCAAATGTCAGTTGCTGTGGACAACGAGGGGGTCAAGAAAAAATTGGACGCTTTTGTCAGCGCCTACAACGATATCATTAAATTTGTCTCGGACCAGAAGGGCAGCAGTTGGGCCAACGACTCGAGCATGCAGTCCGCCAAACGGCGAATGATGGGCATGCTGACCGAGGCCGTAGGCGGGGACAACCCGCTGCAACGGTTGGTGGATATCGGCATCAAAACCAACAAGGACGACGGCACTATCTCGCTTGACAGCACCAAGATCGAAAAACTGATCAGCGAGGATTTTGAAAGCTTGGAGAATTTGTTTCTCGGCAAGGATGGCGCCGACGGAATCAATGATAAATTCCTAAATTATCTGTCCGGATTAACCGATTCAAACCAAGGCCTGTACGCCTCGAAGAAAAAAAGCACCGAAAGCGCTGTCAAGGGAATAGAGCGAAACATCGACAGCATGAATCTCCGGCTGGAAAAAAGAGAAGCGTCGCTACGCGCCCAATTTCAATCACTCGAACTGCTCATGAGCTCGATGAACGCGACCAGCAACTATCTCACCCAGCAGATCAGCAGCATGAACGCCAGCAAGGGATAACACTATGAACATGTACAGCAACGACTACCTGCGCAACCAGATTGCGATGGCCTCGAAGGAACAGTTACTGCTCATGTTCTACGACGGCGCCATCCGGTTCACCGCCCGGGCGAGAATGGCCGTCGAGCGCGGCGACATCGAGGACAGGAATTACTGCATCAAAAAGGCCAACGCGGTCATTTCCGAACTGCAGGCCACCCTGGACCATGAGATCGGGGGGCAAATCGCAGACAACCTGGATGCGCTCTATGTCTACATGCTCAACGAGTTGAACGCCGCCACCTTCAAGAACGCCGCCGAACCACTCGTACGGGTGGAAGAAATGCTCTCCGGCCTGCGCGAAACCTGGAAACAGGCCATCGACAAGGTACGCAAGGAGAAGATGGGCGCTTCGATGAGCGCGGCCCGTCCCATGGCCCGCGCCTCTCTTTCCATCGCCATGTGACCGGCCGACTGCGGAAAGAACGATGACCAACGACCGGACCCAGGGCAACAATCCGAGTGCCTACGGGCAGATGCTTGCCAAACTCGACGAAATCGAGCGGACCCTGGACCTTCAGGATGCCGAGTTGATAGGGCAACTTTCCAGTGAAGTTGAGCAATGCCTTGAGCAGATCAAGCAATTCGATCGGCAAGCAGGTCAGCCGGCAACCGTTAAACGCCGGGCACAGATGGAGGAACTCCTGGCAAGAAACCAGGTCTTGACAGCGCGCATCCGGGAGATCACCGCCCTGCAGCGAAACGAACTCAACCAGCTCAAAGTCGGTCTGGAAACCGCCAAGGGGTATGCTTCGCACCATGCCAAGCGGACCGGTTCCATTATCAACAGTTCCAACTAGGGAAGCAACTTCCCCGCCACGGCGAACAGCCGTTGGCTTTTCCAGGCCGCCCTCTCCACCCTCGCGAAATTTCCGCATTATTCCAGCGCTACCAAAAAATTTCTTTCCATCTCCGGCCTGTTGTGGCAAGCTACAAGATATTTCTTTCTTTCTTCTCTTGAACAGGTAACACCTTGCCATCACAGAACAGTTTCTCATTTAACATCAAGGAAGGAAAAGCTGTGCGGGCCGCCATACCACTCATCGGCGCAGCGGAACGTGAACGGTTCGACTGCACCTACGGGAGAGCGGAACCCCCGACGTTCTTCCTCTCCTTTCCCCTGGGCATCCTGGCTGTCGAGCAGATCGACCCAACCAGAACCTGCCTGGTGATCGTTGATTCCGAAGAGCAGGCTCTTGCCATTTCCGCCGACATCCTGGGGAGCAGGGATGCAAACACCTTGGAATTGCGAGCCAGGGACGTGGCCAACCACTCCCAGTCCCGCAACTTTTTCCGGGTCGACGCCTCCACCAGGGTGGCGGCCTCCTCGGTGATTCCCGAGGAACTGGCCCGGAAAGGGGAAAACTGGCGCCTGCTTGGCGATACGCTGGATTTGAGCGGCAGCGGCCTCCTGTGCTCCTTCGGCGCCCCAATAGAAGAGGGAAAAAAGGTAAAGATTGACCTGACGCTGCCCACCAGCAGTCTGGAGACGATCACTGCCATAGGCCATGTGGTGCGTTGCAAAAGGATAGGGGAAGAACTGTATCACGTCGGTTTGCAGTTTGATTCCATCGATTCGGAAAGCCAGGACAAGATCATGGCCTGCTGTTTTGAGATTCAGCGCCAGGGATTGCGGATGCGGGTGAAGGTACGGAAGGAACGAGAGTACTTTTAGGAATCCGCAGGCATGCAGGGTACAAGCACCCTGGCTGTGGACTATTCTCCGGGCAGCATTGCATGAAAAACAACGGTCATCGCTCCGACTGAACCGTCACGTTACCTTGAACGAGAACGCGCACCGTGTCCAGAATCGATGAAATCCTAGAAAAAATGAACGACAAGGCCGCCACCGTTGTCGATCTTCCCGGGAACAAGGAAGAGGTATTCCGCTGCAAGGCCTTGCTGATCAAGCAAGAGTCCCCGCAACTGGAACTGCTGTTCCCGCCCAATTCCTGGATAGCAGAGGATCTCCGTTTAGGCGCGAACTGCAACCTGTCCATTGATCAAAACGGGAAACAGATCAGCCTGATAGCCAAACTCGATTCGGTGGTCGATGCCCGGCGATTGCAGTTCACCGCACGGGAGCCGATCACGCCCGAGTCGATGCGGGATTATTTCCGCGTCACCATCAGCACCGCGATCCAGGCAAGCTATGTCGCCGAACCCAGAGAAACGAAGGTGCAATCCTGGAAAATGGTCGGCACCACCATCGATTTGAGCGGCAGCGGCGTCCTGGCCATGTTTGCCACCAAGCCACCCAGCAACCACAGAATTTTGCTGGAAATCACTCCTCCCGAGGACAACGAGCAGATATTCTGCCTCGCTGACGTAGTTCGCACCTATAGAATCCGAAACAACCGTTACCAGGTCGCATTTCATTTTATCGAAGTGACCGCCAAGGTCAGGGATCAGATCATATCCTGCTGCCTGAAGGAACAGCGGCGCCAGTTGCGTGAAAATGTCCGCACCGAATGACAGTAGTGTTCCACGCCTCGGGCCGGCTTCCTTCCCATAACCCTTTGCCCGCATGCCCCACGTCAAGCGCATCCGGCGCGACGTACATCCAGAATTCCACGACGGCTGACGATCCCCGTTCCAGCCAGGACGCCCCAGGTAATGGAAGCCACTGCCGCCACCATCCCGATCCTGCGCATCCAGCAACTCCCGGCCTACAACCAGGGCGGAGGACAGCACCAGACTCCCTTTGCCCAGGGACAGCTGCTGCAGGGGATTATTAGCGCCAGGAACGGGACTAACCTCTTTACCATCGATATTGGCGGCCAGCAGGTCCAGGCCGAATCCACGACGCAGCTGCAGGTCGGCCAGAAACTTGACCTGCAGGTTGCGACCCTGTCACCGCGGGTGGAGTTGCAGATTGTCTCCAATCCGGCCAACCGGTTGATCGGCAACTCCATTCACCTGATCGGCCAGCAGGCCCTGCTTTTGCCCGAGTTGGCCCAGTTAAGCGAGAAATCCGGCTTTCTGCCGAACATCAGCAACGATGCGCGGGGCACCCTGCAACTGTATGCCAGCGCCCTGGCAACCGGGGGAACCATTGCCGCGCCACGATCCGAACAGCTCAGCGGTTTGCTCGGACAGCTTGCCGGCACTTCGCTGCAGACGCTCCTGTCGCCGCAGCAGACCACCGCGTCCGCGTTCAATGAAACAATAACCAGCCTGCTGCAGCAACTGTCGCAAACAGCCGCACTGCCCGCGCAAAGCGCGGAACGGGCCGTCCAGCTGGCCACCATGTTTGCCAATGCGTCGGCTCCGCAGGCATCCACGGCCGGCCAGACTCCGGCCCAGGCGCAACAGCCTGTGCTGCTGACAAACCAGGAGGTGGTACTGCTGCTCAACCTGGCCGGCAAGCAGGGTCCCTCCCAGGCCAATAATCTGATCGCCAGCCTCCTGCCAGCACTGCAGAACGGCGAGAATCTGCCCG
This sequence comes from Desulfobulbus sp., assembly GCA_041738515.1. Lineage (GTDB taxonomy): Bacteria > Desulfobacterota > Desulfobulbia > Desulfobulbales > Desulfobulbaceae > Desulfobulbus. Next base: position 31,556 of record JBGSPP010000299.1, read on the forward strand.
TACTGCCGGCCATGCAGACGCTGGTTCGGTTTCTCGCCGACCTGGATGCAGAACTTTCCTCGCTCAGGCAACCCGCTCTCGATGGCGGCCAGGTACAGCAACTCGTAGAGCGACTGGGCATGAACATGGAACAACTCCTGGCCGAAGGCAGGCGGCAGGAGGCGGTGCAGACACTGAAATACGCTCTACTGGATCTGAGCCAGCAGCTGCCGGCCGAGGATAAAGCCGCGGCACAGGCCGATCAGATTGTCAAATCCATCGAACTCTACCAGCTCCTGCAGATCCGGCTGGCAAGCGAGTCGCTTCTTTTTCTTCCCCTGCCCTTCTCTTTTCTCAATCAAGGTTATCTTGTGGTTGATGCCGAGCAACACAAGAACGACCAGAAGGAGACCAACAGCCAGCGCACGCCTGCCTATGAACTGCACCTGCAACTGGAGGGTCTGGGCAACATCCAGATAAATCTGCGCAAGGAAAATGACCGACTGGTTTTAACCTTTTACGCGCAGGATGCCGAACGAGTCAGGTTTCTCGCTGGATTTCGCGATGAACTTGAACGCTGGCTGACCAGCGCCGATCTGGAATCGGTCCAGTTCCTGGTCGGCGCCAAGGAACCGGTGAAATCGCTCCTGGAACGGATAGTCCAAGGCGTCACTGGCATGGTGGACACCAGGGCCTGAACGCCGTGGCGGGAAGCATCAATGGCAGAAAACGAAAACAAGGCACGAAAGGCTGTCGCCCTGCTCTACGACAAGTCCAGGGGAACAGCGCCCAAGGTGGTTGCCAGCGGCGCCAACTTGACGGCGGAACGCATTATCGCCACTGCGCTTGAGGCCGGCGTCCACATCAAGGAAGACCCGGATCTGGTCGAGTTGCTGGCAAAAATTCCGGTCGGCGAAGAGATCCCGGCTGAACTCTACCAGACCATTGCCGAACTCCTGGCCTTTGTGTATTCAGTGAACGCCAAATTCAAGGAAAAACTGGGGAATCCGGGACAGGAACAGCGATGATGATCCAGGCGCCCGTATCCGGTTCGCCATCGGCTCGCAGAGCAACCGAGGCGTTTTCTGCCTCAACCGCCCCTTGACCGGCGCGTAATGCGTTGGAGATAATATTACTAAAAAACCGCTTCATATATACTATTTTCTGGCGTATACTTCTGACATCTGAATATAATTATACAAATCGTTCTTTGTTCCACCCGTGTTTCCGAAGCTTTTGAGCAGTCAAAATCCATGTTCGCTGGCGCCGGATCTGTATCCAATTTCTGCAGACGCATTCTCAACAACCTTTTCTGATCGTGCATGAGGTAGCATATGAACTATGGAGTTGTCAGCCAGGAACAACTTGAAAAAATTGACGAGATCCTCACCGATAAACTCATCAAAATAGGTGTGGATTGCGTCATCATCATCGATATGGCTGGAAATATTATCACAGCCAAGGATAACGGCACGTCGAAATACGATGTCTATTCGTTCGCCGCACTGGCAGCAGGCAACTTTGCCACCGTTGACGCCATGGCCAAACTCGTCGGTGAACAGGAATTTTCGCTGCTGTTCCACAAGGGCACGGAATGCAACATCCACTTCTCGAAAATCGACGACGAATTGCTGCTGATCACCATGTTCGGCAAGAGCATATCGCTTGGTTTCCTGCGTCTCAATGTGGTGGAAACCATCGAGCGCATCAAGAAGATCTGGCACCGCAAGTGATCCGGCCCAACCGGTCTCGGCCCGAGATGAAAGGGAACACGTTCCTTCCTTGCGATCAGTGCAGGAGAGCAGGAGAACTACGTTGAGCTTTATTAATCTGAGAGAAAAAATCGTTCAGGTCAAGATTGTCTACTACGGTCCTGGCCGCGGCGGCAAGACAACCAATCTTGAATACATTAACCGTAAATTCTCCAAGCAGATCCAGTCTGAGATGGTCAGTCTGAAGACGCATGGAGACCGCACCCTCTTCTTTGATTTCCTTCCGTTCAACATGGGGCAGATCAAAGGGTACGATCTGAAGATTCAACTGTATACCGTACCTGGCCAGGTGAAATACAACGCCACCAGAAAACTGGTGCTCAAGGGCGTCGATGGTCTCGTCTTTGTCGCCGACGCCCAGGAGCAGATGCGGGAGAAAAACATCCGCTCGCTCAATCAGCTGCACGAAAACCTCCTGAGCTACAAGGAATCCATTTTTCGGATACCGCTGGTGTTGCAGTACAACAAGGTTGATCTGCGCAATCAGGGCATCCCGATTTTGCCCACCTCGGTTCTGGAGAAGGACCTGAACGGCAAACTGAAGGTTCCCGCCTTTGAGGCCAGCGCGCTTACTGGATATAACGTACCGGAAACGTTGAAGAAAATTATATCATCCACGGTAATTTCCATTCAGAAAAAGTTGATGTGAATCCATGATCTTGGCAGCTGAATCCAGAACTGTGATATGAAAAAAACGAAGCAGGAACAGATTTACAACATTGACGAAATCGAAGATCTTACCCTCTTCGCAAACGAATCCTTCGACACGCAAGAAGTCGATTTGTTTGAATTTTCCAGTGAGGAATCCTCGCCCCTGACGCGACTGAAGTCTATTATTCTCTCGCTGGACTGGGAAATTAACGACGAGACCCTCCAGGAACTGGCCGACGAACTGCAAAACATGCAGGCCACATGGCAGGGCGACAAGGTGGCCGAGGTCTACCTGCAGGGGCTGGAGAAAATTGGCCGCTACCTTCGCAGTAAAGGGGCCTACGCCCATCCCAACTCAATCAAGCTGCTCCTCACTTTCTTTTATAATTTCGAAAAGATTACCTCGTCACCGAATCTGAGTGGTGAGGACATCACCAAAATTCTGAAGAGTGACATTCGCAAATTTAAAATTCTCCAATACCAGATCAATCAGAGCGAAGAGATTGAGCGCGCTCCGGCAACCCCATCCACTGAACAACAGGGAACACCTGTCGTCCCGGTCGGTATGGATGCGTCGTCTTCCGAGCCCAATCCCCTCAAATTGCTGAAGGCCGCCATCCTCAGCCTGGACTGGGAAGTGACCGATGAAAGCCTCCGGCAGTTCAATGTCCGCCTCGATCAGTACCAGGAAACGGTTTCGGAAAACAGGCTGGTGATGGTGATGGTTCAGGGCCTGCGTGCCTTGGGCGACTACATCGGCGAAGAACGCGCCGAAGCGCACCCGGAAGCCTTCCCCCTGCTCCATTCCTTCAGCGATGCCTTGGATCAGGTTGCCCAGGTCGACGAATCAGCCACCGATCAGAGCAAGGTCCAGGATATCCTTGTTGAACAGATCAGCCGGCTCAACAATCTGAAACTGCTCATTGCCGCACCGCAAGAAGCGCGGATTGATGAACAGCTGATTAACGAAGTCGTGGGAGAAATAAGTGCGCCGGTGGCGATGGAAGACATCGCCGAGGAACCGTTCGCCCAGACCGAGGCAGAAAAGAGGGCTTCCCACGCCTTTGACCTCCCGACTGATTCCCCGGCTGTCATGCCGGCTACGGCAGCCAGTGGCGGGCAGGAGGCAGACATCTCCCTGGAGTCGGAGCTGGATATTCTGTTTGGAACGGAAGCCAAGCCGGCCATGGAATCCGCTGACACCCAATATCCCGACGAGATACTGCCCCCCGAGGCTATCACCCCCGTCGAGGACGAACTGGCCGACGACCTCATCGAGGCGAGTCTGCACACCAAACGCGGGCTGATGCCTGCTCTCTCCGGCGTCGAGGATACCTCTGCCTTCCGGGACGACGTCGATCAGGCGGACACCAAAGGTCAGGCTGATCTCAACCAGCAACTGGACGACCTCTTTGCCGAGGCGGAAAATGCATCGTCCATCCCTCCCTCGCCCTCGCTTGATTTCGAGGAAAGTCTCCCGGGTGGTGATGCAGCCCATGCAGGCCCGGTCACTGCAACGGTCGCCATAGATGAAGAAGATGACGACCAACCAGCCCTGGGTTCGCTGAATCTGGAAGACAGCGACGGCATGACCGTCGCTGCGCTCAGCGATGTGGAAGCACCTGAGGACCGGTTCGAACCAGAGTCGCCCGTCGCCGAAATCGATGGGGGCATGTCTGACCTGGATGCCAAACTAGACAGCTTTTTTGGGGAGGAGCCCTTGGAAGTCGTTGCTCCGAGCCTCTCCCTGTCCGACGAATCAGAAGTGGCCCCGGCACTCGAAGATGACGAACCAATCCAGGCTGAACTGACCGTCGCCGCGCTCAGCGATTCGGACATTGAACTCGCTGACGTGACGATACTTCAGCCGGAAGATGTGAAACCGGAATCTCTTGATATTGAAAGCGAACTGGACGGTTTTTTCTCCGACGATACAGTCGTGGCCGTGGAAGATGTCATGCAAACGACCTCCACCGGCCCCTCGGTTGAGGAGGTCGAACAATCCCTGTATTTCGGCGCGGAAAGCCCGGTGGAAGCAGCCCTGGCAGACAGCGACGAAGACAAGGGGTTCTCGGAAGAAGAGGCGCTTGCCGCTCTGGAATACACGCCTCTGGAGGAAATCGAGGAGAATTTCGATGCCTTCTTTGGCTCGGAAACAGCAGAAGAACTCTTGCCCGAAGCCGATCAAATCGATGCAGCGGCTGGACAACTCGTTCCTGCCGAAGGGTTGACATTTGAGGAAGAGACGCCCGCGCTCGGCTCCGATCTGTTCGCCGGATTTGAAACAGAGCAAGAAGAAATTGTCCCGGCGCTTGCCTCCTTTGACCAAGACATGCCCGCGGCTGAGGAATTGGTCGCGGCCGTGGCTGGAAGAAAGGACGAAGCAGACAGGGATCTGGACGAGAAACTTGATTTCTTCTTCGACGAGGAAGCGGCGGAACCCGCTCCCGCCGTCGCCAATGCACCCGAATCGCCTGCCCGGCAACCGGAGATCGAGGATTTGCTGACACTCGAGAATGAGGTTCCGGCGCTGTCTTCTGACCTGTTGAGCGAAATTTTGGAAGAAGATGCAGATGTCGTCCCGGCACTCGCCGCAGCATTTGACGAGGGTGCCGAAGAACTGACGCCTGCCGCCGGCATTCCTGGCGAGGAAGTGCCCGACAGAGATCTCGATGACCAACTGGACTATTTCTTCGCCGCTGAGGAGAACGTCGCGGCGGAATCCGTCACCGAGACGGTCAGCGAACTGACCCAGGCCCTTGAAGCAGCAACCCTTGATGGCAGAGCGCCTGCGGCTGCCGCCTTCCCAGGCCTCTTGCCTGGCACTGGATCGGAGGGGGAGGGAATGGAAGTGGTTCTGGCCTCCCTCGGAGCATTGCTTCCTGGCGTTGTCCGTGCACCTGGCCGTGGACCTGTCACTGAATCCATGCGCCTGCTTGACCGGTTGCAGCAGCAGGCTGCCTCACCCGAGCACCGCTCCCTGGCCCAACTGCTCAACTCCACGGTCAGCCTGCTTGGTCGCACGGCCGGAAAAGACAAAACCGAGACGGAAAAGCTGGTTAATTTCCTGTATGAGCAACTTCTGCACAAGGAAATCAACGCCAATGCCGTGACCGAGGCAGTCAGCCGTTTCGCCGGCTGGATGCAGAACCTGTGCGCCACCATGCCGCTGGTGCCGGAGAAAACCGGCGAGGAACGGGAACCCCGCTTCGAGTACACGGCCAAGGAATTGTATTTCGAACTCTCCGAAATGCGGGCCAGCTTTCGCGAAGAACTCGCCAAGCTGCGCCACGAGATGCACCACAGGCACTGATCCTCTTCCCCCCTTGTTTGGCGCGGCAAATCACTCAGCCGGACAAGGGGTCAGGGCAACTGTCGTCTCCTCAGGCAGTCCGGGCAGCCAGGCCGGCAAGGTCCGACACATACCGTTCCCGCACACCGTATACGGCGTCACGTAAGGCGAATGGCGCAGCAACACCTGCGGCAGGACTTGCAGATCAGGCCGGTATCGCCAGACTCCATCCTCCAGCACCGCCCCGGCCGGTGGCTCCATACCAGCGCCAGTACCTTGCACCCGCGCCTCGATCAGGCGCAGCCCCTCCCCTTCCCGTCGAAAATCTTCTTCCCAGACACTCCGCTGAATTGAATGGGTCCAGCGCAGGGTAATATCGTCGCCAAACCCGGCAATGAGTATACCTGCGACCAGACAAATCCCAGTCATTGCGGCCGACGTGTGCGCCACCAATGCCAACTGAGAAAAAGCAGACAGATGGCAAAACCAATCTCATCTGTCAGCGGCAGGGCGGCCACCAGCAGAAATGCGCCGGCAGCAGCGACCGGTCGCTCCCATATGGCCAACGGCCCACGCAAATAGCCAATGGCTGCCGCTCCCCACAGGGTAATCGCCAGGAGCGCCTTACCCACAATATAACCGATGGCCAGTAGGCTGGGAGAACCCTGCAACATCAGCGCCGGATCGTAGACGGCCATGAAGGGAACGACAAAGCCGGCAATGGCAATGATCACCGCCTTGAAGCCGATTTTCATCGGCGATTCCTTGGCGATTGAACTGGCCGCGAAGGCGGCCAGCGCCACTGGTGGCGTCAAATCAGCCATAATGCCGAAATAAAAGACAAACATATGACTGACAATGAGCGGCACGCCGAGCTTGAGCAGTGCAGGCGCGGCTATCGAACTGGTGATGATGTAGTTGGGAATGGTTGGGATACCCATGCCGAGCAGCAGGCAGACCAGCATGGTCAGGACCAGGGAGAGAAACAGGTTCTGCTCTCCGACTTTGAGGATATAGCCGGCGAAGCTGGAAGCTGCTCCAGTCAGGGTCAAAACACCGATAATGACGCCGACGATGGCACAGGCAACACCCACCGGGAGGGCCTGACGCGCCCCATCGATCAGGCTGTCGCGCAGCAGGCGCAGGGTATCACGCCCACCGCGAACCATCAGACAGACGGCGGCCAGCGTGATGATCACCGTCAATACCGGATAGACGCCCCATTTCACCAGGGTTGCGCAGGCAAGCCCCACCGCCAGCCAGAACACATAGCGGAAGGCCAGCGCCGACAGGCCAGCCGCCACAGTGGCGCCGAGGATCAGAATCGCGGTCAGGGCCAGGCCGACCATGCCGGAATACATCGGTGTGAAACCATTGAACAACATCCACACCAGCGCCGCCAAGGGTAGAATCAGATGCCATTGCCGGCGCATCGCCTGCCAGGGGTTGGGGCATTCCTCTTTGGGCAGGCCGAGCAGCTGCTTGCGGCCGGCCTCCAGATGTACCATCCAGAAGACGGTGGCATAATAGAGCATTGCGGGCACTGTCGCAGCCTTGACGATTTCTCCGTAAGAGACATTGAGGTTTTCCGCCATGATGAAGGCCACCGCGCCCATTACCGGCGGCATGATCTGGCCGCCCATGGAGGAGGTGGCCTCGACAGCTCCAGCAAAAATGCCGGAGTAGCCGAAGCGTTTCATCAGTGGGATGGTGAACTGGCCGGTGGTCAGTACATTAGCAACGCCAGATCCGGAAATCGTGCCCATCAGTCCGGAAGACAGCACCGACACCTTGGCCGCACCGCCCTTGGTGTGACCGACAAAACCGAGTGCAATCGAATTGAACAGGTTGATCATCCCGGCATGCTCGAGAAAGGTGCCAAAGAGGATAAACAGAAAGATATAGGTAGCCGAGACCAGCGTCGGAATACCGAAAATGCCCTCGGTGCCGAATCCAAGCTGATCGACGATCTGCTCAAAGGCGAACCCGCGATGGGCCAGATCACCGGGCAGATGCTGACCGAACAGGCCGTAGAGCAAAAAAATGCCGGACACAAGCGGCAAGGCCAGGCCCATGATGCGCCGGGCCGCCTCAAACACCAGCAGCACCATGATCGTGCCGACCCACAAGTCGGGCGTTGTGGGTTCGCCGGCGCGCTGGATCAGATCGCCCTCGTAGATCCACTGATAGGTAGAGAGGAGAAAGCCGAGCCCGGCAAACAACCAGTCGACAGGCGCAACCTTGTCAGGTCGCCCACCCTTGCCATACGGATAGAGGACAAAGGTCAGCGCCAGCAGAAAGCCGACATGCAGCGAGCGGGTCACCAGGCTGGAGAGGGGGTGAAAGGCGGCAACCACCAACTGGTAGCTGGAAAAAGCCAGCGCCAGAGCGGAGAGCAGGAACAACGCCAAGCCGGTCAACCGCCGTTGCACGCCATGTTCAGAGAATGCTTGCGGGTCGTGATCTGAGTGTTGGCTGTGATCAGACATCGGCTGGTAAGAAAATGCAGGGAATGATGACTATCCGGCCGGCGACAGGTTTCCCTGTCGCCGGGAGACAGCGCAACAGAATTCTTACAGCAGACCGGCTTCGCGGTAATACTTCTCGGCGCCGGGATGCAGCGGCGCCGGCGGGTTTTTGCCTGCGGTGGCCTTGTTGATCGCCTTGGCGGCGGCGTGGGCGGCGGTCATCGCCTCAAGGTTCTCAAACATCGATTTGGTCATCAGATAGACGGTCTCGGCGGGCACACCCTCGTGGGTGACCAGATAGTTTTGCACCGCCACTGTCGGCACGTCCGTGGTTTGGCCGGTGTAGGTGTTGGCGGGAATGATGCCGGGTGAGTAGGAACTGTCGCCGATTTTCGCCACCACCTCGGCCGGGATGGGAACCACCACCGTTTTCACGGCAGTGGCCAGGTCACGCACCGCGGCAACACCCAGACCCGAAGAGAGCAGAGTGGCATCCAGTTGCCGGTTTTTAATCAACTCCACCGATTCGGCGTAGCCAAGGTATTCGATCTTGCCGAGATCCTTGTAACTCATGCCCGCGGCTTTCAGGATGTAGCGGCTGTTCAGCTCGGTGCCGCTTTTCGGGGCTCCGACGGAAACACGCTTGCCCTTGAGGTCGGCCAGGCTGGTGATGCCGGAGTCGGCACTGGCAAGGAAGTGGATGTAATTCGGGTAGATGGCGGCCACGGTGCGCAGCTTGGAGAGCGGTGTCTTGAAGCCGGCCTCCTCGTTGCCTTTATAGGCCTCGCTGAAGGTGTCGCCCAGGGTAAAGGCTACTTCGCCGCGTCCGTTCTGCAGCAGATTGAGGTTTTCCGCCGAAGCCTTGGTCGCCTGTACCGAAGTCTTCACGTCCGGCATCACCTTGCTGTAGATCTGTGTCAGCGATACGCCCAGCGGATAATAGACGCCGCTGGTACCGCCGGTCAGCACGTTGATGAACTCCGCTGCATGGCCAGCCGATACGGTCAACAGGAAGAGAAAAACGGAGAATAGAATGCGTGTATTCATGGTGGCTCCTCATGGTGGAAAGATGCCGCGTCGGGCGGCGTGGTGAAAGGCCAGGACGGGCAAGTGTAGCGCCCATCTCAACTTTTCTACATAACCCATCCTCTGTCGTCAACAGGGATAACCAGGTAATCTCAATTCTCATTCCAGATGAGGATGGGCGCATTGTTTTTAGGGATATGGGGGGTTTCGAACGAACGCCTCCACACGGCCCCTTGTCGGGGTGGCTTTCAGACTTGAGGCAGAGGATGGCTGGCGAAGAGGCCTGCCGGGATACGTCGGGACTTATTTCCTCGGATCAAAGGCCTCGCGCAGGGCCTCGCCGATGAAAATCAACAGCACCAAGGTGCCGACCAGCACCAGGAAGGTGGACAGCGACAGCCACCAGGCCTCGATGTTGGCCTTGCCCTGGGCAAGCAGTTCGCCCAGGCTCGGGGTCGATGGCGGCACCCCGAGGCCGAGGAAATCGAGGCTGGTCAGGGCCAGGATCGAGCCTGACATCCGAAACGGCAGGAAGGTGATCACCGGCGTCATCGAGTTGGGCAGCAGGTGCCGGCGCATGATGGTGAAATTGCCCACGCCCAGGGCCTTGGCCGCTTTGACGTACTCCATGTTCCGCCCCTTGAGGAACTCGGCCCGGACATAATCCGAGAGCCCCATCCAGCCGAACAGGGAAAGCAGCACGAGCAGCAGCAGCATGCTGGGCTTGAAGATCGAGGCAAAGATGATCAGCAGGTAGAGTTCAGGCATGGAGCCCCATATCTCAATGAACCGCTGCATGATCAGGTCCAGCCGGCCGCCGAAATACCCCTGCAGCGCGCCGGCCGCAATCCCAAGCAGGGTGCCGACCGCAGTCAGGGCCGCTCCGAACAGGACGCTGATGCGAAAGCCGTAGATCAGCCGGGCGAATACATCGCGGCCGCGGTCATCGGTGCCGAGCAGGTTCTCCCTGGTTGGCGGCGACGGCACCGGCCGATCCAGGGTCAGGTTGATGGAGGTGTAGCTGTGCGGGTTGGGAGGAAAGATGATCCAGTTGCCGGCAGAGGTCAGGCGTTCGCGGATGTAGGGGTCGCGGTAGTCGGTCTCGGTCTCGAAGTCGCCGCCAAACACAGTTTCCGGATAGGCTTGCCACAGCGGCAGGTAAAGGCCGCCCTCGTAGCTTATCAGCAGCGGCTTGTCGTTGCTGAGCACCTCGGCGAACAGGCTGAGGCCGAACAGGACAAGAAAAAGCACCAGTGAATAGAATCCGCGCCGGTTCTGCCGAAAGATCGCCCAGCGCCGGCGCCAGGGGCTGTGACTGCGCATCCGTCCGCTGGCCATGCTACTCACGCGCCTCAAAGCTGATCCGCGGATCGACCAGGACATAGGAGAGATCGGAAAGCAGCCGGGAAATGAGCCCGATGATGGTGAAAAAGTAGAGGGTGCCAAGCACCACCGGGTAATCCCGGTTCAATACCGACTCGTAGGCCAGCAGCCCCATGCCGTCGAGGGAGAAGATCGTCTCGATGAGCAGGCTGCCGGTGAAGAAGGCGGTGATGAAGCTGCCGGGAAAACCGGTGATGATGGGAATGATGGCGTTGCGGAACACATGCCGGTACAGCACCTGTCCTTCCTCCAGCCCTTTGGCCCGGGCAGTGACCACGTACTGCTTGCGGATTTCCTCAAGGAAGGAATTCTTGGTCAGCAGGGTCATCACCGCCAGGCTGCCCACGGTGGAGGCGATGATCGGCAGCACCATGTGCCAGAGATAATCAAGCACCTTGGCCGCCAAACCGAGTTCCCGCCAGTTGTCCGAAACCAGCCCCCGCAGCGGGAAGATGTTCCAGAAACTGCCGCCGCCAAAGAGCACGATGAGGACAATGCCAAGGACAAAGCCGGGAATGGCGTAGCCGATGAGAATGACCGTGCTGGTGAGGACATCGAAGGTGGATCCGTCGCGCACCGCCTTGGCGATGCCGAGCGGGATGCAGACGCTGTAGACAATGAGAAAACTCCACAGGCCCAGCGACATCGACACCGGCAGCTTGGAGATGACCAGGTCGGCGACGCTCATGTGGTGGTAGTAGGAACGGCCGAAATCAAAGACCAGGTAGTGCCGCATCATGTCGATGAACCGGGTCAGGGCCGGCTTGTCGAAACCGTAGAGCTTCTTCAGTTGCTCCACCCGTTCCTGGTCCAGCCCCTTGTTGCCCTGGTAGAGCCCGACGCCGGCGGTGTCGCCGCCCGTGCCGTAGCCGCTCAACTGCGCCATCATTCGCTCCACCGGGCCGCCGGGCACGAACTGGGTGACCACAAAGGTGATCAGCATGACCCCGATCAGGGTCGGGATCATCAGCAGCACCCGCTTGAGGATGTAGGCTCCCATGCGCCTCCGCCTTCCTTATGCCGCCACGGGTTCAGCGCACCGGCGCGACCGGGGGCCGGATGGCCGCATCGCGCCAAATCTCCGGGTTGAGGCCTGCCGTTGTCGGCCGGCGGGGGAGCACATTTCAGGAGATGCGGATGTCATCGAAATAGTCCGGTTCCTGCTTGTTCAAGGCGTCCTGCCGCTGCCGTCCCGGATTGAAAAGATGTTCGCGCTCTTCGGCCTGGATCTCCCCGGCGCCGATCGGCCGGCGTTCGGTGATCTTGTGCGACTGGCGGATCGGCGGGGCCATGGCCTGCTCCTCATCCGCTTCCTCTGCTTCATCTGCCTCGGGTTCCCCGCGCATTAGCCGCGCCCTCGCCCCGAACCCCATCTTGAGAAAGGCCAGGAGGCCGTCCTGAAGCAGAACCACGTTGACCAGTTCCCAGCCCTGGGCGCCCAGCTCGTTGAGGGTCTTTTCCACCTCTTCGTCATCGACGTATTTATCGCCCAGCAGGCCATCCTTGGTGAATTCAAAAAGAATGGTCCGGTATTGCCACGCCATCATCCGTTCCTCACACTGGTTCACTGAGACGGAGGCCAGCCAATGCCTGCCCCCAGAAGTTTTCGCATCGAGCCATCCGCTCACGGCCGCAGCTGGTCATCCTTGAATGTGCCTTCGGCCACACGGCCGTCCGGGTAGGTGATCCTGCCATGGCCGTTGCGCCGACCATGCTTGAAGGCGCCCACGTAGACGCTGCCGTCCGGCGAAGTCAGCCGCCCCTCCCCGTCCGGAAGGTCATTTGCAAACGAGCCGGTGTACTCCTTGCCGTCTGCGTAGACCAGTTTGCCCTTGCCCGAGAACAGACCCTTGCCGAAATCGCCCTCATACCGACTGCCATCGGCGAACCGGTACAGGCCGCGGCCGTGGAACCGGTTGTCTCTGAAGGCGCCCTTGTAGCCCGACCCATCCGGGTAGGTGTATACGCCTTCACCGTGTTTCACCCCTCTGCTGAACTCGCCCTCGTAGGTGCGCCCGTCCCGGTAGCTGTATTCGCCCCTGCCCTGCATCCGGCCTTTGCTGAATCCGCCCTGGTAGCGGTCGCCGCCAGCCAGGGTCAACTGACCCTGACCGTCCATGAGCCCGTTGACATAGGTGCCCCGATACACGCTGCCATCCTCCAGGGTGTTGAGCGCCTGGCCGGAGAAGGGCTTGTTTGCCTTGGCATCGCGGTAAAGGATGCCGTTCCTGGTGAACAAACCGCCACCGGTTCGCTGCCCCTCTTTAGACCGCTGCTTGAAACCGATCTGTTCCCCGGCCGCGCCCCGGGTTGTCGCCGCGACCCGCTCCGTTTGTACGGCAGGCTTGGCCGATTCTGCCTGCACGGAGGGCTCGACCGTCGAGGCCGCCGGTTCTGGAAGGGTCTCTCTGGGAGCGATATCCGGTATTGGGGCAACCGCCTTACTGACCGATTGCACCGGTTGAGCCACCATCACCTTTTCCCCGGCCGACGAAGTACCGGTCGTTGGCGGCAGCCGTTCTTCCACCGGTGGCGGGGCGGCTTTGGCCACGGCCGGCAACGGTTCGATTGGCGGCTCGACCGGAAGCTTTTCTTGCGGCGGCGCAACTGGGTTGCCGCCGGCAAACTGGCCGGAGAACACCGAGCCGTCACTCTTCTTCCACCGCCCCTTGCCTTCCTTGAGGTCACCGGCAAATTCTCCCTCATACCGGCTGCCGTCCGCGCCGGTCAGCACTCCCTTGCCCTGGCGCTTGCCGGCCACCCAGTCGCCCTCGTACCGCGATCCATCGCCATATTGCATGGTTCCCCTGCCATGCGGAAGGCCTTGCGCTAACAAACCGGTGTAGGTCTGGCCGCCTGGCCAGGCCTGGCTGCCTTCGCCGTGCAGCACGCCCTCGACAAAGGCGCCGCTCATCACCATGCCGTTGGCTGCGGTCAATTTGCCCTGACCATTGTAGCGGTCGTTTTGAAATTCGCCCTCATATCGGGAACGGTCGGCCAACTCAAGGACACCCTGGCCTTCGCGGCGGCTGTCGATGTAGGTTCCGGTGTAGCGGGAGCCGTCGAGGTAACGGCGTACCCCCTGGCCCGAAGGCTTGCCATTCATGAACTCGCCTTCAAAGGAGGAACCGTCGGCGTAGGTCAGCTTGCCCTTGCCCTGGATGGCGTTGTCGCGAAAGTCTCCCATATACTCGCGGCCATCGGGATAAAACAGGTGGCCGCGACCGCTGAACCGTCCGAGATCGAAATCGCCGTTATACTCCATGCCGTCCGGAGTGGTGAGAATGCCTTTGCCCTGGATAACGCCTTCCCGGAAAGCGCCCGCATACTTGCGGCCGTCCTTGCTCACCAGTACGCCCTCGCCATGGTATTTGCCCTGGGCGAACTGGCCCTTGTATATCGAGCCGTCTGGCAGGGTCAGGGTTCCGGTCCCCCAGAGCAGGCCGTTGCGGAATTCGCCCTCGTAGAGACGGCCGTCCGCGCCCCGCAGCCGGCCGCGGCCGTTTTTGCAGTCGCCCTGTTCGCAGGCTGCCTGGGCCAATCCCTGGAGCAGCAGAATGGTCAGCAGAATACTGGTCAGTTGTCGCACCATGGCTGCCTTATTGCGGAGTTTGATCGAAAACCCGACGAATCTCGTCGGCAATGATACCGATGCCCTGGCGCACCTCGGCCTCGTCCTGGGAATAGGTCAGGCGGAGGCATTCGCCGGTATGTTCCCAGCCGGGGGGCAGCCCCGGGAAGAAGTAATCGCCGGACACCACCACCACACCCCGGGCCTTGAGTCGTTCGTAGACCACCCGGCTCGGGACCGGCAGGCCGGGAAACCACATCCAGAGGAAGAAGGCGCCCTCGGCCACATGCACCCGGTACGGCAGGCCGGCAAAAGCCTCGGTCACCGCAGCCAGGGCCAGGTCCCGCTTGCGTTCGTAGAACGGCCGGACCACCTCGCGGCTCAGGCGGAGGATCTCGCCGCTGTGGACGATGTTGGTGACCAGCATGGCCCCGAAGCTGGACGGTGCCAGGTTGACCACCGCGTTGACCCCGGACAGCAGGCCAATGATACGGCGGTCTGCGATGACGATGCCGGTGCGCACCGCCGGCAAACCAAACTTGGACAACGACAGACAAAGGATGAGATGCTTGTTCCACACCGGGGCCGCCTGGGTATAGATCATACCCGGAAAGGGCAGGCCATAGGCCCCGTCAATGATCAGGGGGATGTCGTGCTGCTCGGCCAGTCGGGCCAGGCCGTCAATCTCGGCGTCGGTGAGCACGTTGCCGGTGGGGTTGGTCGGCCGTGACACGCAAATGGCGCCGATCTCCTCGGTGATGGCGATGCGGTCGAAATCGACCCGGTACTTGAACGAGTGGGCGCCGATGGTCTCGATCCGCGGCCGCACTGAGGTGAACAGATCCGCCTCCATGCCCAGGTCGGCGTAGCCGATGTATTCCGGCGCCATGGGCAGGAGGATCTTCCGCCGGCTGCCATCGGCGCACCGGCCGGCCAGGATGTTGAAGAGCAGAAAAAAGGCCCCCTGGCTGCCGTGGGTCAGGCAGAGGTTCTCCTCGCTCAGATCCCAGCCGTACTCGCGCCGCAGGAGCGTTGCCATGGCCTGGAGGAACTCGCCGTCGCCCCGGGGCGGATCGTAAACGCCGATCAGCCGGCGCAGGGATGCCTCGTCGTCGATGATCTCCCGCAACCGGGCGCGCATCACCGCCTGGATCTCCGGGATCAGGCCGGGGTTGCCGCCGCCCATCATGATCTTGCCGCCTTCGGCCAGGGCAAGACCCAGGTCTTCCATCAGCGACAGGATGCCGGCGCCGGCGGACAATTTTTCACCGAATGCTGAAAGCCGCATGCGGATACACTCCTTTCGTACGTGACTGCACAACGCACCCTCGGGCGCGCCGCCAAAAAACATCGTCCCAACGGTATGTTGGCCCGATCCCCTCCCCTGCCGGCAAGCGGCAGCGACACGGGGATAATCAATAATACTACCAGCTTCGGAAGAAAAAGCCAGTCTGATATGCAACCGGGCGGAGGGGCGGCGGGAACAGCGGACAGGCCTCAGCGGGCGGTGAACAAGAGGCAGGGCTTGCCCGAGACCGATCGCACCACCAGCGCGGGCAGGTCGCGGCTCTTGAAGCCGTAGGCCTTGCAGCCCCGAGGCTGCCTTGGGTCGTGGGTGACGTAGTAATGCCTGCAGATCAGGCAGTTGGGCTGCCGCTGGTCGGTCTGCCGCTCGGCGCTCATGTTCGCAGCACCCTTCCAGGTGTTGGCGCGCGACATCCAGAAATCCAGGCAGGGAGAAATTCAGTCCACATGCTTGGGAAAATCGAAAAACAGCAGCTGGCCGGCGCCCGGGGCCAACTCGGCCCAGGAGGCGACGGCGAATTCCAGGGCGACGACGCCGCCCGTGGGCAGATTGTCGATGGCCACATTGCTGCCCAGCAGGTTGGCCAGGGCGGTGAACTCGGGGTTGTGGCCAACGATCATCACCTGGACAAGCCCGGAATCCAACTGCTGCAGGAGGGTCAGCAGGGCCCTGGTCGTGGCAGCGTACAGGGCCGGCTCAATGCGAACCAGCTCTTGCGGATAGCCCAGCTGTTCCGCGTACAGGCCGGCGGTGGTCCTGGCCCGGACCGCGTGGCTGGCGATGATCAGCTCGAGGTGAAGGCCGCGCTGGTGCAGCCGGCGGCCCATCTCCGGGGCGTCGCGCTGGCCGCGCTTGTTGAGGGGGCGATCGACGTCGCCAAGGGTATGGTCCTGCCAGCTCGACTTGGCGTGGCGGCAGATCAACAGCAGTTTGCCTTCAGGCGGCGAGATGGGCGCGGATTTCATGCCAGAGGCCCTCGTAGGCGGCGGTAGCCGGCGAATTGGGCAGGGCCGCAGCCACAGGCTGCCGGTAGACGCCCATCCGTTCGACATCCGCCGAATAGGGGATAGTGGTGCGCAGGACGCCCGGCTGGCCCTGCATGGACTGCATCAGCTCCAGGTGCAACTTCTTGCGCTTTTCGGCCATGGAAAAGAAGATCAGCACCTTGTCGCGGCCCAGCTCGATCTTGTCGAGAAAGGCGAACAGCTGCTTGAGCGAGAGCAGGGACAGGGTGGTCGGGATCACCGGCACCAGGATATGGTCGGCGGCGTGGAAGATGTTCTCCGACAGCAGGGTGATATTGGGCGGGCAGTCGAGGAAGATGCGGTTGTACTCCTCTTCCAGGGGGTGTAGCACCTTGCGCAGCCGCTGGTTCGACTTCTTGAACTCATCGAGCGCGATGTCGATGTTGCGGTAGGAAAAATCGGACGGCAGCATGTCGAGCCCGGCAAAATCGGTGCCCTTGATGTTCTCTTCCACATGCCGGCCGCCTTTGAGCAGCTTCTTGGTGTTGAATTTCTTTTCCGGCCGGATGCGGAAGTAGTAGGAGGCAGAGCCCTGCGGGTCCATGTCGCAAAGCAGGGTCCTGCCGCCCTGTTTCGACGACAGGTAGGCCAGATTGACCGAGGTGGCGGTTTTACCCACCCCGCCCTTGATGTTGTACACCGCGATGATGCTCATGCCGCCTCCTGGGAACTGCGGAACAGCTCCCGATACAGGGCCGTGTTTTCGGGGTCGCTGAAGAGGACAAAGGCCTCGGTGAAATGGCCGCGCAATTCCTGCTGTTCAGCAAACAGGCTCTGCATCAGGCCGCCCAGGGCGGCGGCGATCTCTATGCCCTGCTGCCCCTGGTCGGATTGCAGTTTCGTGAGGGCATTCTGGAGCATCTGCTGCTGCACGGAAAAATCGTTGAAATCGCCGAGGATATCCTGCAGCCCCTTGAGCTGCTTGACCAGTTGGGCAACCTTGTCCGCCGGATAGAGCGAGCCGAAGAACTCGATGGCGTAGCGCAGCTTCTTGCACTGGATGCGCAGGCGGTGCACGACCTCGTCCGGAGTGGTTGCGTCAAGGGCCTGGCCGTCCCGCATCACCCGCTTGAACCGCCGGTGGATGATCCGGCCGGCCAGGTCGGCGACCATCAGGTCGGCATCGACACCCCGCTTGCGCTTGTTGGCGGCAAGATACCGCTGCCAACCGTGCAGCAAAGCCCTGATCTTGCGTGACTGCAGGGCCTTGGCCAGCCGTTTCTGCTCTGTCCGCCTTTGTATGGCCAGACTGTCGAAAAAGGCAGCCAGCCCTGGCTGCAGCGCTACCGGCAGTCGGGCCAGGTAGGCCTCGCGGCTCTGCAGATAGACGTCCAAGTCGCGGGTGGGGCCAGTGACCGTGCCCAGGGCTCCGAACCTGCCCTTGAAACCCTCTACCACCTCGGCTGGAAACACCTTTTTCACCAGGCTCAGGCCCGAACGGGTCCGGCGGACGGCAACGCGGAGATCATGGAGGAACTCGGCATCCAGGTCCTGGACCGTGCCGGGGATATTACGCTCAATGGCAACCAGCAGCTGCAGATAGATCTGCGCCATGGCCTGGCGGGCGGTGAGCGATCGGTCGAGGTGGAGGGTAAATTTGGAGGTGTAATCCAGGGGTTGCCGGCCAGCGGCCAGACAGCCCTCCTCGAAGCCGATCAGGGGCGAGGTTGGCTGGTTGACGTCGTGATCGTCGAGAATACGCTGGACCGCGGCCAATTCCCGGTCATAGCCGCGGATGGCGAACAGCCGCACCAGACTGAACCGCTGGCCGGACCCGGGAAGACGCTGCCGTTCGAATACCAGCCGGGCAACGGTCTTCTCGTCCCGATTGAGCAGTCGCACCTGACGGCCGGCCAACCGCACCGTGGCCAGCGGCAGCAGGGCGCG
>JBGSPP010000320.1:0-3904 GCA_041738515.1 Desulfobulbus sp.
GGCGATGGCGCCCCGCATGCCCTCGGCCGCGGGCGTCAGCACCAACTTGGCCCCCAGGTGGATCAGCAGTTTGCGCCGTTCGATGCTCATGCTTTCAGGCATGGTCAGAATCAGTGTATAGCCCCGATTGGCGCAGACAAAGGCAAGCCCGATGCCGGTGTTGCCGCTGGTCGGCTCGACGATGACGCCGCCCGGCTCGAGTTGGCCGGCCTGTTCGGCCGCATCGACCATGGCCACTGCCACCCGGTCCTTGACGCTGCCCAGTGGATTCATGGATTCGATCTTGGCCAGCAGTTCGACTCCGGCTTCCGCGCCGGTTTTGGCCAGGCGGACCAGCGGCGTCGCACCCACCGCGGCGGTGAAATTTTGGTATATCTCCATGGTCATACCTGTACCCTCTCTTCTGTGCCGAAATAGACCAGCCGCGGCTGCTCCAGCAGCACCCGCGTATCCGGGCCAATCGACTCGGTCAGCCAGACGTTGCCGCCGATGATCGAGCGGGCACCGACCACGGTTTCGCCGCCAAGGATGGTGGCGTTGGCGTAGATGATGACATCGTCCTCGATGGTCGGATGCCGCTTGACGTTGCGCAGCAGTGCGCCCGCGTCCTTGGGCAGCGACAGCGCGCCCAGGGTGACGCCCTGGTAGATTCGCACCCGGTCACCAATGGCGGTGGTGGCGCCGATGACCACGCCCGCGCCGTGATCGATGAAGAAATGCGAGCCAATCGTGGCCTCGGGGTTGATGTCGATGGCGGTGCGGTGGTAGGCGTGCTCGCTCATGATCCGGGGGATGAGCGGTACCGACAGTTCGTGCAGCTGGTGGGCCAGCCGGTAGACCAGAGTGGCGAACAGGCCGGGATAGCTGAAGATGACCTCGTCCGAATTGTGAGCCGCCGGGTCGCCGGTGAGGGTGGCTTCGATGTCCGTTTCCAGCAGGTTGCGGATGGCAGGCAGGCTGTCGATCAGGTCGGCGGCGAGCTCATAGCTTCGCTCGCCGCAGAGGGTGCAGCTCTGACTGTGGCGGAAGCAGTCGTGGCGGATGGCCGAGCTGATCTGGCTGGCCAGATTCTCATAGAACAGGCTCACCTGCTGGCCGAGGTGGTAGTCCAGGTTTTCCGGGCGCAGAATCACCGGGGAAAAGAATCCGGGAAAGAGAATCCGCTGCGCCTGTTCTATCAGGTCGATCACCTCGATCTTCGAGGGGATCGGCACCGGCTCGATGTGGCTCGCCCAGCGGCCGCTCTTGAAGCCCTGGCTCAGGGCCGAAACTGCGGCCGGGATTGGGTTGCGCACCCGCTCGGCCGAGGTCGATTCCGTCTTGCAGGAACCGGTCAACAAATCTCTTTCTTCCATGACAAACGCTCCCGATCAACAACGATCATTCCGCGCGCGCCAGCATCATGATGCCGTAGGTGGCGCGGAGGTTTTTGCACAGCCGGACGATGTTGCCCTTGTAGTCGTGGTGGTGGGTGTTGATAGCCACCTGGCGCACGGTGCGCACCCCGATGGTGCGCAGGAAATGGTTGAAATCCTTGATGGTGATCACCCGTATGTTGGGGGTGTTGTACCATTCGTACGGCAACTGGTCGGTCTTGGGAGCCATGCCGGTGAAAAGCAGTTGCAACCGCGCCGACCAGTGGCCGAAGTTGGGAAAGCTGACGATCACCCGCCGGCCGATGCGCAAGAGGTCAATGAGCAACTCCCTCGGGTCCTGAATCTGCTGCAGGGTCTGGCTGAGGACGACCACGTCGAAACGGTGCTCGGGGTAATCAGCGACCTCCAGGCGAAAGTCGCCCTGGAGCACGGTCAGGCCGCGCTCGATGCAGTGGGCGGCCTTCTCCTCGGAAAATTCGATGCCCGTGCCCTGCACCTGTTTGTGGGTTTTCAGGTAGTCGAGCAGATCGCCGCTGCCGCAACCCAGATCCAGCACCCTTTCGCCCGGCTCGATCCAGGAGGCGATGACCTGGAGGTCGAAGCGCACCGCGCCCAGCTCCTTGTTATAGACAGCGCTCATGGTACACCCGGTCGAGAAAGCCGCTGATCAGGCCATAGAGCCGCTGGTTGGGGAGGAGAAAGGCGTCGTGGCCCCACTGGGCCTCGATCTCGCAGAAACTGACGTCGCTGCCGTTCTTCTTCAGGGCGGAGACAATGTCCCTGGACTGGTAGGTGGGGTAGAGCCAGTCGGAGGTAAACGAGATCACGAGAAAACTGACTCCGGCCAGGGCCTCGTTGATCAGCAGGTTGCCGCTGTCGCGCTGCAGGTCAAAATAGTCGGCCGCCTTGGTGATGTACAACAGCGAGTTGGCGTCGAAGCGGTCAACGAACTTTTTTCCCTGGTGATGAAGATAGCTCTCAACCTGGAAATCGCCGGTGAAATCAAAGGACAGGGCGCTGCGGTGCAGACGGCGGCCGAACTTCTCGCGCATGGCCTCGTCGGAAAGATAGGTCACATGCCCGATCATGCGCGCCACCGCCAGCCCGTGCGTCGGGCCGGGGCCGTCGTAGTAGTCGCCGTTGTTCCATTCCGGATCAGCCATGATCGCCTGGCGGGCGACCTCGTTGAAGGCGATGGCCTGGGCGGAGTGGCGGGTGGTGGTGGCCAGCGGAATGGCCGAGACCACCATCTCGGGAAAGTCGGCGCACCAGCGCAGCACCTGCATGCCGCCGACCGAGCCTCCCACCAGTGACAGCAACCGCTCGATGCCGAGATGGTCGATCAGCCGTTTCTGGGCCCGGACCATGTCGCTGATGGTGACCATGGGAAAACCCAGGGCGTACGGTTTGCCGGTGGCCGGGTTGATCGACGAGGGACCGGTGGAGCCGGCGCAGCCGCCGAGGATGTTGGAGCAGATGACGAAGTAGCGGTTGGTGTCGATGGGCTTGCCCGGGCCGACCATGTTGTCCCACCAGCCGGGACGCTCGTCGTCCTCGTGCAGGTATCCGGCCACGTGCGAGTCGCCGGAGAAGGCGTGGAGGATAAGGATGGCATTGGACCGGGTCCCGTTGAGCTCACCCAGGGTCTCGTAGGCAAGGGTGATGGGACCCAGGCGGACGCCGCAGTCGAGCGCCATCTCGTCGGGCGGCTCAGCAAAGGTGAAATGCCTTCGCGCAACCAGCAAGGAGTTGACCGGCGTCCCGGCAGCGCCAATCATGATTGCCCTTCTCCCCGCGTCGCTGCCCCGAGGGCGGAAGTTGTCCCACGATGTGGGACATGTAATGTCTCTTCAGCCGATGCATCCATGGCTCGATGTATAAGCACAGGCCGGGAATTGCGCTACAAGAAAATATTGCGGGCGGCGATGCTTCGGGAGGGAAGGCCGCGCTGTCGAGGGCGTTCAGGAACCGCTGCCCAGGTCCTTGAAACAGTAGGGGTCACGCTCGGTGAAGACATTCAGGCCGAACCCGTGGGTCACGGCGGCGCAGCCGCGGCAGACCGGGCGGAGCTCGCAACCCTGACAGGCATTGCTGCCGCTTCGGTACCTCTCGGCCGCTGTGCCCGCATAAATATCAGTGAGCGATTGGGCAAAGATGTTGCCGATCGGTGAGGGGAATTTGCGGCAGGCATGCACCTCGCCATCGGGCAAAAGCGAGACGAAATTGAAGGCCGCGCCGCAGCCGAACCCGGTGCAGCCTCCTGTGAGTTGCAGGCCCTGCTCTTGGAGAAGCAGGTTGAAGAAGTTGTCCTTGAGGCTCAGATGCTCCTGGCGCGAGACCTCGTCAAGAAATTCCCGCAGCAGCGGCCGGAACCGGCCCGTCTCCAGCGAGGCCAGTTCCGCGCCCTCGCCGACCATGGCCAGGCGGTGGAAGGGGAAGAGGTCGGCGCGGCCGCGGAGCAGCCGGGCCAGGGGGAGGTGCTGGTCGCCGTTGGCGCGGGTGAGGGTGAGCATCACCATGGAATAGAT
>JBGSPP010000323.1:0-16150 GCA_041738515.1 Desulfobulbus sp.
GCCCGTGCGCCCCGCTGGGCTGTGGCCTGGAAATTTGCTGCCGTGCAGGCCACCACGAGGCTTGTGGGCGTTGAGTTTCAGGTCGGGCGCACCGGGGCGGTGACGCCGGTTGCCCTGCTCGATCCGGTCGAGGTGGATGGCGCCGTGGTCAGGCGGGCGACCCTGCACAATCAGGATGAGATCGAAAGAAAAGACATCCGCATCGGCGACACAGTGCTGATTCAGCGGGCCGGAGACGTCATCCCCGAGATCGTCAAGGTGATCGCGGCCAACCGGGACGGCAGCGAGCGCACCATCGAGTTTCCCGAGCGCTGCCCGGAATGCGGTCATGCACTGGAGCGGCCTGCCGGCGAGGCGGTCACCCGCTGCGTCCACCCCCATTGCCCGGCCCAGCACCGGCAGAGCCTGATCCATTTTGCCGGCAAGAGCGGGCTTGATATCGAAGGACTGGGGGCCAAAAAGGTCGAGCAGCTGACCAATGAGGGACTGGTGCGGACAATTCCGGATTTTTTCCGCCTTGATCCGAACCGCCTTGCCCGGCTCGATGGCTGGGGCGAACGCTCGGCGCGCAAGGTGATCGAGGCCGTGGCGCAACGCAAGATCGTCCCGCTCGCCAAGCTGATCGGTGCGCTGGGCATTCGCCATGTGGGTGAAGTGACGGCCGGGGCGCTGGGCGAGCATTTTGCTGATCTACGCGAACTCATGGCGGCCGACAGGGAAAAATTACTGGCCGTCGAAGGGATAGGCGAGCAGGTCGCGACCGCGCTGGTTGATTATTTTGCCGATCCCGAGATGGGGGCGATGCTTGCAGACTTGGACCGATTGGGTCTTGCGGTCGAGTCACCTGACGGGCAGGAGAAGCCGCTGGCCGGGCGAGTCTTTGTGTTCACCGGTACCTTGCAGACCATTTCCCGTGACGAGGCCAAGCAACTGGTCAAAAGTCGTGGCGGCCAGGTTGCCACCACCATCAACCAGCGAGTGACGGATGTGGTGGTCGGCGACAAGGCAGGCGGCAAAAGGAAACAGGCCGAGACTCTGGGCCTGCCCCTGCGTACTGAATCCGATTTTCTCGCCCTGATGGCCGCGTTGGACCAAGGAGAATTCGATGCCGCGTAGACGAATCCGAGCTCAGGTACTTGGCCGGGTACAGGGTGTGGCCTTTCGGGAATACACCCGTCGGGAGGCTGCCCGTTTGGGACTGTCGGGCTGGGTCAGGAATCTGCCCGACGGCACGGTCGAGACGGTCTTTGAGGGGCCAGCCGGGGAGGTCGAGGCGCTCCGAGTATGGCTCGATACGGGATCACCCCATGCCTGGGTCGAAAGGGTCGAGACTGTGGAAGAGGAACCGCTGGGGGAAACCGGCGCATTTACCATCCAATTTTTCTTCGATTGAGCGCAAGACGTTTCTCCCGCCTGCGCCCACCGAGAGAGCAACCGTTCGTGTCCTGAGCAAGGCAGGCAGCAACGCCCATGAAAAAAGTCCAGATTCCCTCGGGCGAGCCGGTCGGCCGCATCGCCTGCGAGCAGTGCGGCAACAGCACCGAGTTCATCGAGATAGCCGAGAATGTCCAGATTACGACCCATTACGTGCAGAACAGCGATGGGTCGTTCACTGTTGAAGACAATGCCACCGAGATGCTCGGCGAGGTCAGGTTCTTGTGTGGCCAATGCGGCGCTGACCTGTCCCGTTTCCACAGCCATTTTCAGGAGATGTCGTTCTAGGGAATACGGGGGGCGTGGGAGCCTGGATCGGAGAAAGAAAGGTTGAGATGAAAGAAAAAGAAAAGGCCGCCCGACGGGGCGGCCTTTGTGTATGCGTGCGGAACGTGGATAGATCAGACGCAACCGGTCGGTTTCGGCAGGCCGGCCATCTTGCAGGCTCCCTTGCCGGGACCAGAGGGGAACAGCTCGTAGATGCGCTTCAGCGGGAAGCCGGTGGTCTTGGAAAGAATACGAACCATCGGGGCGATACCATTCTTCTTATAGTATTCCTGCAGGGCGTCGATGACCTTCTGGTGCTCGTCAGTGATGTCGACGATACCTTCGACCGACTTGACGTAATCTACCCAGTTCTCGTCCCATTCTTCCGCGCCCTTCAGCAGGAAGCCGTCTTCGTCCACCTCGTAGCTTTTTCCTTTGTGCTCAATAGTTGCCATGTGTTCCTCCTAGGCCAAGTGTTGATAATATTGGTGATGTGAGAAATCCTATTTTAAAAATCACCAGTTTCTTACTATAGGGGGTGGGGTTTGTCAAGCAAACACCCCCTTATTTTTTGAATGAGGCGTCAGGCAGTTTTTCCCCCGGCCCGGTCTGCATTTTTCTCTGGTAACTTGCTGACAAATTGAACATAATGGCCCCTCGGAAAATCAGGCATTGTCGCTGCAAACGTTTTGAACCTTGGAATCATCATGCTGGATATATTAAGAAAAAACGCGCAATCCATCGTCGTGCAGGTGATCGTGGTGGTCATCGCCGTGGTCTTTATTTTCTGGGGCGTGGGCACGAACATGGGCAACAACCCCAATGCCCTGGCCGTGGTCAACGGCAAGGAGATCGGCTTGATCGATTTCCAAAAGAGTTACGAGCGGGCGGTGGAAGGGTACAAGCAGCAGTTCGGCGGGCAGATCCCCCAGGGGCTGATCGAGAGCCTCGGCCTGAAGCAGCAGGTTCTTGACCAGCTCATCCAGTCGGAACTGCTGCGCCAGGGAGCGGAACAGGTTGGTGTCCAGGTCAGCCGTGAGGCCATCCAGCGCAGGATTCAGACCATGGGCGCCTTCCTCAAGGATGGCCGTTTCGACTTGGCTCAATACAAGGCGGTGCTGGAAAACAACCGCCTGTCGGTGACCTCCTTTGAACAAGGCGTTCGCAACGATCTGCTGATCAGCCGGATGGTCGATGCCTTTGGCAATTTCTCCGGCATCGCCGAGCGGGAGGTGCAGGGCTGGATCGAGTACGCAGACCAGGAAATCAAGCTCGGGTATGCGGTCTTCACCGGTGATGGTTTTGTCTCCCAGGTCAAGGTGGACGACAAGGATCTGGCGGAATGGTATCAAACCAGCAAGCAGCAGTATACCCTGCCGTCGCAGGTCAAGCTGCAGTATCTTGTGTTTGATTTCAAGGACGACCTCAAGCAGGTGACGGTCAATGACGAGGCGGTTCAGCGCTTTTTTCAGGATAATATCAACAAGTACCAGACTCCGGAGAAGCGGCAGGCCAGCCACATCCTTTTCCGGGCCGGAGAAACCGACGATGGAGAGGCCAGGGCGGCGAAGAAACAGGCAGCCGAAAAGGTGCTCGCCCGCCTCAAGGCCGGCGAGGATTTTGCCAAACTGGCTGCCGAGTTCTCCGAAGACGGCACCAAAGACCGGGGCGGCGACCTCGGCGCCTTCAGCCGCGGCCAGATGGTCGCCCCCTTCGAGGAGGCGGTGTTCGCCATGAATAAGGGCGAACTGCGCGGGCCGGTGGAAACCCCTTTCGGGTACCATCTCATCCGGCTCGACCAGATCATCCCGGAAAAAAAGCAGACCCTGGATGAGGTAAAAGGCTCGATCGTCAAGGAACTGGAGCGCCAAGGTGTCAAGGGTATCACCTTCAAGCGGGCCACCGCCTCCTACGAGGAGATTATCCGGGCAGGCAGTCTGGCCAAATACAGCGCCGCCAGCGGCAACAAGACCTTGACCACAGACTTCTTTGATCGGAACAGCCCGCCCGACAATTCCGTGCTCAAGGATCCTGCCTTCCTGCAGGCGGTCTTTGGGCTGAGAAAGGGCGAGTTGAGCTCGATCGTCGAGACGGCTGCCGGATATGTCATTGTCTTTGTCGATGACCTCAAGGAGCCGGTCGTCCCTGAACTGGCCGCGGTTCGCGATCGGGCTGTGATTGATTATAAGAAGGCCAAAAGTATAGAGCTCGCCCGTGCCGCTGCCGAAGCGACCCTGAAGGCAGCCCGGGAAAAGGGGCAATGGCCTGATGGAACCAGCCGCAAGGAATCGGAATACATGAAGCGAGTCGGACCTGCAGGTGCGGTTCCGGCCGAAGTCCGTCAGGATGCCTTTGCCCGGTTGGGCAAGGAAACATTTCCCGAACAGGTGATCACCGTGGGCCCTGATTTCCACGTCTACCAGATCCTCGACACCCGCCAGGGCAAGACGGAGATGGATGCCACCCAGCGGGCTAACATGGAAAAACAATTGCTGGCCGGCCGGGAAAACAAATTGATGACCGACTGGCTCAGCCAACTCAAGAAACAGGCCAAGATATGGACCAATGCCGAGATGCTGCGATGACCTGTCGTCCCGCCTCGGCAGGCGCGGTTGTTGCCGCTTCGCCCCTTGAGTGCATGGCGGGCTGTCCACGCCCCCGTCAGGATGGTGCTTCGCCGCGACCCCATGGCGCGGCCCGGAAGGCCCGATTTCACGATGCTGTCCGCAGCAACGGGGCTTGGCCGTCATTTTGAAACAGGTCCAGGAATCCCCGTACTCTGCCTCAGCCTCGTTAGCCAACACCCCGGCCGCTGACATGCAGGCCGTCGCCGCTCTCCCCGCAGGGGAACAGCTGCTCCTGCAGTTGATCTCCATCATTTACGAGCCGGTCTCAACCGCCTTTCTAACCAGATGTCTAGCCGCGCTCGATCACGAGTTGTTCGGCAATCGCCGACCCAGCGAAGACGAGGTGGCCGCCATGACTGCCCGGCTGCGGCGCAAGGGTTTCCTGAACGGCAAGAACCAATGCCCGCAGGCGCTCTCCGAACGGTTAACCCGCCATGCTCTGAAGATTGGTTTATTCCCCCGGCTTGTCACCTTGGTCGAACGGGCCGCTCCGGTTGATTACAAGCACGGTAAGTGGTCGACCCGCTGCTGGCGGGCGCTGCGGCAGTTCCGCATCGGAGTCTACAGTCAGGACTTCGACAAATTCGACGAGGCCCTGCTGTTTATCGATGAGAACTGCCAGGCCGGGGTCAAGACCGATCACCCGGCTGTACTGGTCACAGCTGCCGCCTTCGATCAGGAGTGGTTTGGCAGCCTGCCGGTGTCGATGCAGTTTTTTCTCCTCGATCAGGTGGTTCGCTTTTCCCTGGAGCGGCTGCACCTCTTTCCCGAAATCGTCGCCTACCTTGAAGGCGGTTTGGCCTCAACCGTGTCCGAGGACGAGCGGGTACCATTTCACCGCCTCCTCGCCAGCTGCTACCTGCTCCAGGGGCGCCTTGACGACCTGCGTCGCCTGCTTTTGAGCCATGGCGATTCCTTTTTTGCTTCCGGCTTTGCCGGCACGGTCGCTTTTCTCGGCGGCGAGACCGACCAGGCCTTGCGGTTGTACACCGAGGATCTCGAGCAACTGCGGCGGTACACCGGAATCGAGCAGAGCTTTTTTCTCGGTATCACCGGACTGTTCTGCATCTTTGCCCTGCTCGCTCGCGATGGAGAGGGGGACCGCGACCGGGTGCGTCAGGCGGTGGCCGCCGTGCTCAAACGGTGCAATGGCTGCCCCGAGGAGACCCCCTTCCGTTTTCTCGAAGCGGTGGTTCGCTCGCCCGGTGAGGTGATGCCCGACATGCTGGCGCTTATCGAAAGCTTGGTGGCCGACGAACGCTGTCTGACCACCCTGGTCGCCATCCTCTCCCTGTATTGGATGGGGGTCGAAATCCCGGCTGATTTCCAGGAGATCCTGCGCAAGCTTCATGCCCAGGCCTTGCGGCACCAGTTTCGCTGGGTGGCCATGGAATCGGCCGAACTGTTGGCAACGCTGAACGAGCACGACCCGGAGATCCGCCAGACTGCGGCCTCGCTTTCCGAGCAGTTGGGCTGCCGGTTCCTGACCGACATCATCGCCCCGCACGCAGCCTGGAAACAGAGCCTGCAGGAGTTGATCGAGGTGACGAGGAAGATCCGCGCGCCTGAACAGAGTACGCGTCTCTGCTGGCTGGTGGAGTATCGGCAGGGAAAACTCGAGCTGATGCCCAAGGAGCAGCGGCGGGCCCCTGGAGGGGAGTGGACCAAGGGCCGGACCATCGCCTTCAAGCGCCTGTTCCTGGGGAAGGAACTGGATTATCTGAGTGCGCAGGACAGGCAGATCTGCGCCGCCCTGCATCAGTTGGAAGTGCGCGAGGGCCGCAACACCGGCTATGCCTTTGACCAGGATACGGCATTGCCGGCATTAGTTGGCCACCCCTCGGTCTTTCTCCGTCGCTCGCCCCAGACCCCGGTTGAAATTGTCAGCGGCGAGCCCGAACTGGTGGTCGAGCGGCGAGACGACTCACTGTTCATCCATTTTTACCAGGACATCGGCGAGGGCGCGGTGGCGGTCTGGCCCGAGACCGCGACCCGCTTCCGCATCATTCGGATTCGGGAGGAGCACCGCCGGGTGGCGGCGATTACCGGCCGCGACGGCCTGCACGTACCGTTGGCCGCCAGTCGCCAGGTGCTCGACGCCATCGGCAACATCGCCTCGTTCATGACCGTGCACTCTTCCATCGAGGTGCCGGGCGAGGGATTGCCGGCCGACATAGTGGAGAGCGACTCGACCACCCATGTCCACATCATCCCCTATGGCAGCGGCTTTCGCATCGAGATGTTCGTTCGCCCGTTCACCAACGGCGGACCGTATCTCAAACCTGGCGCAGGCGTGGCCAACCTGATCACCGAGGTCGATGGCCGGCGTCTGCGTACTCGGCGCAATCTCAAACTCGAAGAGGCGCGGGCGCGGGAGATCGAGGAGAGCTGCCCCATGCTCGATCTGGCCATCGATTTCGAGCAGGAAAACAAGCGCGAGTGGCATCTGGTCGATCCGGAGGAATGTCTGCAGGTGTTGCTTGAGATTGAGGAGATTCGGGATCGGGTGATTCTCGAGTGGCCGGAAGGCGAGAAACTGGCAGTGCGCCGCCAGGCGGGCGTCAACCAACTCAATCTGAACATCCGCACCAGCCAGCAGGACTGGTTTTCCCTCACTGGCCAGTTGGAGATTGACCAAGATGAGGTCATGGAGCTGAAAACCCTACTGGACAAGGTGCGGGAAACTCGCAGCCGCTTCATTCCCATCGGCGAGGGGCAGTTTATCGCGCTTACCCAGGAGTTCCGCAACCGGCTGGAGGAACTGATCCTCTACGGACACCAGGCCGGTGAGCATGAGGTCAAAATTCATCCACTGGCGGCCATTGCCCTGGAGGAACTGACCCGGCAGGCCCAGACCACCACCGACAAGGGGTGGCGGCAGCGGCTGCAGGCCATCGCCGATGCCCAGGAACTGACGCCTAAAGTGCCCTCGACCCTGAAGGCCGAACTGCGCGATTACCAGAAAGAGGGATTCGTCTGGATGAGCAGGCTGGCCCATCTAGGCGTGGGCGCCTGTCTGGCTGACGACATGGGGCTGGGTAAGACCTTGCAGGCCATTGCCGTGGTGCTCAGCCTGGCGCACCAGGGACCATCCCTGGTAGTAGCCCCGACCTCGGTATGCATGAACTGGGAGGCCGAGGTGGCCCGCTTTGCGCCGACGCTGAACCTGCACATGTTTTCCGAGTTGAATCGCGACGCCATTATTCCTGCTTTGGGCAAGTTCGATCTGCTCGTCACCAGTTACACCCTGCTGCAGCAGGAGATCGAGTTGCTGGCCCAAGTGGGGTGGCAATCCATCGTGCTCGACGAGGCCCAGGCAATCAAGAATGCGGCAACCAAGCGGTCCAAGGCGGCGATGAGGCTCAACGGCCGCTTCAAACTGATCACCACCGGCACGCCCATCGAGAATCACCTGGGCGAACTCTGGAACCTGTTCGGCTTCATCAATCCCGGCCTCTTGGGCACTTGGAAGCAGTTCAACCGTCGCTTCGGCATCCCCATCGAGAAGCATCAGGACCGCGAGGCCCGGCGCACCCTGAAAAAGCTGATCCGGCCGTTCATGCTTCGCCGCATCAAGTCGCAGGTATTGGAGGAACTGCCGCCGCGTACCGAAATCACCCTGCGGGTGGAGATGCAACCTGAGGAGATGCGCTTTTACGAAGCCCTGCGGCAGCAGGCCATCGAGAACATCGAGGGCAGCAGCGAGAAGACCGGACGTCACCTGCAGATCCTGGCCGAGATCATGCGCCTGCGTCGCGCCTGCTGCAACCCGAGGCTGATCAACGAGCAGATAGACATCCCCTCATCCAAGCTGCAGGTCTTTGCGGAAGTGGTCGAGGAACTGCTGGGAGGGGGGCACAAGGCCCTGGTGTTTAGCCAGTTTACCGGGCATCTGGCCCTGATCCGGGCTTTTCTCGATGAACGCGGGATTTACTACAAATACCTGGACGGCACCACTCCGGCCAAGGAACGGCAGAATCAGGTGGAGAGTTTTCAGTCGGGCGAGGGCGATCTCTTCCTGATCAGCCTGAAGGCTGGCGGTCTCGGCCTGAATCTGACCGCCGCTGACTACGTCATCCACATGGATCCCTGGTGGAACCCGGCGGTGGAGGATCAGGCCGCGGACCGGGCCCATCGGATCGGGCAAAAGCGGCCGGTCACGGTATACCGGCTGGTCACGACCAACACCATCGAGGAAAAGATCGTCCGTCTGCACCAGGAAAAGCGCGATCTCGCCAACTCACTGCTCGAGGGCGCCGACCTCAGCGCCCGGATCAGCGCCGAGGAACTCCTCGAACTGATCCGCAGCCATTAGTCCTCCGTTTCCTTTCCGTTCCCCATCCCCTGCAGCGGGGCCATGACGCCGACCAGTCTGGCCGGCAGTTTGGGCAGGCCGCTGATCAGCGAGACCACCACCGCTGAGGCATAGGGGATGGCCTGCATCGCCAGCATAAAGGCCCAGACCTTGGTATCGAGCAGATTGCCGTCGGTGCGCAGCGTCAGCACCCCGATGACCGACAACACCAGCGCCACTGTGAACAGCAGTTCTTCCCGGGCGTCGCCCAGAGCCTTGAGGAAGGCATTGGCCTGCGCCATCTTCGGCGTGCGGAAAAAGCCGATCCGCCGGGTAATGAACCCGGTGAGCATGGCCCGGGCAATGGTGTGCGACAGTGCAAGCCCCGCAAGCCCCGCGGCCAGGCTTTGCCGTCGGGTGGCGGTCAGCCTGGTACGGTAGAGGAAGAACATCTTCAGGCTCTTGAAGACAAACAGGGTCAGCGGCAGGGCGGCGAAGATGATATGCGGCGGCGACAGGTGCTTGGGAAAGAAGATCATCCCCAGTGACCAGCCCAGCGCCAGGATGTTGAACACCATGTTGATGCCGTCGGCAAACCAGGGCAGCCAGCCGGCCAGGAAGTGGTAGCGCTGGCCGCGGGTGAGCTGGGTCTGCGCAAGCCCGAACATGGCCATCATATGGTGGCGGAGGATGAGCACCGAGCCGTAGGCCCAGCGGAAGCGCTGCTTCTTGTAGTCGAGGAAGGTGTCGGGCATCAGCCCCTTGCCGAAGCTGCGGGGGATGTAGTTGGCCGCGTAGCCCCGTTCGAAGATGCGCAGGCCCAGTTCGGCGTCCTCGGTGATGCACCACTCCGCCCAGCCGCCGACCTCGTCGAGCACTGTGCGCCTGACCATGGTCATGGTGCCGTGCTGAATGATGGCGTTGCGCTCGTTGCGGGTCACCATGCCGATCTGGAAAAAGCCGCGGTACTCGGCCAGGCACATGGCCTTGAAGCAGTTTTCGTCGCCGTCGCGGTAATCCTGCGGCGCCTGGACGATGGCCATGTTGGCGTCGGTGAATTGCGGCGTCAGCGCCCGTAGCCAGTTGGGCTCGACAATGTAGTCGGAATCGATCACGGCCACCACCTCGGCCTCTGGTGAGGTCTCGCGCAGGGCGAAGTTGAGCGCGCCGGCCTTGAAGCCGGAAAGCGGGTCAACATGGAAGAAGCGGAAGCGTGCCCCCAGGGTGCGGCAGTGCTCCTCCACCGGCTGCCAGACCGCCGGATCCTTGGTGTTGTTGTCGATGACCAGCACCTCGAAGCGCGGGTAATCAAGGGCGGCCAGGGCGTTGATGGTCTGGATCATCATGTCCGGCGGTTCGTTGTAAGCCGGCACATGCACTGAGACCATGGGCAGAGCCTCATCCGGAACCGCATCTTGCGGTTCGGGCAGCCGCTGCCATTTTTTTGTCCACTGAGATTCGGCCCACTCATGCGCTTCGGCCAGGATGACGAGAATGGCCCCGGTCGCGGCCAGCAGCAGGAAGAGGCCCACCACCAGGGTCGAGGTAGTCATGTAGCGGTGCTGGAAGTCGTAGATCACCCAGACCGCGAAGGTGGCGATGGCATAGGCGATGAGGGCAAGAAAGCCTCGTCCCCGGTCAAGCAGGCCCTTGCTGTCGCGGAACAAAAGGAGCAGGATCAGTACGGCCAGGGCGATGCTGATGGCCGCCAGTTCCCGCCAGTGGGGGATGTTGATCACCGGCTGGACAAACTCGAACTTGGGCTGCCGCTGGTCGTTGTACACGCCCCAGTAGGCGCCGGCCTCGCCCTCCAGATCCTTGCCCTTCCAGATCTGGTCAAAGGCCTCCATGACGTAGTAGGTGTAGTTGTTCTTTTCGGCAACGTCGAGGAAGCGGCGCAGGAATTTCGCCTGGTTGGCGGCGCTGGGGATGGCGTTGCCGCGCATCCGGCCGGCGCTCGGCCAACCAACCTCGCCGATGACAATCGGCTTGTTGGGGTAGGCGGCCTTGATTTCGTTATACCGGTCAACGCAGTATTGCACCGCCTGGTCCACCGGCACGTATTCCCAGTAGGGCAGCAGGTGGATGGCGATGAAATCGACCTGCTCCACCAGTTTGGGGTTCTTCAGCCAGATATGCCAGGGTTCTGCCAGACTGACCGGGGCCCAGACCGATTTCTTGACGGTCTGGATATGCTTGATCATTTCATCGACTGTCTGTTCAGTCCGGAACAGGGTTTCGTTGCCGACGAGCACCCGGACAATGTTACGGTGGTTGGCCCGGTACACCTTGATCAAATTGTCGATCTGTTCCTGGTTGGCCGTCTCGTCATTGCTGATCCAGGCGCCGAGAACCACGTTCAGTCCACGGGCCGCGGCCAGCCGCGGGATTTCCGCCTGGGTGCCCTCGACGCTGTAGGTGCGGACCGCATGGACGTCGCCGGCCAGCAGGGCCAGATCCTGGTCGATCTCCTCCACCGAGGGAAAGGTGTGCTCGCTGGGCGACTGTCCGGCACGGAAGGGAGAGAAGGAGAATCCCTGGATCTTGGCCGGCCAGGGGGGTTCCATATTGGGCGCGTTGACGACTTTCCACAGCAGGACGGCAAGGCATCCCATGAGCAGGGTGATGATAAGACCTGAACGATTCATAGTGTTGCTGTTGGTTGCACAAAGGGCCTGGGGGCCGGTTGGAGTGAAGGGAGACGGTTTTGCCAAGAAAATGACTGGGCAGGCATGCCAGATGCCGTCGACAGCACGCAGGACGCGACTGCTGGGACGATTTTGCCAATGATTTTCCGGTAATTAAGCATGAACTATGCCAGTCTTTTGGGTTGGAAAGTGATTTCGTGCGGGGCTGGATGAACCTTCCAGGGCGCAGGCACGCATCGCCTTCCAGGAGTGGATGTCCTGTTGCAGCAGGTGGTGACTGAACTGCTGCAGGGCTTCCAAGGCCTCGGACGCGGCGCGTTCGGGAAAACGCAGTCGGTTGAGCCATTCCGGGCCAGCTGTCTGGGCACTGGTGAGAATTTTCAGCGTCTGGACCGAAAGCCGGCAGTGGCGGGAACTTGACAGCGGTTGACAGGCGCTACAGAGCAAGGCGCCGCCGCCCGGCTGCAGGGTGAAGGTCCGGTCCGGTCCGACTTCGGTCCGGCAGGTGGCGCATCGACTCAGGTCGGGGCGATATCCCGCATGGGAGAGGAGCAGCAGGTGAAAGAGCGCGGTCGTCTTGAGCGGCGGCGCGCCCTGATCAAGCGAAGTCAGGGCCCTTTGCAGCAGGGTGAAGAGTCCGGGATCCGGATCGCTCTCCCGGGTGAAACGGATCATCAGCTCACAGAGGTACATGGCGGCCACATAGCGGTGATAGTCCTGGCGCAGGGCGAGATGTGAGCGGAGCAGGTCGGCCTCGGCAAGAAACAGGAGGCCCGCCTGCCCCCGGGGCGGCCGGTATCCGACCTGCAGGAGCGAAAACTCCTCAAGTTTGTTGACAAAACGGCGGGCGCTGTTCAACGCCCCCTTGGCGATGCCGGTGACGCAGCCTAATTCGCGACTGTAGAGGATGACCAGTTTGTCCGATTCGCGATGGGCGGCAATGTGGAGGACAATGCCGCGGGTGGTGCGGAGCGTCATTGCGGGGCGGGCGGGGCGGGAATCTGCAGGACGAAGCGGCCGTCGGCGTTCTGGGGAAAGGGCAGCGGTGAGCCGTTCAACTGCAGGGTGGCGCTGTCGGGCTGCATGAACTGCAGCCGGATCTGCTGGTCGGCCTCCAGGCGGAGGGAAGCCTCCCTGGCGAAGGACTGCTGCCGGGGCTGGCTGTCATCCAGGGTGATCTGGACCTGGGAGTCCTTGAGGAACAGGACCTCCAGGTTCAGGGCCTTCTTGTCCGCCCCGGTGCTGGTCGCCGGATCGGCGGGATGGAAGCTGGCCAGCACCTGCGAGGACAACCTGTCGGTCGTCCCGGTCAGAAAGGAGAACGGGTTCCACGAGGTATACAGGCAAAACCCGGTGAACGAGAGTACGATCAGCAAAAACAGGATGATGGCGACAGTCGCCGACGAGATGTGGGAGGGCTCGGCGAGCTTTTTCGGGGTGAGCGAATAGTCGTTGATATGGTGCTGCGCTGTGCGCCGCAACTTTTTGCCGTCGTAGCGTTCGAGAAAATACTGTTCGGCAACCTTCTGGCCGTCGATGCCCAGATGGGTGCAGTAGAGGCCTATCAGACCCTTGACGAAGGTGTCGGCCGGCAGTTTCTCATACTCCATGGACTCCAGCGCCCGTAGGTTGGACAGGGAGATGCGGGTGGCCTCGGCGACCTCTTCGAGCGCAAGTCCCTGCTCGATGCGGAGCTGCCGCAGGCGTTCACCCACGGGCATCTGTTCCGGAGGGTGGGAGGATGGTTTGGTAATGGCGGTCATAAAGTGAACTCTCGGGCCGATGAGGGCTGGGTGGTCCCGGTTGGGAGGAGGGGCGGATGATCGATGCCTGCGTCCCGGGCGGTCGCGGTGCGAGCCTAGAGAATTTTGATGTAAGCCTTTTCCCGGATGGAGCCCAGCCATTCTTTGAGTCGCTGCTCCATTTCCTGCTGGAAGAGCGCCTCCCGTATCTCTTCCTTGACGGAATCGTACGGCGCCTTGGCCACCTTGGCTCCCTGGGCGGCTGACTGGACGAAAAAGAGTTGGTAGCTGTTGTCCTGTTCGACAATCTCACTGAGGTCCCCGGATTTCAACAGGGCAATGGCATCGCGCATGGCAGGGGCCATCTCCCGTTCCTTGAAGGTGCCCAGATCACCGCCGTCCACAGCCGAAGGCATGTCGGAATACTGACTGGCCAGGGCCTTGAAGTCGCTGCCTTTTTTGGCAAGACGCCTGATTTGCTCGATTTTCTCCTTGGCCTCGGCCTGGCCCGGGACATTACCTGTCCGGTCCTGGGCCCCCCAGATCACGCCAATCTGGAGAAGATAGTATTCTCCCTCGCCAGCAGACTCGGTGTAGTGCCGGTCGTAATAGGCCAGCGACTGCTCCTCGGGAATGACAATCTTGGAGCGGATGGCTTGGTTGACCAGTTTGGTGGTGGCGATCTGATCGCGAAGGTCTTCCCGGTACTGTTTCTCGTTCATGCCGGCCGCAGTGATTTCCTTCCTGAACTGGTCGATGGTCGCCTTGTTGTTGTCCAGAATCTTCTGCAGGGCGTGGTCAACCTCTTCGTCAGTCACCTTGATGTTCAGCTTGCGGGCTTCCTGCACGAGCAGCTTCTTTTCGACCAACTTGTCGATCACCGCCTTCCTCGCCTGCTGCATGGCGGCATTCATTTTGTCAGGAGGCGCTTCCTCGGTGACCTTTTGAAAAAAGGGCTTGCCGGCCTCGTTGACCTCGGAAAGGGTGATGGTGTCCTCGTTGACGATGGCCACACTGCGGTCCACCACGTTGGCCTGGGTCAGCGGAGGCATGCACATTAAAACGAACAGGGTGATCAGCAGAGCGGCAAATGGTCTCATGGTCTTTGCATGGGGAAACGATGAACGTCGGAGTACCAAAGGAAAGCAAATACGATTATCTACCCGGAAGCGGGCAATGGCGCAACGATTTTCAGGAAAGAGCCGGGTTGGTTTGAATTTTGCTAGAGAATGTCCGAGGGCCAATCGCTTGCAAACCAGAGGAGGATTACTATGATATTCGGAGTACACGCCGCCCTGTCCGGCCTGCAGGCCTATTCCACGCGGGTTGCGAACAATGCCCACAATGTGGCCAATATGAATACGGAAGGGTTCAAGAAGGACCGGGTCCTCCTGTCTACCCAGGCACCGCAGGGCGTGCGGGCAACGGTGGAAAAGGTGAGTGCGCCTGGTTCGGCGGTGGCGGAGATGACCGACCAGGGATACGAGATGGTCGAACAGTCCAATGTCGATCTGAGCGAGGAGATTCCCGAATTGATGGTGAACCAGCACAGTTATGGCGCCAACCTCAAAACCATCAAGTCTGCGGACCAGATGATGCAAGGCCTGCTCGACCTCAAGGCCTGATCAACCCGCCAGTGGCGATAGGCAGGTATGGATTGTCATTGTGGGTGCGAAAGTGTAACGGGAGTTACGGGTTCCGCGTGGCTGGGTATGTCCACCGCCTCTTGACAGGAAGACCTCCTGTTTGGTAACCATGACAGACGCTGATAGCGGTCCGGGCAAGTCTGTGATATCGATCGGACGGCCAACGGCAGTCCCTGCGATTTAAACCCGAGTTGCGCCATGAAGTGTCTATCTGCCATCACTGTCGTGTTCTGTGTGTTCCTGTTCTCCGCAACCGGTCGGGCCGCGGTGCCCATGCCCGCCTTTTCCCTGCCCGCGGCGGTGGATGGCGTCATGGTTGCCAGCGACGCCTACCGGGGCAAGGCCATGCTGATCACTTTTTTTGCCACTTGGTGCGCACCCTGCCTGCAGGAAATCCCGACGTTTAAGGAACTGCACCGCAAGTATGAGGCCCGAGGTTTCTCCATCGTAGCCCTGTCGCTTGACGAGAGCGGCTCAGCCCCGGTGGCTAACCTGGTGCAGCGGGCCGGTATCAATTATCCGGTGCTGATGGCCGACGCCGGTACGGCGAAAAATTTCGGTGGCGTCGTCTCCGTGCCCACCTCCTTTCTCGTCAACAAGGAGGGGCATGTGGTCAAGAAATATCCTGGCTACGTTCCCCTGGCCCTGCTGGAACGGGATATTTCGGCCGTGCTCTGAACGGTTTGGGCCGCCCCTGCCGGGTCGATTGCTGTTGACAATCACTCCGGGATTCCTTAAATTGTGGTATGGGCAAGAGGTAAGTGGTTTGGTTTGTTCAATTCGTTTCATCAAGGAGATCACAATGAAAAAGGTATTTGCAGCAGTGATGGTAGCGGCTTTTGTGTTGAGTGCAGGTGCGGCCTTTGCTGCCAAGTGCACCGTGGACAGCGTGGATGGCAACAAGGTTACCGTTACCTGCGACAAGGCAGACGGCATGAAGGCCGGTGATGCCGTGACCGTGAAACCCGCCAAGAAAGGGCTGGAAGGTTGCTGATCGCCTGATTGCCTCAGTGGTGTTCAGAGAGCGGATCGATGCTTGTCGATCCGCTCTTTTTTTGTGCCCACCTGGCCCTCGGATGTGGTACATCTGAGGTCGCCGGAACGGCGAGCAGAGCGCTGAAACCTGTTGTCCGTCAAGCAACCAGAGCCCGGTCTCGACAGACGAACTCGTCGCCCTGGCCCGTGTAATCCCCCCCTTCCCGCAACGAGACGCCCCATGGATCCGCACACCCTGCCCGCCGAAGCCCTGGCCCTGTACAACACCGTAAAGGAACGCTATCAGGTGGCGTTTGAACCCTTCCGGGTCAGGGAACATCAGTTGCAATTGCTCAAGATCACAGACCTGGAGCAGATTCTGGACGGCAAGGATCCCCTGAAAGATGTCTCCAGTTTCCCCTTCTGGATCCGACTCTGGGAGGCGGCCATCGTCCTGTCCGAGTTCATTGCCGGCCAGCCGCCCAAAGGGGGCGCCACCCTGCTGGAACTGGGCGCC
>JBGSPP010000339.1:0-4004 GCA_041738515.1 Desulfobulbus sp.
GCGCCCTGGCCCAGACCTGCGAGGCTATCGGCAACGAGGTCCCGGACCTGGTTGACCCGGCCCTGCTGAAACGGGCCTTCCTGGCCGTGCAGGGCCTGATCGACGCCGATCTGATAGTTTCCGGCCATGACCGCAGCGACGGCGGCCTGATCGCCACGGTGCTGGAGATGGCCTTTGCCGGCAACTGCGGCCTCAACCTGGCCCTGAGCGGCCCGGCCACGGTGCTGGAGGCGCTCTTTGCCGAGGAGCTGGGCCTGGTGGTCGAGTGCCGCTGGGAGAACCTGGCCATGGTCAAGGAGCGGCTGGCGGATGCCAAGGTCCCCTGCGTGGCGCTGGGCTCGACCATGGCGCGCAAGGCTATCACCATTCAATATAACGGCGAGCTGGCGCTGGACGACTCCATGGTTCTCCTGCGCCAGTGGTGGGAGGAGACCAGCCATCAGCTGGAGCGGCTCCAGGTCAACCCCGACTGCGCCGACGCCGAGAAGTGGAACATCATGGACCGCACCGGTCCGGGCTACCGTCTCGGTTTTGCCCCGCAGGCAACCGCGACGGCCATTCTGGCCAGGCCGGACAAACCCAGGGTGGCCATCCTTCGCGACGAGGGTTCCAACTCGGACCGGGAGATGAGCTCCGCCTTCCACAGTGCCGGCTTCGAGCCCTGGGACGTGACCATGACCGACCTGCTGGCCGGTCGGATCGACCTGGCCGGATTCCGCGGACTGGCCGCCGTGGGCGGCTTCTCCTACGCCGATGTGCCGGAGAGCGCCAAGGGCTGGGCCGCCACTATCCGCTTCAACGAGCGGCTGCAGGCCCAGTTTCAGCAGTTCTACAACCGCCCGGACACCTTCAGCCTGGGCATCTGCAACGGCTGCCAGCTGTTCGGCCTGCTCGGCTGGGTGCCCTGGCAGGGCATCGAAGCCGAGCGCCAGCCGCGCTTCATCCACAACCTGAGCGGCCGCTTCGAGTCGCGCTGGTCCACGGTCAAAGTCCTGCCCAGCCGGGCGATCATGCTGCGCGGCATGGAGGACACGGTCTTCGGCATCCACGTTGACCACGGCGAGGGCTACCTCCACTTCCCGGACGAGGCGATCCGTGAACGGGTCTGGGGCGAGGGCATGGCGGCCATGGTCTTTGTCGATGACCTTGGTCAGCCGACCGAGGCCTACCCCTTCAACCCCAACGGTTCGCCCGGAGGCCTGACCGGGCTGTGCTCGCCCGACGGCCGCCATCTGGCGATGATGCCGCACCCGGAGCGTGCCTTCCTCACCTGGCAGCTGCACTGGCTGCCCGGCGACATGCAGGACCTGCCGGTCAGCCCCTGGCTGCGGCTGTTCCAGAACGCCTACCAGTGGTGCATGGAATAGAAGGGATGGGTGAGGGCAGGCCCCCTGTTGCCCGTCGCCGATGACAAAAAACTACAGCGGGGCGGGCGCCTGACCATCGCACCCGCCCCGCTGCCATCGTATTGAAACATAAAAGGATTTATTCCAGACTGTCACTCCGGGGCAGACGTTCCCGCCCCCTCCCCCTTACTTGCCTGCCAGCACCTCCAGGGTGACGAGCACGTCCACATCCTTGCCCACCAGGCCCATCTTGTAAAACTTGCCGTCGCCCACGCCCAGCGCCAGCCGGTCCACTGCGATCCGCCCGTTGAAGCCGGCGACCTGCTTGCCCTTTTCGGCGGGGTGGTCCTTGATCCCGGCAAAGGTGAGCGGCAGGGTGAGGTCATGGTCTCTGCCCATGATGTTCAGCTTCCCCTTCACCTGATACACCCCCTGCCCCGCATCGACGATCTCCGACGACTTGAAGGTGATCAGCGGGTGCTTGCCGCTGTCAAAGAAATCCGGCGAGAGCAGGTGTTTGTCGCGCTTGCTGATGCCGGTATCGATTGATTCCACCTTGATCTCAAAGGAAAAACTGCTCTCCTTGAGGTTGGCCGGATCGAAATGGATGGTGGTGGCCAGGTTGGTGAAGCGGCCCTGCACCTTGGAATAGATGTGGTCCACACTGAAATAGACGTTGGAATGGGCGGGGTCCAGCTCCCACCCGCGGGCGGCGGCCAACGCGCTCTGGGCGAGCAGCAGCAGGGAAAGCAGGGTGATGGCGGCAACTGACAGTTTTTTCATGACAACCTCCGTTGGTTTGTTGTGTGGTGGATGCTCATTGGTGTTTTGGCCGACGCCTTGCCCACAGGGTCAGGGCGACAACTGCGGCCAGCTGCAGGAACGCAGCGATCAGCGCCGCCCTGGGCAGGCCCTGGGCAAAGGCATCGCTGACGAAGAGCACGTGGATGAAGACAAGCGCCAGGGCGAGGTACCCCGCAGGTCTGTGCAGTTGGCGCCATCGTTTGAAATCGAGGCCCAGACCGGCCCGGTAGCGGGAGAGCACCACCGTGACCAGAAGCAGCACAAACAGCAGGCCCCCGGTCATTTCCGGCCAGTATTTCCAGCCGATCGGCAGATTGCCCAGCCCCTCGGGAATCAGCACCAGGCCGACATGGCCCATGGCCGCAAAAGCGATCAGCACCCCGTTTGCCCGGTGCCAGCGCAGCAGGGTGGCTGCGCCGAAGACCTGTTCGAGCAACCCGACCCGCACCGCCAGCAGGATCTGGGCGAGGAGCAGGACCAGGGCCAGCATGCCGAGGACGTGGCCGGCCCGGAGCATGGTCTTGTCGATCCCGGTCTTGTACCAGAGGGTCTGGGTCTCGTAGAAAAAGGGCAGGACCAGAGCGCCTGCAAGCAGCGCCGCAGCGGCCAGGAGCACCAGGACCGTGCCCGGGCGGGTCGGGGGCGGGGATGGTTTCCGGGCAGCGTTCTCCATGCAGGCTCCTCTGTGTTCCGGGCGGTCGGAGCGGGGGCGGGAAAACCACCCCTCTCCTGAGTGCGTTGTGGTTACTATTGCCACACTGTGATTGCAAATCAAGCGCTGGGATCGCGAATCCCGCCGACGGAAGGAGGTGGAGGTACGCGCACCAGCAGGCCAGGCCATGGTGCGGATGCGAACACCAACGCCCTGCAGGGAACGAGTCCCGGCAGGGCGCTGGTCTTGCTCTGTGTGCCGCCTGTCACCTGACCATCGGTTGTCTCAGGGGTGAGGGACGAGGCGATGGATCCAATGCAGGTTCCGGCTGCGGTGTGTGCTGCCGGGCCAGCAGCTGGCTCATCTCCACCAGACGAACAAACTCGGCCCGATAGCCCTCGGCATCCGCGCCCCGACTGGCACGGGCCATCTCCAGGCACTGCTCCCAGGTGAAGCTGCCCAGATGTTCGGAGCCGGTGAGCAGCATACCGTAGCCGGCGACTGCGGCGGCAAAGTGGAAATCAGCCGTTGTCCGTTTGCCCCGAGCCTCGGCCACCGCCAGGCTCATCTGGCGCGAGGCCTGCTCGCCCCTGGGCTTATAGCGCAGCTTGACGGTCATCAGTTCGCCTGCGCCGGTGTCCTTTGCCGGCCGCACCGCCTGGTACTTCAGCGAGTCGAGCTGCGGGATCGAGGCGTGGCCCACCGGAATCAGCTCGTAGAGGGCGGTCACCCGGTGGCCGACGCCGATCTCGCCGGCATCCTTCTTGTCGTCGCGAAAGTCCTCGTCAGCCAGGGCCCGGTTCTCGTAACCGATCAGCCGGTAGGCCCCGACCCGCGCCGGGTTGAACTCCACCTGAATTTTGACGTCTCCCGCCAACGCAAAGAGGGTGCCGCTCATCTCCTTGACCAGCACTTTCTTGGCCTCGAGCAGGCTATCGATGTAGGCATAGTTGCCGTTACCCTTGTCAGCGAGCACTTCCATGGTATCATCGTGATAGTTGCCCATGCCGAAGCCGAGTACGGTCAGGTAGACGCCGCCCTCGCGCTCGCGCTCGATCAACCGCTGCAGCTCGTCGCGGCTGGTGACGCCGACGTTGAAATCGCCGTCCGAGGCCAGGATCACCCGGTTGTTGCCGCCGGGCAGAAAGGACTGCCGGGCCAGCTCGTAGGCGGTGCGGATGCCGCTGGAGGCATGGGTGGAG
>JBGSPP010000382.1:0-2629 GCA_041738515.1 Desulfobulbus sp.
TCGCCTGCGGCCCGCCGCTGTGCCGACGTACCAGCGCAGGCCGAGGACGAGGCCGAGTACGAGCAGCAGCACGGCCCACCAGAAGCGTTTGAGGAAGGCGCTGATGCCGATCAGTACTATGGTGGGCAGGGGCAGGGCCTGTTTGGTGCCTTCGAACACCGAGGTGATGCTGGGGACAATGAAGGTAATCAGCAGAAACACCACCACGATGCCGACCACGGCCATGAACAGGGGATAGAGCATGGCCGCGCGCACGCGCGAGCGCAGGGCGTGCTGGGTCTCGCCGAATTCCGCCAGCCGGTCGAGGACCACATCCAGCGAGCCCGAGGCCTCGCCGGCCCGCACCATGTTGCTGTAGATTCGCGAAAACAGTTTAGGGTGTTCGTCCAGGGCGCTGGTGAGCGAGTTGCCCTCGTTGACCGCGTCCTTGATCTGGGTGAGGATGGTCTGGAAGGCGCGGTTCTCGGTCTGCTCGATCAGGCCGGAGAGCGCGGGCACCAGCGGGATGCCGGCGCCGAGCAGAGTGGCCAGCTGGCGGGTGGCGATATGCACCTCCTGCTGCTTCACCCGCTGGCCGATCTGGATGGCCAGGAGGGATTTGCCCGCCTTGATCTTGGCTTTGGCCGAGGTCTCCCTGATTTCGATGGGATAGTTGCCCTGGCTGCGGATCTTCTGTCGGGCGGCGGTCAGCGAGTCGGCGTCGATCACGCCCTTGAGCTTCTTTCCCGCCCCGTTGAGGGCATTGAATTCGTAGACAGGCATGGGCGGTCAGCGATCCAGGGAAACGGGGAGCGGCGGAAAAGGCGAGGTATCCATTGCACCGGTCCGGGCTTGTGCTTAATATAGGCGTTCAACCGTTGAGGCCGGCAATAGTTGCCCCGGCCCGAATCCGGTTCAGAGTATCCTGTGATCCGGCTGCCCGTCAAGGCAGTGGGAGACGCAGACGTCGCAGTCGGCCCGGGTCCGGCCCTGCTCGCAGAAGCTGGCGAAGCCGTTAATCAGCTCCTTGCCGCCCCGGGGGCAAACCTCGAGGAAGCGGATGAAATCGATCATCCGGTCGATGATCTTCGGCGGCGCGGCATGCTCGATCCGGCAGGCGCCCTGTTCGGCGATGGTTTCCTCGATGGCGAGAACATCGGTGAAGAACTGTTTCAGAGTGTTGTGCCGGTGAATGACGTCCTCGGCGATCTCCCGCCCAGCCGGGGTGATGGTGATGACTTCGTAGGGCGCATAGTTGATCAATCCCCGCTTGGCCAGGGCTCGCAAGGCCTCGGTCACCGAGGCGCCGCTGACGTTCAGCCGGGCGGAAATGTCCTTGCCCCGAGCCACCTGCTTTTCGGCGACGATGTGGTAGATGGCTTCGATATAATCTTCAAGACTGGCGCTGAGCTGCGGGGATACAGTCACCTCACTCCTCCGTGCTGGTTATTTTTCATGTATCTTCAATACGATACATTTTGATGCGGCCAGAGTCAAGGAGAATGCACACCCCGGCCGCCGCCTCTTTGCCCCCTCGTGAACCATGCTGCAGGAACTTCGCGTCCAGAATCTGGCGCTGATCGACACCCTCCATCTTGACCTGGCCGCTCGGTCGACCGGCCTGATCGTGCTGACCGGCGAGACCGGCGCCGGCAAATCGATCATCCTTCAAGCCATCAACCTGCTCACCGGCGGCCGGGGCACGGCCGCCCTGGTTCGTGGCGATTGCGAGCAGGCGAGCATTGAGGCGGTCTTCTCCGTCCGGCCTGACCATACCGAGATGCAGGCCCTGCTGGCCGAGCACACCCTGGCCGACGACGGCGCCTGTCTGATTCGGCGGGTGCTGACCCGAGAGGGGCGATCGCGACTCTACATCAACGACCAGTCGGTGACCACCCGCCTGGCCGGCGAGTTGACCGCCCATCTGGTCAACGTCGCCAGCCAGCACGACCACCAGATGCTGCTGCAGGCGCGATCCCATATTGATTATCTCGACACCTATGGCGACCTCTGGGAACTGCGCCGCCGGTTCGGCGGACTGTTCCGTCGCTGGCG
The DNA here is from genome assembly GCA_041738515.1 of Desulfobulbus sp. Classification (GTDB taxonomy): domain Bacteria; phylum Desulfobacterota; class Desulfobulbia; order Desulfobulbales; family Desulfobulbaceae; genus Desulfobulbus. The sequence goes on from JBGSPP010000382.1 coordinate 2,035, forward strand.
GGATGCCTCTGCCGAGCTGCGCCAGCTCGAGGGCAGGGAGCAGGACAAGGAGCGGCAGCGCGATTTTCTGGGCTATCAGCTGCAGGAAATCAGGAAAGCCAAGGTGGTGGCGGGCGAGGACGAACAGCTGCAGCAGGAACGCGACCGGCTCAAGGCCTCGGACGGTCTGATGCGCTCCATGGGCGCCGCGTCCGGACAGATGGGGGAGCGGGTCATGCCGGCCATGGCCGTAATCAAGAAGCAGGTTGATCAGGCCGCGGCGTTGGATCCGACCCTTGGCCCGCTGGCGGAGCGGATTGGTTCGGCCCGGTTCGAGTTGGAGGACCTGGCCGCCCGACTGGAGCACTACCTCGACGAAATCCCCTCGGACCCGTCCCGGCTGGAGACCATCGCTGCCCGCCTGGCCGAGCTCAAGCAGCTGCAGCGCAAGTACGGGTCAACGCTCGAGGAGGTGATCGAGTTTGCCCGGGTGGCCGCGGAGAGCCTGGCCCAGCTCGACAGCCTGGACCAACAGATTGCCCTGGCCGGTCGCCGGGTCGAGCAGGCCGCGGCCGAGATGCTGCACCTGGCCGGGGAACTGAGCCGGGAGCGGCGG
>JBGSPP010000389.1:0-3893 GCA_041738515.1 Desulfobulbus sp.
GCCCGCTGCGGCCCGATATCGTCAAGGATGGTTTCGATGTCCTCTGTGTGCGCGAACTCACCTCGGATATCTATTTTGGCACCCCGAAGGGACGAGAGGGCTCAGGGCTTGAGGAACGTGCCTTTGACACCATGGCCTATACTCGATTTGAGATCCAGCGGATCGCCCGCATGGCCTTCGAGGCTGCGCGCCTCCGCCGTCGCCTGGTCACCTCGGTGGACAAGGCCAACGTCCTCACCTGCATGGTGTTCTGGCGCGAGGTGGTCAAGGAGGTGGCCAAGGAGTTCCCGGACGTGACCCTGAACCACATCTACATCGACAACGCCACCATGCAGTTGGTGCGCGACCCGCACCAGTTCGACGTCATGCTCTGCGGCAACATGTTTGGCGACATTATCTCCGACGAGGCGGCGATGCTCACCGGCAGCATGGGCATGCTGGCCTCGGCCAGCCTCAACAGCTCCCGCTTCGGCCTGTTCGAGCCGGCCGGCGGCTCAGCGCCGGACATCGCCGGTCAAGGCATCGCCAACCCCATCGCCCAGATCCTGTCGGCGGCAATGATGCTCAAATACAGCCTGGGACAGGAAAAGGCCGCAAGCGCCATCGAGACTGCGGTCGCGGCCATCCTGGACAAGCGGATCATGACCCGCGACATCGCCACCCCGGGCGTGACGCCAGTGTCCACTGCGGCCATGGGCGACGCCATCGCCGCCGAGGTTCTGGCCGCTTAGACAGGGGAGGGAAGAGGCATGCCGCGCCGAAAGAACATCATCCTCATTGCCAACCGGGCCGCGGCCCACCTGGCAGCCGAGGTGGCCCGGGACTTGGACATCCCGGTGACCGAGATGATCACCCGAACCTTTGCCGACGGCGAGATTTACCACGCCTTTCCCCGCGACATTGCCGGCTGCGACCTGGTGATCATTGCCAGTACCCCGGATGACGCCTCGCACCAGGAACTGATCGACCTGGTGGCCGGGGCCCGCTACTGGAACGCGCTCTCGGTCAACGTGGTCATCCCCTATCTGGGCTATTCGACCATGGAACGGGCCAAGCCCGAGTCCGGCGAGATCCCCAAGGGCATCACCCGCACCCGGCAGATTTTCCGCGCTCGGCCAGACTACGTCGCTTTCGTCGATCTCCACTCGGAGTCGGTGATGCACGCCCATACCGGCGAGGTACGCACCCGCCACCTCTGGACCGAACGGGTGGCGGCGGAATATATCCGCCAGATGCAGCTGGACAACTTCGTCCTGGTGTCGCCGGATTACGGTTTTTCCAAGCGGGTGGCACGGCTGGCCGGGCTGCTCGACTGCCCGCATACCGCCGCCAACAAGGACCGCTACGACGTCGACCAGACCATCGTCGGCCAGTTGTCCGGGGCGGTGCGGGGCCGGACCGCCATCATCTGCGACGACATGATCCGCACCGGCGGCTCCATGCTCCAGACCGTGGACCGGTGCTACCAGGCCGGGGCCGTGGGGGTGATGGTCATGGCCACCCATCTGGTGCTGGCCGGCAACGCCCGCGAGCGGTTCATCGACAAGGGCATTACCTGTATTATCGGCGCCGACACCTATCCCGGACGGGAGACCGACCCGTTGCTGCGGATTTACTCCGTGGCCCCGGTGATCGCCGAGGAATTGAGAAGCTATTTTCGCCTGCAATACTCACCAAACACAGCATCCTGATCAACAGCGGAAGGGAAGACATGAAAAAGGTAGGCATAGTTGGCTGGCGCGGCATGGTCGGCTCCGTGCTCATGGAGCGGATGCGGCAGGAAGGCGATTTCCAGGGTTATGAGAGCCGGTTCTTTTCCACCTCCCAGGCCGGTCAGGCCGGACCGGAGGTCAACGGCACCGTGCACGAACTGCTGGACGGCCGCAACGTCAAGCTGCTCGCGGAGATGGACATCATCGTCAGCTGCCAGGGCGGCAGCTATACCGGCGAGGTCTATCCGCAGCTGATGGCGACGGGCTGGCAGGGCTACTGGATTGACGCTGCCTCCAAGCTGCGCATGGACGAGGACGCGGTGATCGTGCTCGACCCGGTCAATCGTGCCGTGATCGATGCGGCCCTGGCGCGGGGCGTCAAAAAATACATCGGCGGCAACTGCACGGTCTCGCTGATGTTGATGGCCCTGGGCGGGCTCTTTGCCCGTGGCTGGGTGGAGTGGATCAGCAGCCAGACCTACCAGGCCGCCTCCGGCGCCGGCGCCAAAAACATGCGCGAGCTGGTCAATCAGATGCGGCTGGTCGGCGAGAACGCCGAACACCTGCTCGACAACCCGGCCTCGGCCATCCTCGACCTGGATCGCAACGTGGTCGAGACCCTGCGCAACCCGGCCTTTCCCATCACCAACTTCGGCGCTCCGCTGGCCGGCAGCCTTATCCCCTGGATCGATTCGGCCATGGACAACGGCCAGACCCGGGAGGAGTGGAAGGGTATCACCGAGACCAACAAGATCCTGGGCAACAGGGGCGACCTGATTCCAATCGACGGCTGCTGCGTCCGCATCAGCGCCATGCGCTGCCACAGCCAGGCCTTCACCATCAAACTGAACAAGGACGTACCCCTGGCCGAGATCGAAGCGGCCATCGCCGGTCACAACCAGTGGGTTTATCTGGTCGAAAACACCAGAGAACAGACCTTGAAGGAGCTGACTCCGGCCAGGGTGACCGGAACCCTGGACATCCCCGTGGGCAGGCTGCGCAAGATGAACCTCGGACCCGAGTATCTCAGCGCCTTTTCCGTCGGCGATCAATTGCTCTGGGGCGCGGCCGAGCCGGTGCGGCGGATGCTGAAGATCGCCCTGGAATATCTGGGCTGAATGGCCAGCCGGGTGAAAGCCCGGCGCAAGTCGTTTTCATGGCAGCAAAAAAGCCGCTTCCGGATTGGAGGCGGCTTTTTTGTTGGGCTGGTGACTGAAGAAACAAGACAGGAACGGCAACCCGATAGGGATCGCCAACGGAAAAGGCGCGAAAGAGAGGTCAGTTGAGCAGGTCGGCCGGGATGTTGCCACCGTTGTCGGCCAGTTTCTTTAACACGGACTTGTGCAGCCACATGTTCATCTGGGCCGAGTCGCCCATCTTCTCTGCCGGGCAGCCCAGTTCGGCAGCCAGTTCCTTGCGGTTGGCCAGCGAGCTGTCAAGGCCGAGCAGCTTCATCAGATCGACGATGGAGACCTTCCAGTTCAGTTTTTCCGGGTTGGCCGCGGCCATGGCTTCCAGTTTGGACACCACGTCGACCGCGCTCATAGGCGCTGGCGCGGACGCGGCCTGGTCGGCAGCGGGGGATGATTGCGACAGCGTCGCAGCCACTGCCTCCTTGGCAAAACCAAGCTTGCTGAGAATAGCTGAGAAAATACTCATAGCGCCTCCTGTCATGGTTGATGGAACGGGGTGGGGGGTTGCTGCCGGATGTCGGAATTAAGCGAGCTGGCTGAAAAGATGCGAAGGAGGGGAAGGAGAAAACCCCTCCCCCGCGGTTCAGCTCAAACCGGCAATGAGGGGAGAATCATTGCCAGATAAGAATATACTTCGCCGTCAGGGGGAAGGCAACCAAAGGATTGGTAAAAGAAATCGACCCAAGAGGAAGAGGAAACGCCGCAAGATGTTGCAGGAGAACGCCTTTCCGGCGCTGCAGGGTCAGCGCAAACGGCCGTCGGCCAGGGTCAGGCAGCGGTCCATGGCCCTGGCCAGGTCCATATTGTGGGTGACCATGACCACAGCCAAACCCAGGTTACGGCTCAACTCATGCAGCAGGTCAAAGACGCGCTGGCCGCTGGCCGCGTCCAGGTTGCCGGTGGGTTCGTCGGCGAGCAGCAAGGCAGGGTCCATCACCAGGGCGCGGGCCAGGGCCACCCGCTGTTGCTCGCCCCCGGACAGCTCGCC
>JBGSPP010000117.1:0-22654 GCA_041738515.1 Desulfobulbus sp.
CGAGATCGAGGTCGCCCGCCTCATCGGGCTGCCCCAGGGGAGCGGCGAGAAAGGGCGGTGGCTCCTGATCCATGGCAGCTGGAAGCCAGGAGGGGTTGTAGCTGGCAGTCGCGGCCCGGCCGTCGAAACAGCGGCGGCTGAACGGCTGCATGGGGTGCAGAGTGGTCAGCTGTCCGCTGGCCGTGCCGGCGGGCGCCGACCAGCCGGCGTTCAGGTAATCCAGCAATTCGCTGACCACCACCGAGGGTGGGCTGACGGCCTCGTCACGGAGACTGCGCCCCACCCAGGAAATGGCCAGCACCTCGCGGGCGGAGAGCAGGGCCTCAAGGAAGAGATAGCGGTCGTCGTTGCGCCGGTTGCGGTCGCCCAGTCGCGGCTGGCGGGCCATCAGGTCGAAGGCGGCCGGGTGCTGGCTGCGGGGGAATTCGGCGTCGTTCATGCCTAAAAGCCAGATGACGCGGAAGGGCACTGAGCGCATGGGCACCATGTTGTAGAAGGTGACCCGGCCATTCTGGAAAGGCTGGCCGCCTTCCATCCCGGACAGGGCCGCCTCCAGGTGGAGCCGGATCACCTCGGCCGGGATCTCGTCCGCGAATCCGGCGGTGGCGCAACTGGCTGCAAGCGCCTGAACCGTTTCCCGCAGAACGCCCAACCCTTCCTCTTCCGCGCCGGCATCGAAACAATCGGCCAGCAGGGACAGCAGCAGCCCCTGCCAGTCGGCGGCAACCCTGCGGCCTCGGAAGTGGCCGTTCCAGCGAGCCAGCGTATCGATCAGGTCAAGGAAGGCGCCGAGTTCGCCAGCCTCGCCGCCGGTCAGATCGGGCATGGGCAGACGGTTCTGAAAGGGCGCCTCGCAATTGCCCATGAGGTGGCCGAGCAGCAGCCGGTCCAGGCCGAAGCGCCAGCTGTGCTGCTCGCCTGCCCGGACATCGAGGGCCAGGCGGTGCTCCCCGTCCAGACCCCAGCGGATGCCCGCGTCCCGAACCCACTCGTGCAGCCGGGGCAGGAAGGCCGCATCCAGGCCGAAGCGGGTCAGGAGCGGCTCATGCTCGCACAGGGCCAGTACCTCGGGCGCGGTGAAACGGCCCCCGAGAAGGGCCATCAGATCGAGAAAACAGCGGACCACCGGCAGCTCCTGGCGGGCGCTCTGGTCGGCGATCGACCAGGGGATACGCCGTTCCGAGGCCGCTTCGCCGAAAACGCCGGCAATGGCCGCGGCATAGAGTTGGATGTCGGGCGCGGTCACCAGCACCTCGGCCGGAGTCAGGCCCGGCAGCGCCTGGAAGAGATCGAGCAGGCGGTCGTGCAGCACCTGGATCTCGCGCAGGCGGGAGAAACTGACGTGCAACTGCAGCGAGCGGTCATCGGGATCGAGGATCAGGTGCAGCTGGTCGGCCCCGGAGCGGTCGTGCAGGTCGAGAATGTCATTCTGCAGGGCCGCGAGCAGGCTCGGCTGGTCGTTGTCCTGGTGGAGATCGAATTCGGCGGGGTCGCCCTCGAGCAGCTGGCGGCAGAACTCCTGGCCGGTGCGGCCGAGCGAGGCCAGGAGCGGATTGCCCTGGTCGAAGTAGTCGTCGACGGCATCATTGGCATCCGGACCCTGGCGGCGCAGGCCAGCCAGCCGCCGGGCCGAGACCAGCTCGGACCAGTACTGGCGGCAGGGGCTCAGATGAAAGAGATGCACCTCGGTATGGCGGCCAAGCCGGGCGAGGATGTCGAGGTAGAGCGGCGCCAGCGCATTGATGCCGAAGAGATGGATGCGTTCGGGCAGGTCGAGTTCTTCCTCGCCCCCACCGTCGAGGATTTCCCGGAATCGCTCTGCCAGCCGGGCGCGGAGTGGCGGGCCGGAATCGGTCAGCCGCCGCCAGAGCACGGCCTGCCAATCCTCGTCGGGGCGCGGCTGTTGCCAGCGGGCCAACAGGTCGGGGCGGTAGACCATATACTGGTCGAAGAGGTCGGCGATGCGTCCGGCCAGCTGGTAGCGCTTGCGGCCGCCGGCGTCGTCGCGGAGATAGGCGCTGATCTCCACGAACAGAGGATGTTCCGCATGTTCCGGCAGCAAGCGGCTGATGCGCCACAGGAGGACCGGTTTGGCAAAGAGATCCTCCTGTGGCGGCGAGTCGGTCAGCCGGTGCATCAGGTCCCAGATGAAGCGGCCGGGGAGCGGGAACTGGAGGTTGGCGGCGATGCCCTCGGCAAAGGCGGTCTGCCGGGCCAGCCACTGGGCCATGCCCTGGTTGTGGACCACGACGATCTCGGGCGCCATCGGATCGGCCAGCGGCGTGGCGATGACGGCCCGCCACTGGGTGCACAGGTTTTCGAGACGGTTGGACTGGTAGAGGAACAAGAAGGCTCTCCTCGCGGAGGGATCGAACGGCGACACAGTGATTTTACTTTTCCGAAAGCCAACCTATTACGCTATACTTAAAACAGCAAAGTCTTTTTCTTAACCCATGGCCCATAGATGAACCAGCGTTATAACGCCCAGCACATCATTCTTGCCCTGCTAGCCACCCTCATCCTGGCGGGACTGTTCTATCTGCCCTACCTCTGGGTCCGCAACAAGACCATCGACGCCTTCCATGCCCAGCAGGTGCTGCTCGCCCGGCAGGCCACCTCGGGCATCCAGTCATATTTTGCCACCTACGAAAAGGCGCTTGAATACCTGGCGCAGCAACCGTCCATCCAGGCGCTCGATGCCGGCGGCGAAACCCTGCTGCGCGACTTCCTCTCCATCCACACCACCGATATCGACGGCATCCAGCGTATTGACGACGAGGATCGGGTGGTGTTTGCGATCCCGGAAACGGGCGCGGCCGACCGCTCCGACGAGGGGTTCTGTCTTGGCTTGCGCAACAGCGCCGCTCCCATGGTCAGTGATCTGATCCACGGATCTAATGGTGATCGGCTTTTTTTTGCGGCTGCGGTGCGGAGCCAGGAGCGTTTCGACGGGTGCGTGTCCTTCTCCCTGCCCTTTGCTCGGATAGCCGGTCGCCATTTCAACGCCCTGCCCTTGCTCCATGACGGCCAGGTCCTGTTGTTCAACGCCGTCGGCGATATCCTGCACGCGCCCGAAAACGGTCTGGTGGGGGCCAATCTGGGCAGAATCCCCGGACCGGGGGAGGACCTGGCGGCGCTTCTGCGTGCGGTGCGGAACGGGCAGCAGGGGATCCTGGTTCTGCATCGCGATCTCTTCCCCGGCGACAGGCCGGCCAATGGCAAGATGTACGCAGTCACGATCCCGATCGGCCTGCCTGGCGGGACCTCCTGGATGATGGTGATCTTTACCCCGGCGAAAAAGGTGCTGGGGGCCATGGCGGAGTTCCGCTCCCAGTGGTCCCTGGTTACCGGCATAGCGGTGTTCGCCGTTGGGCTGCTCAGCCTGTTTGTCAGCAGACTGGTCACGAGAAGGCGGGAGGAACAGCAACTGCGGGCCATAGAGGAGCAGCTGGCGGGGCTGCTTGACCTCGCGCCCATGGGCGTGTTGCTCGTCCAGGCGGGCGGCGACATCGTCTACGCCAACCAGGAGGCCCTGATTATGGCTGGGGCCGCCCACCGCAACCTGCTCGCCGGTCGGTCGTTTGCCGCTCTGTTTCACCCGGAATCGCGAAGCGCCGTGGGCGATATGGTCCGGAGGGCCGCCTCCGGAGATGCGGTTACCGCCGGCACGGCCAGGGGCGAGGGGCGAGAGCAGCGGGAGTACGTCCTCACCGCGACCCCGTATCGGCAGGGACAGGAGGGGCAGTGCATCGTCATTGTCCGCGACGTTACCGTTGAACGCAAGGTGGCGGAAACCCAGCGCCGACTCGCCGAGGCGGTTGACCAGGTAAAGGAGGCGGTCCTGATCGCCCACAGAAACGGCGCCATTGAGTACGGCAATGCGGCCCTGGAGGAAATGACCGGCTACAGTCGGGAAGAGTTCCATGGCCAGCCGGTGCGGATGTTCTGGGAGAAGGAGCAGGATGCCCATTTCGAGCAGCATATCGAGGGGGTGGCGAGCCTGGGCGAGGTCTGGCGAGGCCGGATTGTCAACCGGCGCAAGAACGGCAGCCTGTTCGTAGCCGCGGCCACCATCTCCCCGGTGCGCGACGGCGACGGGATTGTAACCCATCTGGTCGCGGTGCAGCGCGACATCACCCACGAGGTGGAGATGGAGTCGCGCATGCGGCAGACGCAGAAGATGGAAGCCATCGGCACGCTTGCCGGCGGCATTGCCCACGACTTCAACAATATCCTCGGCGGCATCATCGGCTTCACCGACATGGCACTGCTCCAGTGCGAGCCGGGCAGCGAACTGCATGACTGCCTGCGCCATATCCGACAGGGCGGCCGGCGCGCGGCCGATCTGGTTCAGCAGATCCTGACGTTCAGTCGCCAGAGCTCCATGGAAAAGGCGCCGGTGCTGATAGTCCCCCTGGTTACCGAAAGTCTGAAACTGCTGCGTGCCACCCTGCCCGCCACCATCGAGATTCGCCAGGAACTGCTAGCCGGCGACGCCATGGTCAAGGCAGCGCCGGTGCAGGTCCAGCAGATTGTCATGAATCTCTGCGCCAACGCCTTCCACTCCATGCGCGAACAGGGCGGACAATTGACCGTGCGCATTGAGGAGATGGGAGCCGATGCCCTTGGCAAGGCGGACGAGGGGGGTGCGCGACGCTGGGTTTCCCTGCTGGTACGGGACACGGGGCATGGTATCGACGACGACATCCTCCACCATATCTTTACCCCGTTCTTCACTACCAAGGAACCAGGCGAGGGGGCAGGCATGGGCCTGAGCGTGGTGCACGGTATCGTCATCGATCTGGGCGGCGAGATCACGGTGCAGTCGCGGCGGGGCGAGGGCACGACTTTTACCGTTCTCCTGCCGGTGACCGAGGCGGTGGATAGTGGCGTGCTCAAGAGCAGCGAGGGTGCGCTGCCCACGGGCACGGAGCACATCCTGGTGGTGGACGACGAAAAGGAGATCCGCGACATTTGTCGGATGATGCTGGGCCACCTGGGTTATATCGTCACCACCACCGGCCGTCCGGAAGAGGTGCTCGGCCTCCTGGCCGACCGGGAGGGCAGGATAGATCTGGTGATCACAGACCAGACCATGCCTCGGCTGACCGGCGTCGACCTGACCCGGGCGATCCGACGAGAATTCCCGCACGTCCAGGTGATCCTCTGCACTGGATTCTCGGACCGGCTCAACGCTGACATTGCCAGGGAAGCAGGGGCCTGCGACCTGCTGATGAAACCGGTCGATCTGCGTGGCCTGAGCGCCGCCGTCCGCGCGGCCCTGGACAGGGAGTGAGGTGATACGAAAGGAAGAAGGGGCAGGCGCACCGGCTGTCCTGGCCGAGCACTGTCGGCCTGACCCGAGCGGTAGCGACGACTGCGGGATCGGAAGGTGATGGAGGTACTGCACGGGGCTGCCCGCGAAGGTCGGCCCCGTGCTCGTTGCCAACCGGTCAGATGCCGTCTTCGGCCACTGATCCCGGTCCTGCCAGCGGCCGGAAGGTCTTTTTCGATGACCCGCAGTGGGGGCACCGCCAGTCGTCGGGGAGATCCTTGAAGGCCGTCCCTGCTGGGATCTTGGTTTTCGCGTTGCCCTTGTCCGGGTCGTAAATGAAACCGCAGTTACTGACCTGGCACTGGTACATGTCTTTTGGATCGGCCATGTGTTTTCTCCTGTTATGGGTGTTGAGTCTGGCACGGAGTGGTATCAATAATAGGTATTGTTATTCATGTCAAGACAAGGTGACAGAAAATATCCAGATCAGTTGCCATGGTGGTCAGGGGTATCGGCTTATGTCGGCGTGATGGTCGAATTTGGCGGGGTCTGTTGACGCCAGTCCACAGCCATGAGCAGGACGTACGCGGCTTGGTAGATGCGGGGTTCGCTGCTGGCCCGGGGGCCGGCGACGTTGAGGGTGGCGATCGGATGCTTGCGCAGCCATTCCTGTACGGATCGGATGGCCTGGTCCCGGGAATGGTGCTCGAAATCGATGTGGAGGAAGGGCCTGCCGTGCCTGATGGCCAGGGCCTCGGTCAGGGCGGAGCCTCCGGTGAGCGGCCCGAAGGAGCAGATCAGGGTGGCGTCGGCGGCCAGGACGTTCTGCTCGGTTCGGTCCCGGTAGCGGCCCGAATCCAGTTCCATGAGTTGGTACCGGGCGGGCAGTGGTCCATTTTCCGTCTTTCGGCCTTTGGGCAGCCAGCCGCCGTGGGGCAGGTTCAGGGCGATGGCCGCGTCCAGGGCCGCCTGGTCGACGCCGGTCTGGCCGCCGGAGATGATGCGGATCATCTGTTCCCTCTCTGCTCCGGTCATGGCGTCTACTTGCAGGCTGTGGGAAGGCCCGCCGCCTTGCTTGAATTCGCTGGAAAAACAGCGGGTTGTTTTGCTAACATCTTGTCTGGCCATGCTTTTTTGTCGATCAAACCTTGACATCGACATTGATTTCTTTTTTAATGGGCCCACTTTTGAATCAAGGCTCGCCTAGGGCGAGCGTCTTCCGCGGCCGGTTTGACAGGCTGCTTCACTTCATAGACAAGGGATAATGGTAAGAGATACAAACGAACAAGCCCTCCTGTCCCGTCGCTCTTTTCTCCTCAAATCCGTTCAGGTCGCCGTCGGTCTTGCCGTAGTCTCAACGCCCGGAATCGGGGCGGCGACAGTGCCGAAAAAACGATCGCTCTCGCTCTTGCATACCCACACCAACAAAACCCTCGAGGTCACCTATGCCTGGGGGGACCGGTACAATCCTTTTGCCCTGGCAAAAATTAACAAGTTCCTGCGCGACTACAAAACCGGTCAGGCCTATCCCATCGATCCCAAGCTGCTCGACATCCTCTGGGGAATCCAGCGGGAAATGGGGCGCAATGGCGTCTATGAGGTGATTTCCGGGTTCCGTTCCCCAGAGACCAATGGGCGGATGCGGCGCCGGGGATCGGGGGTGGCCAGGAACAGTCTGCACATGCAGGGGAAGGCCATCGACATCCGTTTTCCCGGCATCGGCACCAATCAGATCCACCAGTGCGCCTTGGAGATGAAATGCGGCGGCGTTGGCTACTACGCCAAATCGGATTTCGTCCATCTGGACACGGGCGAATACCGGACCTGGTAGGCGCGGCCGCGCAGCCCCCTCGTCGCGGGGGGATCGGGGCCGCCCGCCGGTCTAAAGTTGTAGTTCCACCTCGGGCGCCCTGCTCTTATCAGTAGGCAGGGTGGTCTCGCAGATCAGCAGGCGGCCCGGGGCAATGCCATGGGCGCTGACCAAGTGATCGATCACAGCCTGGGCCCGCTCCTGGCCAAGTCGAGTCAACGCCTCCCTGTCGCGGTCGGCCAGCACCAGATCCTTCTCTTCTCTTTCCGCCCTTTTCTTCTCCGACAGCAACTCCCAGGCCGGGACCACCGGACAGACATTGATGTCCATGTTCGGGCGGTCCTGGAGGACCTTGGCGACCCGCTCCAGATAGCTATGGTGCTCGCCGGTCAAATCCTTCCTTCCCGGTTCGAAAACCACTGGCGCGAGGCTGGCGCGCATGATCTTCTCTCCCACCTTCATGCCCACGTAGGCGAGCGCGCCGTACGGTCCCAGCGAATATACCAGATAGGAGGAGGCCGCCGGGATGATCGCTTTGCCCAGGGCGGTGATCAGGAGGTCGCCGATACCGACGTCGACTTCGGCCAGCGGCCCCTGAATGGGAATGTCCAGTTTGATATTGTCGCTGCTGTCCTTGAGAAAGGAGATGGCTGATTCGAGCGGTAGGGGTAATTGGTTGTCCAACTGTTTGGCCAGTTCGGCGGAGATGGTCTTGGTCTCTATCTTCTTCAGTTCCAGGGCGTTCTTCATGTCCAGCTGACCCTCGGCCACGTTCAGGCTCCCGGTCAGGTTGAGCTGGCCGCTGGCAAGCGCCAGGCCGACGGACTGGATGGTATAGGGCGAGACCTGGGAGAGGGGGTAATTCTTCAGGGCGAAGCGGAGGTTGAGGCCGGGCTGGGGCCGAAACGGGACCGCGGTTCCCGTGACCTCCAGGGGCGCCCGTTGAGCGAGCAAGGCGTTCAATTTGACCTTGACCGGCTGCTCCGGCCTGCGCGAGGACAGGTCGCTGAGTTCCAGTGACTGGATCGCGGCGTCGCCGGTGTAAGGCTCGGGCAAGGAACGGTCTTCGTAGTGGACTGTGCTCTGGCCCCGCACGACGATGCCGCCGAGCTCGAAAACACCGCCGGCTTCCTTGCCGGTCACCTTTTTTTCTTCGCGGGTTTTGCGGTGTTCGGGCCGTTCGGGCGTACGCATCGCAGCCAGCAGTTTGTCCGCTTGGAATTGGCCATTCTGCTGGCGGATGAGGTGGGCAACCAGATCCTCCAGGATCAGCGACTGCCCTCGGAACCCTTTGTCCGTGCTCCAGGAAGGCGCGGTCAAGCGGCCACGTCCCAGGCGGAGGGTGTGGGGCGTTCTTTTCTCACTGACCAGAGGCAGGAGGGCGAGCCCCTCCAGTTGCAGGTTTGCGGCGGTAACCAGTCCGTCTTTGGCGACCTGCGGCCGCTCGATGGCAAGAAGTTTCAGGCTGGCCAGTTCGGCACTATTGCTGCGGGCGTTGACGTGGAGGGCACCTGCCTTGATGCTCTGGGCCGAGCAGGCCGACCACTCCTTGCAGGCCAGGGTATCGATGCCGAGTTCCGGCAGGCGCAGGGTCAGGGGCGTCTCGCAGTCGACGTTGGCCTCCAGGCCCTGGGCTGTGAGCTGTTTGACCGCGATGGTCGAACCGCCCGGGGCTTCGATGCCGGAGACCGTTAATTTCTCCAGGGAGGCACGTGTTTCTTTGCCGCCATCATTGGTCACGCCGGTTTTTTCCGCGAGGATGCGGGCCGTGCCCTTGAGGCCCGGTTTTTCCCCAAGGGTAAGGCTGCCCCGCTGTTCCAGGGTCAGCGCGCCCTGTGTCACCCGCATCCCCTCGTCGAGCAAGGTCAGCGACAGTTCACGGCCGTGAAGGGCGCCGTCGAGATCGACAGCACCCGGACCAACATCGGCATAGCGGATCTTCCCCTTCCAGCCCAATTCTTTGTCCGTGGTCGTCAGCCCAGGCATGGTCAGGTCAAGTCCGGCAAGCGCGATGCTACCGTCAAATCCGGCTTGGATGTTCTTGCCTATGGTGGCTTCCGTCTTGCCCTCGATCTGAACGTCCTCCTGGGTCGCGCGCAGGGTGTCCTCCGGCTGGGAGAAGGTTACCGCGCTGCTTTTCCAGTGACCGTCGGCGGCCATCTGTTGGCCTATAGCCGGGTCGACGCCGCTCTCATAGAAGGTTTCTCCCTGCCACCGGGTGCTGGTCGCAGAGACGGAGGCCCTCGGTAGCCCAATCTCGGTGCCCTCCAGGGTCAAGCCGGCGCGACTGGTGACCTTGACCGCGTCGCCGAAGACGACCTGGACCGGTCCTTCCAGGGCCAGCGCCCTCTCCTTGATGGTCATGTCGGCCGAGGGGAGATCAAGCACCAGTACCGAACCCTGCAAAGCGCCCTCGGCCGCGACGGTTCCACCCGAACCCTTGCCGCTGTAGGTAACCTTCCCCTGCCAGTCGAGCATCTTATCCTTGACGGTGAGCTCGGCATTGCCAAGGTGGCCGTCGGCCAGGGTCAAGCTACCGTCAAAGGCTGCTTCCATGCTGTCGGAGGTGGGCAGGCTGAACTGCACCCCGCCCTCGATGGATGCGGTTCCGACAAACGAGGGCAGCACTCGGGCCAGGAGCTTTTCCAGATGCTTGAGCGCGAACCCCGTGACTTTGACGGCGCCGTTCAGGCGCAGATGGGGGCTGACGGCCAAGGTGTCGAGCGTCAGTTCCACCGGGGCCTCGTTGATCGCTCCCTTGAACCGGAAGGCGCCCTGATCGCCGTCGGGTCGGGTGGTGAACTTGTGCAGTTCCGCCCGTTCGACGGTGAGGTTGAGTTGCATCTCCGGCGTCTTCAGATGCACGAGGCAGTCGGTCAGAAGCACCTCGCCGGCGAGGAAATGCCAGACCGAACCGCTGTTGGCTGCCTTGGCCGAATCAGCCGCAGCCGCTGGATCGATGGTGTAGGAGGTCAACCGCCAGCGGCCGTCGGGCAACTGCTCGAGATCAAGGCTCATTTTGTCGTAGACGGCCTGCTGCACATGGATGCTTCGGGTGAAAAGGTCGGTCAGGCCGAGGTTGAGGTCGAAGCGGGCGTCGGTAAGCACCTCCTTGCCGCCCTGATTGACCCGCATCCCCCGCAGGGAAACCGTTCCGGTGAAGGGGTTGATAGAAATACGTTCCATCTGGGCCTGTTCCGCCCCGTTTTGCACCAGCCAGCGGGTGAGCGCGGCCTTGAGGGCAAAGGGCAGGGACGCGATGGTCAGGGCGGCGAGGAGGATCAGGGAGAGGACGACGCGGCACCAGGTCGTGCGGAGCAGGCGCCGGATCGGAGAGGCGGAGGTCTGGGCGGGTACGTTCATGGGTTGTTCATCCAGCGCGACCACCGCAGCAGGGGCAGGTCCGAGTTCGTCGGCAGGCCGCTTCTCGGGCTCGAGCGGAATTGATTGCAATAGGCAGCGGTATCCTTCTGTTTCTGTACGCCAAGCCTTCCGGGATTGCAAGAGGCGCGTGGTAAGTATCCGGTATGGAACCGTTCTGCCGCAACGGCGTGGGCAAGGCGTCGGCAACCTCGCCGCCGTCAGGGCCTGCCGGTCTCCGCTTCCTGCACCTGCCGAATTTGGTAGACAACTTGGATCGTCTATGGAAATGCTTGACAGCGCAAGCGTGGCAAGACCTCTACGTCAGTCGGCATCGCCGCCTGCTCCTCCGGGCAGGGCAAGCCCGTGCTGGGACCCAAGCGGGACAGGAGCAGTGATACATGAAGAAGACGCCGTCCAGGCTGTTTTTTGACGCCAACGATTACAAACTGCTCAACATCGTCAATGACGTGCTCAAGCGCGGGTCCCGGCCGCGGTCCCTGAGTACGCTCATGGCCGCCTACATGCATCCGCATGGCATCAAAGAGATGGCCGCGCCCAGCGGTCTGCGAATAGCCTACGCCATCGTTGCCCTGCTGGGATCGCTGGAAGCGGGCCAGGCCGGCGACCGCATCGCAGCCCTGCGCAGCCTCCGCGATGAGGTGTTCAGCACTTCCACCAGCTTCTACCACAAGAACACCGCCCGGGTGTTGATGCAGATCATGAAAGAGCTGGTCCGCAGCCAGGGCAACGAGTTGCGGCAGCTGCAGCTGGCCCACGATTTCCGTATGGTTTTCTCGGGCAAACCGAGGATGGTGCGGGCGGAACTGGGGAAGTACCACCTGCTGGAGATGCCGGAGGAGTGGAACCAGTTCGCCTTTGACGACCATGTCCACGACGCCAACACCAAGGGGAGAAAATCGCCCACCCACCTGCTGATGGATGCCTGGATCAAGGGCATCCGCAAGATCACCGTGGTCTATTACAACCATGTCGAGAAAGAGGTTGTCGAGGAACTGCTTGAGGCCGGGGCTATCCTCGACATCCATGTCCGCATCGGCATCGAGTTGTCTGCCCGGTTCCGCGGCAAGTTCGTCCGCTTTCTCTGGGAGTTGGAGGGCTTTTTCGATCAGCAGAGCCTGCTTCAGTTTCTGGACAAGCCGTCGGTGCGGGAGATTCTGGCTGAGGGCCGGGAGGTCTCCCTCTATCAGCAGCGCTATGTCCTAGCGGCCCTCGAACAATTCAATACCACGCACCGGCATGTGCTGGACGAGGAACTGGGGCTGGAGAGCGCGCCGCTGGACGAGGCCGCCTTCTACCGCTTCGTCGGCATGGGGCAGCCGTCGCTGCTGCATCTGGCCACTTTCATCCAGGGCGGGTACCTGCGGCTGCTGGAGGCAGAGATGGAGCGCATCCGCCAGCAGCACCCCCAGGGCGGCGCTGAGCGAGATACCGCTCTGCTAGCCTGCGCCGGCAAAATGGACTGCCTCGATCTTGAGCTGCTCAACAGCCGTTTTCTCCACCCCCGCTGCAACCCTGAGCTGCACGACCCTACCGTACCGCATGAAGAGGGCATGCCGCCGCTGCTCAGCCTTTCCCCGCCCGACCTGCTCGGTCGGCTCGCGGTCATGCACTCAGGTTCCCGCTTCACCCTCAACCTGAGCAACCTCACCATCCAGGACACCCTGGAGCTGCTCTACATCTGCCGGGGACGGATTACCCATATCGAGGCCTTCAACCTCAAGGATTCGGCCCACGGCATGACCGCCCAGGCGGCGGAACGCGGCGGCGCCTTTGCCGGCGAGGCTGTGGACATAACCAGCCCGACCCGGAACTACCAGCTCATCAACATGCTGCAGAAGGCCCTCAACGAGGACAACGTCATCACCCTGAAACGGGCCATTCGGGAGATTATCTGGGAGTATGAGCGGGGCCGGCTGATAGTGGAGAAACACCTGGCCGAGGCGCGGGCAAGATCGGCTGCGGCCGAAGTACCGGCCGCCCTCGAGGCGGAGCTTGCGGCGATGGACGGGCGCAAGGCTGCGCTGATGGACATCCTGCTTGATCTTGGCTCATTCCACAACTGGTACAACAAGCGCTATCTTGGTTCACGCATCGGCTCCGGTTCCACGGGCCAGTCCCAGTTCCAGCACGGCATGGGCCTGGTGGTGCTCGATACCCTGCCGTCCCGGGCCTGCCGCGAGGTACTGCACAGCCATCAGATCGAGCAGCGCCGGCTCATTCCAGTCACCGCCAGGATGATCAGCCACCACCATGTCCGTGTTCGCCGACCGCTCTCCTGGTTCTATCGGGTCTTCGGCGGATTCTCCGACCTGCTCGCCGGCAGCAATGTCGGCTGGCAGGACTGGAGCCTCGACCGGTTCGAGATCCACCCAGGCGCCGACGGCAACATTGCCACTCTGGGCGGGATCCGCCGTGCGCCCCGCATCGACATTGATCCGGCCCGGAGGCGGAGCCGGGAGCGAATCCGCCAGCCCCTGCGCTACCTCAACAGCCACCTGCGCAACATACTCAAGGTGGCGCTCGGGTTCATTCCGGCCTTTCTGACTTTCAGCCTCACCAAGGACTGGTGGGTGCTGGCCTACCTGGGGGCCTTTATCTGGTTTGGCATCACCGGGGTGCGCAACATCATCCAGTCCATTCTCGGCGGCGGAGGTCTCAAGCGCTCCCCGCTTCTACCCTGGAACTCCCTGGTGAGCTGGAGCAGGATCGCCGACTCCCTTCTCTACACAGGATTTTCCGTGCCCCTGCTCGACTACCTGGTGAAGACGCTCTTGTTGCAGGAGCAGTGTGGGGTCACCATCGGCACCAATCCGGTGCTGCTCTATTCGGTCATGGCGCTCGCCAACGGGCTTTACATCTCCGCCCACAACATCCTCCGCGGCCTTCCACGGAGCGCTGCTATCGGCAACTTCTTCCGTTCCATCCTTTCCATTCCCCTGGCCATTCTCTTCAGCGGCGGCATCGGCTGGATGATGCACCTGGCCATGGTCCCCGGGGTAGAACTGGCGCTGCAGAAATGGGCGGCGGTGATCTCCAAGTTTGCTTCCGACTGCGTTGCCGGCATCATCGAAGGGCTCGCGGACCGGCAGAGCAATGTCCGCATCCGGCTTTCCGACTACCACGAAAAGATCTCCCAACTGTTCGCCGTGTTCGCCCGCCTGGATGTACTTCTGCCCGAGGAGGACGTGCTTGACCTGCTCCAGTCGCCCAAGACGCTGATGGCCGCGTTGCGCGAGGAATCCAGGGAGTTGAAACGGGTGCTGATTGTCAACGCCCTGGACCTTATGTACATCTGGATGTATAAACCCAGGGCAAGAAAGGCGCTGCTGCAACTCATCACCGCCATGTCCAACGAGGAGTGGCTCATCTTCTACCGCTCGCAGCTGGTGCTCAAACGGCAGAAGATCATCAGTCAGCTGTTCGTCGACGGTCTAGTCGGCAAGAATTTTGCCAAAGCGCTGTCTTTTTATCTGGACCAGGCGGACGCCTACCTCAAGGACATGATGGAGATGGGCAGGACGAGGGAACGAATCCTGAAAAAGGCGGGCGGCGTGCAGACCGCCTGACCCAATCCTGGGAGCGGGGCAAGCGCACGTCGCCAGGCGTTGGCACCCTTTTCAGATGGCAACCGGACCGTCTGCCTGGGGCAATTTTCGATTGACAGAGCAATCTATATAAAATATATAAGATTTAATTTATCTTATTTAATAAACGGGCATATACCATGCGAATTACCAGGGAAGCTGAATACGCGGTTCGCTGTATGATATATTTGTGCCAGCAAGGCCAGGGCGCTCTGGTCAGTCGGCAGGAAATATCCGAGCGGGCTGACATTCCCTTTCATTTTCTTGCCAAGATTGCCCAGAACCTTGCCCGGGCCGGCTTTATCGAGATTCGCCAGGGCGCGCGCGGCGGCTTTGTCCTGCAGCAGGAACCGGCGGCCATCAACCTGCTTGGGGTGGTGGAGACCATTATCGGCGAGATCTACCTCAACGACTGCATCGCCCGACCCAACAGCTGCAAATCGAGCTACAGCTGCGCTGTCCATCGCATCTGGGGCGAGGCCCGTGACCAGTTGCGCGACACCCTGCGCGATGTCAGTTTCGATCAACTGACCGGAGCCGAATCCTGTATCCCGGTGTATAAGGCCTTGCAGGGCAACGGCAGCGAACAGGCGGTCGCCCCCGCTACCCAGGAGCCGGCGACCCGATGAACAAGGCCATGGACGACAGGCATGGTGCGACCGGGGGCCCCTTGGCTCGGGTGTACCGGTTCTACCGCGACGGTTTTCGCCAGATGACCGTGGGCCGCACCCTGTGGAAGATCATCTTCATCAAACTCTTTATCATGTTCGCGGTTCTGAAGGCCTTTTTCTTCCCCGATTTTCTTGCCACCAACTTCACGGATGACCGGCAACGCGCCGAGTACGTGATCGAACAACTGACGCAATCGCAGCGCCATTCCAGCAACCCAGGCAAAGGAGAGTAAGTATGATCGAAAACGTAGACCTTGGCATGGTCAATTGGGCGAGGGCGCAATTCGCGCTGACCGCCATGTACCACTGGCTTTTTGTCCCGCTGACGCTGGGCATAACCTGGATCATCGCCTTTTTTCACACCATCTACGTGAAGACCGGCGACGAACAATGGAAACGGCTGACCAAATTCTGGATGAAGCTCTTCGGCATCAACTTCGCCATCGGCGTGGCCACTGGCATCATCATGGAATTCGAGTTCGGCACCAACTGGTCCAACTACTCTTGGATGGTCGGCGATATATTCGGCGCGCCACTGGCAATCGAGGGCATCATTGCCTTCTTCCTCGAGGCGACCTTCTTTGCGGTCATGTTTTTCGGCTGGAACAGGGTCTCCAAGGGATTCCACCTCTTCGCCACCTGGATGGTGGCCGTCGGTTCCAACCTCTCGGCAGTGTGGATCCTGGTCGCCAACGCCTGGATGCAGTATCCGGTCGGCCAGGCTTTCAACCCGAATACAGCCCGCTTCGAGATGCAGAACTTCTTCGAGGTCGCCCTGTCGCCCTACGCAATTAACAAGTTTACCCACGCCACCAGTTCCTCGATGCTGATGGCCGCGCTGTTCGTCATCTCGATCTCCTCCTGGTATCTGCTGCGCGGCCGGCATGTGGTCATGGCCAAGCGGTCGATTGTGGTCGCGGCCACCCTGGGCGTTTTTGCCTCCGTCTTCACCATCTTCAACGGTGACGAGTCGGCCTATGAGATCGCCCAGGTGCAGCCGATGAAGCTGGCCGCCTTCGAGGGCCTGTACGCAGGCGAGAAGAACGCCGGCCTGGCCGTTATCGGCATCGTCAACCCGGAGAAGAAGGTCTTCGACAACCAGGACCCCTTTGTTGGTCCGCGCATTCAGATCCCCGGCCTGCTGTCCCTGATGGCTAACCGCTCGTTTGGCTCCTTTGTCCCGGGCATGAAGGATCTGGTCTACGGCAATCCCGAGCAGAACATCCTCGGCTCGGCACAGAAGATGGAACGCGGCAAAAAAGCGGTCGCCAGCCTGGACAGCTATCGTCAGGCAAAGAAGGCCGGTGACAAGGCTGCAGCTGATGTCCATCTGGCGGCGTTCAACGAAAACAAGGAGTTCCTCGGCTACGGCTACCTGAACAAGCCCGAGGAGGCCGTGCCGCCGGTGGCACTCTCCTTTTATTCCTTCCACATCATGGTGGCCCTGGGCACCCTGTTCCCGCTGATCTTCATCGGCTACCTCTACTTCGCGATGAAGGGGACGCTGGAGGACAAGCGCTGGCTACTCGGGTTCGGCACCATTACCTATCTTCTGGGCATGATCGCCTCCCAGGCCGGCTGGGTCGTGGCTGAGGTGGGCAGGCAGCCCTGGGCCATCCAGGATCTGCTGCCCGTGACCGTGGCCCGCACCAACCTGACCGCGGGCACGGTACAGACCACCTTCTTCATGTTCCTTGTCCTTTTCACCCTGCTGCTCATTGCCGAGCTCAGCATCATGACGAAACAGATCAGCATTGGACCGGAGGAAAACTGACATGATATCGAATCTTGATTACAGCACCCTGCAGCATCTCTGGTGGCTGCTCTGTTCGGTGGTGGGCTCGCTGTTCCTGTTTCTCACCTTTGTCCAGGGGGGGCAGAGCCTGCTCTGGCAGGTGGCCAAGACCGACACCGAGAAGGATCTGGTGATCAATTCACTGGGCCGCAAGTGGGAACTGACCTTCACCACCCTGGTCCTGTTCGGCGGGGCGCTGTTCGCCTCCTTCCCGAAATTCTACTCCACCTCGTTTGGCGGCGCCTACTGGGTGTGGATCCTGATCCTGTTCACCTTCATTATCCAGGCGGTCAGCTACGAATATCGCAAGAAGCCGTGGAACATCCTCGGCAGTCTGGTGTACGAGGGTTTTCTCTTTGTCAACGGCTTCGTCGGCATCCTCCTGATCGGCGCGGCGGTCGGCACCTTTTTCACCGGTTCCAGCTTCAAGCTGGACGGCAACAACTTCGTCACATGGACCACCCCCCTGCGGGGCCTTGAGGCGGCACTGAGCCCGTCGTTCTCGAGCGTGTTCAATATCGCCATGGGGCTGTTCCTGGCGCTCAACGCGAGAACCTTGGGTTCCATGTACCTGCTCAACAACATCGACATGGGTGAGGCCCCGGAGATGGAAACCCGGCTGCGCTCGGCCTGTTGGCAGAATTTTCTGTTTTCCCTGCCTTGTCTGCTGATCGTCCTAGTCGCGCTGCTGTTCATGCCGGGATTCGGCATTGTCGATGACAAGGGCACGGTGGCCATCGTCAGCTTCAAGTACCTGCAGAACCTGGTGGCCAATCCCTGGCTGATCGTGCTGCTGGCCGCCGGTCTGGCCCTGGTGATCACCGGGGTGTGGAAAACTGCCAAGACCACGACCACAGCCGGTATCTGGTTCGGTGGCCTGGGCACGGTCCTGGTCGGTCTGACCGTGCTGCTGCTGCCTGCCTACAATAACACCGCCTTTTATCCGTCCAAGGTGGATCTTCAATCCAGCCTGACCATCTACAACGCCTCGTCTAGCCCGTACACCTTGCAGGTAATGACCTACGTGGCTCTTGCCATTCCCTTTGTTCTTGCCTACATCGCGTACATCTGGTGGCTCATGGACAGAGGCAAGATCAGACTCGAGGATACCGGAGACCGGGCCGCGTATTGACAGACTATCGTTTCCGGGCCCCTGGTTCGCTGGGGCCCGACTGAACACAAGGAGACACTGATGAGCACATTTTTGATGATTGCCTGGGTAGCGCTGCTGGCTGTATCCTATCTGGTGGCCGTGCAGTGGCTGAAAAAGCTGGAACTTTTCTGAGCCTGTCGACTCTCCAGAGAGAATGAATAGGGCCAGACGGTTAATCTGTTTGGGAACCACCGCGGCCGCTCGGCAGAAACGAGGCTGCGAAATAAAAGAAAACCGGTTGATCGGGCTGCCGATCAACCGGTTTTTGCGTTTGCGTTCATGGGTGCACCGTGGCGGCGTGCCGGGTGACGGACCCAGGATCAGATGATGTCGTCCTCGTCCAGGTCGTCGTCTACTTCCAACTCCTCCTCGCTGTCCTCATCGACGAACTCATCGGTTTCTTCGTCGAACTCCTCGCCCTCATCGGGTGAGATCTCGGGAGTGAAACTGTCGTCCGGAGAGCGGACCGCCTTGGGAATTTTGGATTCCGGAAGGACGAATTCCCTGATTTTTTCCACTTCCTCGGGAAGGATGAGGTCGTTTTTGCAGATCGGACAGTTCTTGACGTGCTGATCCACAAACTGCATCATGCGAGCAGGCGCCATGGTTTCCTGCTTGACCCGAAGATACCAGTCTTTGATGAGACGAATGAGTTGTTCGCAATCCATTGTATTAATCGGGGGTTGAATGCCTTGCGCGGCTGACGTTAGTCCGGTGCGGCTGATCGTGCAACTATATAATAAAGTTGTTTTTTAGGTCAATACCAATTAGATAGGAAAACGCTGCGGAAGTGGAAAGGGCACTGGTGGCTCTCCCGGACTTCAAATCCGGTGTGCCGGGTGAATAGCCCGGCAGGTGGGTTCGATTCCCATGCACTTCCGCCACATCTCTCTGTCCTGCTGTATAGCAGAGCAGCGCTTCCGATTCCACATACATTCCACGCTGTCAATCTTTTTCGCGGCAGACAATCGCGTCCTCCAGACAGGCTCCTCCTTTGGCGAGATATCGTCAAAGGACTCGATGTGCCCCCGAACGCAAGCCCCAAAAGAAAAAAGGGGATTCGCAAGCGCCGTGACGCGCCCGTAATCCCCTTGGTTGTTATGTTGTTTGCGATGTTCGTTTTCTTGGAGCCGGTCGCTGCCGAGTTGGAAGGTGGGCGACCCAATCCGCAACCAGCGGCGGTTGGTTCGCCGGGCCAATAACCAACTCCCTGCCGGTCACCCGTTAGTTTTACCAAGCAGCGGATGGCCCATGGCCTCGCGTTGTTCCACGTACCGCTGCGCCACCTGGCGGGCAATATGGCGGATCCTGCCGATGTACCGGGTTCGTTCGGCGACGCTGATGGCCTTGCGGGCGTCAAGCAGGTTGAAGGTGTGGGAACACTTCAGGCAGTAGTCATACCCTGGCAGAATCAGGTCCTTTTCCACCAGTTTCAGGGCCTCTTTCTCGTACTTGTCAAAGGCCATGGTCAGGTCGGCGACGTTTGCCTCCTCGAAATTGAAGGCGGAAAACTCTTTCTCGGCCTGGTGGAAAATCTGGCCGTAGGTGACTGTTTCGTTCCAGGCGATGTCGTATACCGAATCGACCTTTTGCAGGTACATGGCGATCCGCTCAAGCCCATAGGTGATCTCGACGGTGATCGGCTTGAGATCCACCGAACCGGCCTGCTGAAAATAGGTGAATTGGGTGATCTCCATCCCGTCCAGCCAGACCTCCCAGCCAAGTCCCCAGGCGCCCAGGGTAGGCGATTCCCAGTCGTCCTCGACAAAGCGGATATCGTGCTCGAGCAGATTGAGGCCGAACCGCTTCAGGCTTTCCAGATACATCTCCTGCACGTCTTTGGGCGAGGGCTTGATCACCACCTGGTACTGGTAGTAATGCTGCAACCGGTTGGGGTTTTCCCCGTAGCGGCCATCGGTGGGACGACGGGAGGGCTGCACGTAGGCGGCTTTCCACGGTTCCGGTCCGAGCGCCCGCAGCAGGGTGGCGGGATGGAAAGTGCCGGCGCCGACTTCCATGTCGTAGGGCTGCAGCACGACGCAGCCGGCAGAGGCCCAATAGCTGTTCAAGGTGGCGATGATATCCTGAAAATACATGGCGTTATCCAGGCAATGGTGAGAGTGGCGAAAGCAGGTTGCTGCGGCAATCTACCATAGGGCGGAGCCAGGGTAAATGAAATTGTCGGCGGAAATTGGCTTGTTGCTCGCCGGACTATCCATCGCCATGGGAATCAGGGACGAGCGGCAGGAGACCGGCGGAAAGAGTGCTCAGGATCGGCAAAAAAAGGAGGAAGAAGCCGTTTGACCTCTTCCTCGATTCGTTCCTGCCGAGGTATCGGCAGGCTATGGCAACTCCTGGCGCCGCAGGTCAGTTCGGTGGGGATTGACAGGATCCCAAGGTGAACTCCCTGATCGGCTGGCCGTTCTGGTCGAGCATGGTCCGGCCGTAGCCATCAAGCACATATCGTTCCCAGCGGCACATACCAGGAGGCACCTCTGGCGGGTACGAATAGACCGCTGACGGCGGTGGTGCATACATCACCGGCGGTGGTGGCGCCGCATACACCACCGGTTGGGTTGCGGCGGCAACCAGGGCACCGCCGATGATCAATCCGGACAAGCCCCAAGCCCAGGCGTCACCGCCATGATAATGGTGATGGTGGTAGGGGCGATGGCCATACCAACTCAGGCCCACCGATGGAGTCAGGCATAGCGTAAGCAGGCACAGCGCCACTATCGAAGCCGTCTTTTTCATGTCCGTTTTCCTCACAGTGATCGTCAGGGGAGACAGCAAACTTCACGAAACCAGTAATAAGTTAATCACAAATCCCAGGACGCGCAAGAATCGAAGCAGGGAGATGCGGCCGATCAATCGCCTGAGTTTTAAGAAATTTCAGTGTGTTGACTGTCTTCGGAGGCGGAGAGGGCTCCCCTGCAACCGTTTTCGGCGACGTGCAGATCAGGGTAGTGCCTGAAGCAAAGCAAAGGGGATCAAGGGTTCTTCAGAAAAACAGGAACGGACGGAATGACGAGCGCGGGTTGGCGAGGGGGGCGGGACTCTCGCCCCGGGGAGAAGTTCCCCGGGGCAAAATGGTCCGGTCGGGCGAGGCAGGTTATGACTGCTGTTTGAACAGCTTGTACACCGCGGAAAAGTCCAGGGCGTCCATGCCTTCGGCAATGGCTCTGGCGAACAGTTCCTTGGTGACCGCACCGGTGAACAGCGGCCGCCTCTGCTCATAGGCCAGATCCTGAAGGCAGTGCAGATCCTTGTAGATGAGGCTGGTGGTGAAATGGGCAGAAAAATCCTCGGTCAGGAGCTTGGCCTTCTTGGCGTTCAGGACCAGTGACTGGCCGCCGCCGACGTTGAGGATGTCAAGGACCATGGCCTTGTCGATCCCGACCCCCTCGCCAAAGGCGGTGGCCTCGGCCAGGGTGGCCATAAAGCTGCCCAGGGTGAGGTTGTTGATCAGCTTCATCTTGGTGGCCAGGCCGGGCGCCTCGAGATGAAAGAGGTGCTTGCCGATCTGGGCCAGGACCGGTTCTGCCTTGACGAACCCTTCCTTGTTGCCGCTGACCAGCACGGTCAGGGCACCCTGGGTGGCCGGCACGACGCTCCCCAACACCGGCGCCTCCAGATAGATTGCTCCGGCCTTGGCGCACATCTCGTGAAAGGCCAGCACCTCGCGGAAGTGGTTGGTGGTGTGGTCGATGATGATCTTGTCTTTCAGGTCGGCGGCCAGGAGGCCGTTGTCCATGGTGAACACGCGGTGGACTGCGGCGCTGTCGAACAGGCAGAGATTGATGATCTCCGCTTGGGCAGCGACCTCGGACGGGTTTGCGGCGACCTTGGCCTGCAGGCCGGCGGCTTTTTCCGCCGAGCGGTTCCAGACCGTCAGGCTGTGCTGGCAGTCGATGAGCCTGCCGGCGATGGCTTTGCCGAGATGACCAAGACCTATGAATCCAATCTGCATGGGAATCTCCATAAATGACTTTGCTGAACAAGGGTTTTGGCCGCGATGGTACCGTGCGGGCACGGGACTGTCATCTGTGAAGATGGGGATACGGCTTTTTTCGTCAACCGGAAGCGTCAGTCGCCCATTCAACGCGACCGACGTCTCCGGCTTGGGATGCGGTGAAATCTAGGCCTTTTCCCGGCGGTAGGATTCAGCCAGCAGGCTGATGTAATGCACCACCTCCTGCCGACTGCCGAAGCGGTTGACGTTATCCAGGAGCTGCATCATGCAGGCCGGGCAGCCCACCGAGACCGTGTCGGCTTTGGTGCGGTCGATGTCCTCGGCCTTCTTCTTGCCGATGTTCGAGGCGGTCTGGTAGTGCGACAGCACATAGGAGCCGCCGCTGCCACAGCAGGCGTCCGGGGCGGACATCTCGCGGAAGGTGACGCCTGGAATCGACTTGAGGATGTCGCGCGGCTCGGCGGCCACCTTCATCGACTTTTTCAGGTGGCAGGAGTCATGGTAGGTCACCACCTTGTCAATCCGGCCCTGAGGCGGACGCAAGCTGATGACCTTGGTGAGGAAGGTCGAGATGTCGTAGGTCCGCTTGGCCCAGTACTCGGCCCTGGGGCCGTAGACCGGGTCGCCGGCGAGCAGTTCGGCGTAATCGTGCTGCCAGGCGCCGCCGCAGGAGCCGCAGCCGGTGATCAGGTACTCGCAGCCGGTCTTGTCAAAGGCGTCCAGATTGTTGCGAGCGAGCGTGCGCACTGTTTCCACGTCGCCATGCACCAGCACCGGCACGCCGCAGCAGTTCTGGGCCTTGGGGATATGGACCTCGATGTGGTTGGCGGTCAGCACCTCGATCAGGTCCATGCCGGCATCCGGATAGAAGTAGTTGAGCGAGTCGCCGGTGAAGAAGGCCACCTTGAGGGCGGCATTGTTCACCCGCACCACCTCGGGCACGCGTTCGCGCAGGGGCTTGACGGTCAGGCCCGGCAGCTTGCGCTCGGCGTCGAAGCCGAGTTCGCCG
>JBGSPP010000352.1:0-13317 GCA_041738515.1 Desulfobulbus sp.
AGGTGCTGCTGCAGGTGCGGGAAAGCAACCTGCCCGCGGTTATGGCCGTTCTGGCCGTTGAATACCGGCAGTCCACCGGCCTGGCCGACCACGACCTGAGCCTGGTCGGTGAGGTCTACGATGCCGGCGCGGGTGAGGCCACCTGCCCGGCCTGAGGCTGCCGCTTTGCCACCAGTCTGACCGCCTGCCCCGACTGCGGCCTCTGCTTCGCCTGAGGCAGGGCGATCATCAAAGTATAGCCCATATCGGCTGCTTGCCGGTTTCGCCCATGCCACTGGGTGGAATATGGAATATGGCCCCCCGTTCTCCTTGACGCCGGACGCGGGTCTGCTATCATGACCGTGACCCTGCTTGCAGGGCCCATCTCACCACACTTTTCCGCCATGCGGCGACAGTCCGGATCAGCCATGGATAGTGCCCCGGAACGACCGATCATCACCCTGACCACCGATTTCGGTCTGCAGGACACCTATGCCGGCCAGCTCAAGGGCGCCTTGCTCAAGGGCTGCCCGTCGGCCGCCCTCGTCGACCTGACCCACGCTATCCCGCCCTGGGACGTGGTCACCGCCGCGATCACCATCCGCACCAGCTTTGCGTTCTTTCCCGTCGGGACCATCCACCTGGTCGTGGTCGATCCAGGGGTGGGCGGCGGCCGATCCATCCTCGCGGCCAGCGGCTCGGGGCATCTCTTTGTCGCCCCGGACAACGGCATTCTTTCCTTGCTCATCGCCGACCAGAAACTCGAGCGGGCGTACCGGGTCGAGCATCCCAAGTTCCTTCGCCCGGGCGCAAGTCCCACCTTTCACGGCCGTGACGTCATGGCCCCGGTGGTTGCGGCCCTGGCCCAGGGCCGTCCGCTTGCGGATGTCGGGCCGGCCGCGGTTATCCGCGAATTGGTCACGGTGATTGTCCCCGCCACCGTGCCGGGGGCGGACTGCCTGCACGGCCAGATCCAGCGCATCGACCATTTCGGCAACATCCGCACCACCATCCGCAGTGGCCGGGGCGGCTTCGACCCGGCCGGTTTCGCCGGTCTGGACATCGGTGGCCAGAGGATCGACATCCTCGCCCGCACCTATGCCCAGGCCCGACCCGGCCAGCTCCTTGCCTTGCTCGACAGCAGCGGTTATCTAGAAGTGGCGGCCAATCAGGCGAGCGCGGCCGAGATTCTCGACTGCGCGCCTGGCGACCCCGTGACCGTGCATCTCAAACAGCGCCATAATACCGACAATATCAGCGAATCTGAACGGAGGGAACAATGAAGAAATATCTGCTTGGAATAGCCTTAGCCGCCTGTGTTCTGCCTGCCTGCAGCCAGGTGCAGATGGGGAGCGAAGGGGCCAAGACCGCGGCTACCGGCAGCGCTGGCGGCGCCAACGCGACCAATGTCAACCCCGGACTGGAGCATTGCGGCTCGGCTTTCGGCACCCTGGCGGTCAATGAGGATCACACCGCCAACTGGTACTCGTGGCTGGGGCAGCACGGCATCCAGTCGACCGTGCCGGTGCTCCGCCTGCTGGCCCAGCAGAGTAACTGCTTTGTCGTGGTCGAGCGCGGCGCGGGCATGAACAGCATGATGCGCGAACGCGATTTGCAACAGACGGGCGAGTTGCGGCAGAAGAGCAACTTCGGCAAGGGGCAGATGGTGGCGGCCGACTACACGGTCAGCCCGACCCTGCTCTTCCAGGATAACAACATGGGCGGGGTAGGCGGCGCCATCGGCGGGCTGTTCGGCACGGTCGGCGCCGTGGTCGGCAGTTCGCTCCAGACCAAGGGCGCCCAGAGCATGCTCACCCTGGTTGATAACCGGTCCGGCGTGCAGGTGGCGGTGGCCGAAGGCAGCGGCAGTTCCATGGATGTCGGCGGCGTCTTCGGCATGCTTGAGGGCAGTGCCGGCGGCGCCCTGTCCGCCTACAAGAAGACCCCGGAGGGCAAGGTGGTGGTCGCGGCCATGACCGACGCCTTTAACAACCTGGTCAGGGCGGTGAAGAGTTATCAGGCCCAGGACGCCACCGGGCCGCACGGTATGGGCACTGGCGGCAAACTCAAGGTGAACTGATTGAATGGCGCTTCGGCGGTTTTGTCCAAGTGCGGGGCTGACCGCCGTTTTTGGCCGCAATTTGCGATTTCATTGGTTTTTTTTGCCGCGCCAGCCCACATTTTTTTGATTCCGGCGGCGGAACTGCTTATAATGAAGGTGTAACAAGATAGTCGTTGTCTGGTTGTGCATGTATGTCAGATCAATGCTACATCAACACAAGGAGGAACAACATGGCTGTCAAAGTTCTTATCAAGAGAAAGGTTGCGGAGAAGCAGATCCCGGAACTGGACGCCCTGCTCAGAAAGATGCGGGCACTGACCCTCAGCAGGAAGGGGTACATTTCCGGTGAGAGCTTCAGTCGGGTCGATCAGCCTGGCGTCAGCATGGTCATCAGCACGTGGCAGTCCATGGACGACTGGCGTGACTGGACGCTGAGCAAGGAGCGGGTCGAACTGCAGGACCAGATTGACAGGTTGCTTGGCCAACCGACCCAGTACGAGATCTTCGAGAACGCATAGCCTTCGTCAGGCCCGCGGCGCGCTCTGCGCTCTCGCGGCAGGTTCCCCACAAGCGGTTTGCCATCAAGGCAACCCGCTTGTTTTGTTTGTAATCCTGGCTGTGGGTTCCTTTGACCGTGGTGTCGCTCAATCCTTGAAATAAGCCAGCAGGGCGGACAGGGTGGTCAGCGGATGCGGCGGGCAGCCGGGGATGTAGAGATCCACGGGCAGGAGGGTGGCCAGGTCGCCGACGATCTCGCCGGAACCGTGGAACGGGCCGCCGGAGATAGCGCAGCTGCCGCTGGCGATCACCACCTTGGGGCTGGGTACGGCGGCGTAGGTGTCGAGCAGGGCGGTGGTCATGTTGCGGGTGATCGGCCCGGTGACGTGGATGCCGTCGGCATGCCGGGGCGAGGCCACGAAGTCGATGCCAAAACGGGAAAGGTCGAAAAACGGGGTGTTGAGGACATTGGTGTCGGCTTCGCAGGCGTTGCACCCGCCGGCCGAGACCTGGCGCAGCTGCAGAGAGCGGCCGAACAGCCGCTTGAAATGGCGCTTGCTGTGAGTCGCGAGCGCGGGCAGGGACCCGTCGGTCATCAGATCCTCGCGGCTGGCCGCGCCCATGGCGAAATCCTGGCTGAAACGGACAAAGGCGCCATCCTCCACCCGGGCGCAGGCGCCACAGAAGATGCACCGGCCCAGGTCGATCCGTCGCTCCTCGACCAGCACCGCGTCCTGCGGGCAGCCGTCGGCGCAGCGACGCACAACCTCCAGGTCGCATTGCCGGTTGATTACCGGCAGGCCGCGAAAGCGCGAGTAGAGCTCGATCGGCCGTGCCGGGTATTTCGTGGTCCGGCAGCCCTGTTCCAGCCTGTTCAGCAGTATCTTGTACATGTCCTTCCCTTCCCCTTACAGATCAAAGCCGCAGTAACTGAGATTGAAACTCTTGTTGCAGAGCGGGAAATCCGAGATCTCCTGATTGCGCAGGGCCATGGCCAGCCCGGTCCAGTTGTGGAACGAGGGGTCCTTGACCTTGTGCCGGATGACCTTGCCGCCCGAGTCGGTGAGCAGGCAGTGGGAGACCTCGCCGCGCCAGCCCTCGTTGAGGGTGACGACGAACCGGTCGGGCGCGAGCCTGCGTTCGGCCATGGTCGCCGCCTGGTGCGGCTGCTCCGGTTCAGAGAGCAGGATGTCGATCAGGTCGAGCGAATGCATGATTTCCTCCCGTCGAACCGTGGCCCGGCTGAGGACGTCGCCGGTGGTCAACCGATTGGTGTTGCCGGGGAGATCGGCGTAGCGCTCGCTGGGAAAGAACTCGCGGACGTCATATTCCAGGCCGGAGGCCCGGCCGCAATAACCCACCAGACCGAGTTGATCGGCCACCTTGCGGCTGACCGTGCCGGTGTACTCGAAGCGGGCCAGGACGGTGTGGGCCGAGAACAGCAGGTCGCAGACATGCTCGATCTCCGGCCGCAGTTCACTCAGCTTGGCGAAAATGATGGCCCGCTGCTCCCCGGTCATGGGCTGGGTGACGCCTCCGGGCCGGACCAGGCCCTTGCCGAAGCGATTGCCGCACAGCGTCAGCAGCAGGTTGAGAAACTCGCCGCGGATGCGGCCGAAATAGGCGGCCGGAGGGTTGAAGGCGACATCGCCGCTGAGAGCGCCGAGATCGCCGATGTGGTTGGCGATCCGCTCCAGCTCCAGGGCAATGGTGCGCACTGTCCGGGCCCCGATTTCGACTTCGATCCCGGCCAGGGCCTCGATGGCCTGGGCGCAGCAGAGGCTGTGACCGATGGCGGTGTCGCCGGCAATGGCCTCGCAGAGCACGGGCACGCGCTTGTGCGCCACTTCGGTGAGCATCCGCTCGATGCCCCGGTGCTGGTAGCCCAGCTGGATCTCCAGGTGCAGCACCGTTTCACCGGCGCACTGGAAGCGGAAGTGGCCGGGCTCGATGATGCCGGCGTGCACCGGGCCGACCCCGACCTCGTGGATAGCCTCGCCCTCGACCCGGAAGTAGTCGTAGCTGCCGGGGATATCGATCCGATAGTCGTTGCCGAAGACGTCGGGCCTGCCGGTCTGGTTGGCATGGTAGCGCACCATCTTCAGCCAGGGGTGGCCGGCCGGCCGGATGCCGTACTGTTCGGCGATCTCGCGCTCGAATAGGTTGAACTTGGACCCGCCCATGAGGGTCAGCGAGGGGAACTCATGATCCACCTCGGTCTCGACCACAAACAGATCGCTGGTGCGCAGGACCGCCAGCAGGATGGTTCGCTCCGTCTCCTCGTAGGCGAAGAACTGGACGACATAGCCGTTGCAGCGTACCAGGTCGGTCACTGTGCGCAGGAAGCGGCCAAAATCAAGCCGGGGGATGCGACTACGGGGGATGGCCTCACCGTTTGCGATGCGCAGGAGATTATCCATGGATGGTCCCCCCGATCGCGGCGATGGTGTTGATGATAGTCCGGTAGAGTGGTTCCGGCATCCAGACGCAGAGGGCGGCGGAGGTCAGCAGCAGGGCGAGCGGCGGCAGCACCCGCAGGCGATGCTCTTCCACCAGTATTTCCTCATTGCAGGGGCCAAAGGCCATGCTGGTGACGATGCGGGCAAAGCCGGCCACCACCAGCACCAGTCCGGCGATGAACAGGCCGGCGGCCAGGGTATGCCCCTGTTTGATCGCGCCGAGGATGATCAGCAGTTCACTGAGAAAGACGCCGAAGGGCGGCAATCCGGAAATGCCGACGAAGCCCCCGAAGAAGGAGAGGAAGGTTCCGGGCAGCCTCCGCACCATGCCGCCGCACTGATCGACCTGCTTGCTGCCGCAGCCAAGCACCAGATTGCCGGCAGAGAGAAAGAGCGAAGATTTGAGCAGGCTGTGGTGGATGAGGTGGAGCATGGCCCCGTACAGGCCCAGGCCGCCGACGCCGATGCCGAAGGCGATGACGCCCATGTTCTCGATGCTCGAGTAGGCGAGCATGCGCTTGTAATCCGGCTGGTTGAGGATGAAGATCCCGGCCACCAGGATCGACAGGAGGCCAAAGCCGATGAGCAGGGAACTGGAGTAATCGCCAAGCCCGGCCAGGACCATCAGGGTGTGCACCTTGAAAATGCCGAGAAAAGCGCAGTTGAGCAGCGCCCCGGAAAGCAGGGCCGAGGCCGGGCTGGGGGCCTCGCTGTGGGCGTCGGGCAGCCAGGTGTGCATCGGTGCAAGCCCCATCTTGGTGCCGAAGCCGATGAGCACGAACATGAAGCCGGTCTTCAGCCAAAGCGGATCCAGCTGGGTGGCGGCGGCGTTGAGCGCGGAGAAGGTCATGGGCGCATCAATGCCGGCGCGGTCCATGGAGAGGGTGATGAAAAAGAAGCCGAGCAGGGCGAGCGCGATGCCCACCGAACAGATGAGGACATACTTCCAGGTAGCCTCCAGGGCCTTTTTCGAGCGGTTGATGAAAATCAGGGGCGCGCTCACCAGGGTGGTGGCCTCGATGGCGATCCAGAGCACAATCGGGTGCTCTGCCAAGGTGGCCATGCTCATGGTGCCGAGGAAGAGTAGCATGCAGCCGATGAAGATCGGCTCGCTGCGCATCTCCTGCTCGCGCATGTAGAGGACGCCGTACCATGAGATGAAAAGAAAGATGAACGAGGTTACCAGCAGCACCAGCAGCCCGGCCGAAGACACGCCGAAGTAGCCGGGCAGGGCCGGGGTGAACGGGCGCAGCCAGCAGAGCACGGTTACCTGCAGATGCAGCAGGGCGCTGGCCACGAGCGCGATCCGGCCGAGATGCACCGGCAGGAAGAGGGCCGCGGTCCCGGTGCAGAAGGGAAGGAGGAAAACGAGTTCCAGCATGGTGTTAATCCTTGAGTTGTCCGAGGTACATGGTGTCGACATCGTCGAAGGTGCGGGTGATGTTGTTGAGGATGATCCCCATGATCATCACGCCGACCAGCAGGTCGAGGAGAATGCCGAATTCGACCAGAAACATGTTGTGCGATTTCCTGGTGAGGGCGACGCCGATCAGGTAGATGCCGTTTTCCAGCATCAGGTAGCCGATGACCTGGGTCAGGGCTTTGGTGCGGCTCATCATCAGGAAGAGGCCGCCGCCCATGGTGGTGATGGCGGTGATCAGCAGCAGGGAGTAGTCGCCGGAGAGGGAAAATTTGAGCTTGCCGGCCAGATAGACCGACAGCAGAATCAGGCCAAGCCCGACCAGCAGCGAGGCGTGGTAGCCGATGATCGGTTCGACCTCACGCTTGATGGCCGCCTTGGTCAGGGCAATGAAGAGCAGGCCGGGGATCAGCACCCCCTTGACCAGGAGCATGACCTGGAAAAAGACGATGGTGGTGGCGGCCAGGTCTGCCTTCAGGTCGAGCAGCAGGCCCGCGCAGGAGACCATGGCGCCCTGCAGGGCCATGATCTTGATGAGGGTGGTCATGCGGCTTGATCCCAGCGACAGCAGGATCGACAGGAGGACAACCACGAGGATGACATCAAGGCCTTTGATCATCAGACAAGCTCCATGGTGAGGATGATGGCAAAAAAGCCGAGTGCGAACGAGGTGAGGATGAATTTGGGCACCAGGTCCATCTTCAATCGCGCCGTGATCGATTCCATGATGCCGATCGCGGCGTACACCAGGAGCAGCAGGCCTGAAAACGCCAGGACGCCGAGCGCCGGGTTGGTCATTGTTGCCGGCTTGAGCAGGCAGGCGATGAAGGAGGCGTAAAAAAAGAGCTTGTACCAGGCGCCGAGTTCGATCAGGGCCAGGTCGGGGCCGCTGTGATCGAGGATCATGACCTCGTGGATCATGGTCAGCTCCAGATGAGTCGCCGGGTCGTCCACCGGCACCCGGCAGTTCTCGACCAGAAGGATCATGAACAGGGCGATGACCACCAGAATCAGCAGGGCGCCCTGGGCGCCGGCCATGGAGATAGCCTGGGAGCCGGTGAAGTAGCCCGCCAGGCTGAGCGAGCCATTCAGGCGATAGAACAGGATAAGGATGACGAAAACCGATGCCTCGGCCAGGGTGGCGAAGAAGGCCTCGCGGGCCGCGCCCATGCCCTCGAAGGGAGAGCCGGTGTCAAGCGCCGCAGCGATAGTGAAAAATCGCCCCAGGCCAAGGAGGTACAGGAGGACGACAATATCCCCGTGGAAGGACAGCACCGGCGGCATGCCGGCCAGGGGAAAGAACAGCAGGGCCATGACTGCGGTGGCAAGCGACACCACCGGTCCCAGGCGGAAGACAAAGCTGGTGCTGGTGCTGTACACCGAGCCTTTGCGCAGCAGCTTGGCCAGGGTGAAGAACTTGATCAGTAGCGTCGGCCCCTTCTTACCGGCGAACAATGCCTTGATCTTGAGGATCACGGCGGGAAAGAGCGGGGCCGCGACCAGGGCGACGACAAAGGCGACGATGGATTCCATGGGCAATTTCAATCTCTGGTGAAGGATCTCCGGAGGCGGCGTTTACGACACCAGCAGCAGGACCGCGATGGTGAGGATGATGTAGCCGATGTAGAGCTGGATGTGGCCGTGCTGGATCCAGCGCAGTTTGCCCAGGGCCTGGAACAGGGGCTGGACGAACAGCCGGTTGAGCCCGGTTTCGGCGACGTCGGAGACCTTGCTGCCATAGGCGGTCGGGTCGGGGAAGATTTTGGCTATGCCCGGATATTGCGTCTTCACCGTGACAAAGGGACGGAAGAACTCGACCAGACTCATGGCGTAGGAGGTGCCGGTGTACTGGATGCGGGCCGTCGGCTGGGTGAAGCCGCAGCCCCAGGTGCCGCCCTGCGCGACTGGTTTGCCGCGGTAGAGCAGGCGCTGGAGCAGGAAGACCGCCAGCAGCAGGCCGAGAAAGAGGCGCGAAGCCAGGGCGAGATGACTGGGGATGGCGCCGAGCACCTCCGGCGAGACGGTGGCCAGCGGACCCAGGTGGCGCAGCCCATTGAAGATGTGCTGGACAATGGCCTGCGGCCAGAGACCGATCAACAGGCAGGCCAGCGCCAGCACGATCATCGCCGCCTGCATGGCCGGCCCGGATTCGGTGGCCTGGCTGCCCCTGGCGGTGCGCGGTTCGCCCAGGAAGACGATGCCGACCACCTTGGTGAAGCAGGCCGAGGCCAGGCCGCCGATGAGCGCCAGCGCAAGGATCACGGCCATGGCAAAGGGAAAGACCGTGTCATGGTGGGCCAATCCCAGGAAGGCCGCGTAATAGATGAGAAATTCACTGACAAAGCCGTTCAGCGGCGGCAGCCCGGAAATGGCTATCGACCCGACGAGGAAGGTGCGGCCGGTTATCGGCATGGTCTTCATCAGGCCGCCCAGCTGATCGAGATGGCGGAGGCCGGTCCGCTGCAGCACTGCGCCTGCGCCCATGAACAGCAGCGATTTGAAGATGGCGTGGTTGAGGACGTGCAGCAGTCCGCCGGTGAAGCCGAAGACCGCCATGATCCGGTCGCCCGAGGAGATCCCGAGCATACCCAGGCCGCAGCCGAGCAGGATGATGCCGATATTCTCGATGCTGTGGTAGGCGAGCAGCCGTTTCAGGTCATGCTTGCCCAGGGCGTAGACCACGCCGAGCACGCCCGAGACCATGCCGAGGATGAGGATGGTCCGGGGCAGGATCGGGCTAGGGTCATCGAGGAGAAAATAAAAGCGGACTATGCCGTAGACGCCCATCTTGATCATCACCCCGGAGAGCAGGGCCGAGACGTGACTGGGCGCGGCCGGGTGGGCGTGGGGCAGCCAGATGTGCAGGGGAAAGGCGCCGGCCTTGGAGCCGAAGCCGATCAGCGTCAGGAAAAAGACCACCAGTTTGGTCGTCGGCGACAGCTGGGCAATGCCTGCAAAGGAGAGGGAGCCGGTGGCGGCCGAAATCACGCCGAAGGCCGCGAACAGGAACAGGGCCCCGGTCTGGGTAAAGAGCAGATAGAGGTAGCCGGCCTGCCGGTTCTCCTCCTTGTCGTAGTCGTAGAGGATGAGAAAATACGAACTGACGGACATCAGCTCCCAGGCCAGGGCGAAGGTGAGCATATTGTTTGCCAGGGCAACGAGCGTCATGGCCGCGATCAGCACATTGAACATGCAGAGGCTGACCGCCCCGCGCCAGCGGGCTTCAGCCTTGTTCAGGTAATGGAAGCCGTAGAGGGCGATCCAGGGCGAGACGAGGAACACGGGCAGAAGAAAGAGCCCGGACAGGCCATCCAGGGTAAAGGAGAGGCTGAACACCCGCAGCCAGGAGCAGGCAAACGAGATCGGTTGCCCCTGCCGGGCCAGCTGGAACAGGGCAAAGAGCCCAAGGGCGCAGCCGGCCATGGTGAGGGCTACGGACAGCCCCCGCGCCAGGGCGGCGCGGCGCGGAGCAAGCAAGGGTACGGCCCCTGCCGCTGCAAGCAGGGTCAGGGCGAAGAACAGGATCTGCATGGTTGGTCAGTTGCGTGCGGGGATTATGCCATTCCGGGAAGCGCCCATCATCGCCGCCGGTTGCATCGGCCGCTTCGGGCGCGGCCATGAAGCGGCTCTGTGCGGGGCAGATTCATGCGGGGCAAGGATGGTTTCGGAGGGCAGGAAACAACACTGGCGGCGGGTTCAGTGCTCGTCCAGGCGGGAGCGTCCAGGCCGGGTTTACGTAATACGTCGGCGCGCAGAATGGCACGAAATGCAGAGAGCCCGGGGAAAGGCCCCCGGGACGCACGCAAGACATCGCTCCTTCACCCGAACGGGATCACTGTTCGACGATAAATCCGTACCAGGGGGCGGCGGCGGATTCCTTTTCAGTGCAGGGGAGCACGCGACCGCCGCTGCATCGCCGGTGCACGTACTCCTGCCAGGCCTGGGCCTGCGCCCGTGAGGCAAAAGGCCCCGCCGAGAGAATTTGGCCGGAGGCCATCATCGGCGAAGCGGAGACCTGCCCGTTCTTGCCGTCCTGCTGCCGGATGCCGATCACAATGGTCATGGTGTACCTGTATTTGAAAGACGCTTGTTACTTAAGTGGTTAAGGACAATCGAACCAATAAAGCACACGGCGTGCCAGCTTGTGCCATCGCGGGTGGTGGCGGTGGTTTTTTCCTGGCACGGCGAGGTGCGAGGCTGGGTTGACGCCGGGAAAGAACGAGGAATCAGGAAGGTGTGCCAGGGGCACGGTCGCAGTGGCCGGGAAGGAAATGATCGCCTCCGGCCGACCGTCACCGATCGCGGCAGGAACACGGTGGCATGACCGCGAGAGTGCGATGAAGGGAAAGTCGCTGATTGAACGTGCAAAAAAAGGAAAATCCCGCCGGGTGATCAGGCCCGGGTCATGACCGGGGCAATCTGCCCCACCGGGGCGTCGTGCCCCAGACGGATACGGAGCGGCTCAGGCGCCAAAGGGCCCGGGGAAGAGCGGCGGCTGCGGATTGGCCTGCTCGCTGCTGTGCTGGTGCAGCTTGCGGTACAGGGTTTTGCGGTCAACCTGCAGGATCTGGGCGGCCAGGGTCTGGTTGCCGCCCACGACCTGGAGGACATGGTGCATGTAGCGCTGCATCATCTCGGCCATGGGGATCAGTTCGCCCGCCCAGGGCAGATCGTTCACCCGCTGACCATGATCGGGCCGGTAGTGGAGGATTTTTTCCGGCAGGTCATCGGGGATGATCTTGCTGAATCCGGTCAGGGTCACCGCATGCTCCATGGCGTTGCGCAGTTCGCGGACATTGCCTGGCCAGCGGTAGGCCAGCAGTTTCTGGGCGGTGGCGTTGGTCATGCCGTCAACGGCCTTGCCCTGGCGGGAGGCGAACAACTCCACGTACTTGCCCGCCAGCAGAAGGATGTCCGTGCCCCGGGAGCGCAGGGGCGGCACTTCCACGGTGATCACATTGAGCCGGTAGAGCAGGTCTTCGCGAAAGCTCCCCTCGGCCACCGCCTCTTCCAGGTTGCGGTTGGTGATGGCGATTACCCTGACATCAAATGATTTTTCGTTATTGGCGCCGAGCGGCCGGACGCTGTGTTCTTCGAGAACGCGGAGCAGTTTGGGCTGCAAGGCCAGCGGCAACTCGCCGACCTCGTCGAGCAGCAGGGTGCCGCCGTCGGCCGCGAGAAACAGCCCTTTGCGGTCCGACTGGGCGTCCGTAAAGGCCCCCTTGACGTGGCCAAACAGCTCGTCCTCGAGCAGCGCCTCGGGCATGGCCGAACAGTTGATGGCCACCAGCGGCCTTTTGTTGCGGCGGCTGAAGTTGTGGATGGCCCGGGCGGCCAGTTCCTTGCCCGCGCCGCTTTCGCCGGTGAGGAGCACCGTGGCCTCGGAATCGGCGATGCGCATCAGCTTGGCGAACATGGCCTGCATGGCCTGGCTCTCGCCGATGAGTTCGTCAAACGAACGGGTCTGGTTGAGTTCCAGGCTCAAGCGCTTGACCGTTGCCTGCAGCCGCCGGTGATGCACCGCCCGTTCGAGGACCAGTTCCAGGATCTTGAACTCAAACGGCTTGGTGATGAAATCGTAGGCCCCGGCCCGGATGGCGGCGATGGCCGCCTCCATGCTGCCAAACGCGGTCATGATCACCACCGGAATCTCCGGCCACTTGGCCGAAATCTCGCGGCACAGCTCGATGCCGTTGAGGTCCGGGAGCTTGATGGCGGTGAGGATGGCATCGACCGAGTCGCCGGCGACCGCATCGAGCCCGAGCCGGGCGGTGGCAAAAAGCGACACGCTGAAGCCCCGGCGCGATAACCGCGTCCGCAGCATCTCCGCAAGTTCGCGGTCGTCGTCAATGATGATGATTGTCCCTGCCATTGCGGGTTCCATGGGAGACTAGGGCCTGGGCGACGCCCCGGCCCTCAATGCCCCTTGCCGTTATAGGCGCCGTTGCCGTTGCCGTTGCGCTGCCGCACCTCGGGCTTCTTCATCCGAACGCTGAGGGCGCGCGGGCCGCAGAGGCGGCCGATGGCCTGGAAGAACTCCGGACAGGCGCGGATGCCCATGTCCTTCATCACCTGCACGTCAACCTCGCCGCGGTTGTCGAAGTGCAGGGTCAGCAGCACCGGCGTGCTGCCGTGGAACTGGTACAGGGTCTCCTTGACCTCGGCCATGTGCTGACGGGAGGTGGCGCCGGCATGGAGGGAGATGACCGCCCGTTCGGCGTACTGCTCCAGGGCCTCGTTCAGGGTCTTGATCTCCTGGGCGATCACCTTGGGTCGCAGCTGTTCCTTCTGCTTACCTTCGTCGCTCTGGCCCTTGTCCTCCTGCGCCCCGCTCTTGCCGCCGCCGTTGCGGTCACCCTGCTGGAGCGTGCCGGTCACCACCAGCGGCTGTTCGCTGTTCAGCAGGTGGCCATATTCGGCAAAAGTGGAGGGGAAGACGATCACCTCAATGCCGGCGGCCATGTCCTCCAGCACGGTGAAGGCCATGCGGTCGCCCTTCTTGGAGCGGTGCTCCTTGAAGCCCACGATCAACCCGCCCAGTCGCACCGCCAGTCCATCGCGCAGCTGCATGGCCCCGGCGATGTCCGTGTCCACCACCCGCCGCAGGTCGGGCAGGACGCCCTCAAGCGGATGGCCGGTGAGGAAGAAACCCACGGTTTCCTTCTCAAAGGCCAGCCGCTGCAGCTCCGGCCACTCCTTGACCGCCTCCGGCAGCTCGACCTCAGCTGCCCCGGCCTGGCCCGATGCCGGCTGGGCAACGGCGAACAGGCTCATCTGGCCGCTCATGCGGTCGCGCTGCACCGCCTTGGCCCGCTCCATGCACAGGTCAAGGATCTCCATGTACTGGGCGCGGCGGCCGCCCATGGAGTCAAAGGCCCCGGCCTTGATCAGGCTTTCGA
>JBGSPP010000357.1:0-3208 GCA_041738515.1 Desulfobulbus sp.
GACCACCCCGGTGACGGTGTTCATCGCGCCGCCCTCGCTGGCCGAACTGGAGCGCCGCCTGCGCGGCCGGGGTTCGGAAACCGAAGCCGCCATTGCCCTGCGGCTCACCAACGCCCGGGAAGAACTTGACTGCGCAGAGACCTACGAATATCTGATCATCAATGATAACCTCGAGGAGGCGGTGGAGAGTCTGAAGAGCATCATCGTCGCCGAGCGCAGCCGACAGCGGCGCACGCCCGCGGGTCAGCCCATGCAGTGGAGTCGTTGATGCGAGGCAACCGCGCCCCGCGCAGGGAGGAAGGTGGCCAGGCCGCTGTCGAGGCCCAGGCCGACGATCTGCTCTGGGGCGTCAACAGCGTCTGGGAGGCATTACGGCGCAATGCCCGCGGGATCGAGGAGGTGCTCATAGAGCAGGGCAAGGCCGGACCCCGCATCCAGCAGATCATCGATGCGGCCAGAGATGCCGAGGTGTCGGTGCGTTTTGTTGATGGGAACCGGCTCGGGGTGGGGCGAGGCTGTCGCCACCAGGGGGTGGTGGCCCGCCAGACCGAAGCGCGACTGTTCCCCCTGGATGAATTGCTGGCCGATCTGGCCGGTAGCGGGTTGGGCCAGCCTCGGCTGCTGGTGCTGGATTCCATCCAGGACCCCCGCAACCTCGGTTCGATTCTTCGCTCGGCCCTGGCCGCGGGCTTTGGCCATGTGATTCTGACCCGCGACCGGAGTGCATCCCTGACCGGAACGGTGGCCAAAACCTCGGCCGGCGCGGTCGCCCATCTGTGCATCGCCCAGGTGGTCAATCTGGCGGAGACCCTCAAGCTGCTCAAGGAACGCGGCTTCTGGGTCTTTGGTGCGGTGGTCGAACCGGACGCGGGCACCATCTACGCCGCTGATTTTTCCGGCCCGGTCTGCCTGGTGATCGGCGGCGAGGGCAAGGGGATCAGGCCCTTGGTGCAGAAGCAGTGCGACCATCTGGTCACCATCCCGATGCAGGGCGCCTTCAACTCCCTCAACGCCTCGGTGGCGGCGGCGATCATCATGTTCGAGATCGCCCGCCGCAGGTCCTGAGTTCGCGGGTCTTCGGCCCGCGCCCTACTTTTTCCGCAACTGCTTCTTCATCAAGTCGCCAAGGGTGCCCATGGACGACTGCTCCTTGCTGGCCGGTTTGGGCACGTAGGTCTCCTTCTCCTCCTTCTCCCTGGGGGTGTAATCCTCCGGAGCAAGCGAAATCCGCTTCTGGGCCGCATCGACGCCCTCAATTGTGATGGTCAATTCCTGGCCTGCCTCAACCACCTCGCGCGGGTGGTGAATCCTGCGGCCCGCGCCCAGTTTGGAGATGTGCAATAATCCATCGACGCCGGGCTCAAGGGTGACGAAGGCGCCAAAGTCGGCCAGGCGTGAGACCCGGCCCTGGTGCACCGAGCCGACCGCGTAGCGGCTGACCACGTTGTCCCAGGGGTTTTCGGTGGTCTCGCGGAGACTGAGCGAGATCCGGTCCCGTTCCCAGTCCAGTTTCTTGATCACCACCTCCACCTGCTGGCCCTGGCTGAGCACATCCTCTACCCGGTCGGTCTGGCCCCAGGCCAATTCGGAGATAGGGATCAGCCCGTCCACCCCGCCGATATCGACAAAGGCGCCGAATTCCCGCAGGGAGGTGATTGTGCCGCCCACCTGCATCCCTTCCTGCAGCCGTTCCTTGAGCTGTTCGCGTTCCTGGGCGCGCTGTTCTTCCTGGATGGCCCGGGCCGAGACGATGACGTTGCGGCCCTGGTTGCCGAACTCCATGATCTTGAAGGCAAAGGTCTTCTCCAGATAGTCCTCGGCCTGCTCCACCCGGCGGACGTCCATCTGCGAGAAGGGGCAGAAGCAGCGGACGCCTGCGACCATGACCGAAAAGCCGCCCTTGACCTCGGCGGTGACCCGGCCTTCCACCGGGATGCCGGCCAGGAAGGCGTCCTCCAGTTCCTTGGCCGAGGTATGGCCTGAGCCGAGCCTGGTGGTGCAGGTCATCTCGCCGCCCCTGGAGGGCAGCAGGTAGACCTTGACCCGGTCGCCGATGGCAGTGGTCAGTTCGCCCGCCTCGGTGCGCAGCTCGGAGGCGGCAAGCACGCCCTCGCTCTTGCCGCCGACATCGAGGAAGATGTTCTCGCCGCTGATGCCGACGACGGTCGCCTCGATGCGGTCGCCGGGTTTGAGGACGGCGCGGTTGGCGGTTTTTTCCTGGAACAGTTCTGCAAAGGATTCGTCACTCATGGGATCATTAGGGTGGAAGGATTCGGGGGACCGACGGACGGCGCCGAAACAGCTCGGGGCATCCGCCGGTGTTGCGCACTCAGGTGCATGGAACCTGGTCGGAGAGCTCCATGCGGGTTCCGGCCAGCAGGCGGCGCACCGAGCCGTCGGTTGTGTCCAGCAGGGCAAAGGCGGGGTCCGTCTCCTTGCCCAGCAGGTCGCCGGGATTGATCAGCAAGCAATTGCCGATCCGCTCCACGGCGTAGTGATGATTGTGGCCGCAGCAGACCAGGTCAAAGGCGCCTGATCCGGCCAGATGGCGAGCCAGTTCCGGGAAATGGTTGAGGGCGATGCGCAGTGAACCGGCGGTGAAGGCGCCGTGCGGTCCGTGGTGGTGGAGGTTCTCGAAGGTCAGGGCGCAGCGAGAGGCGATCAGGTGCTGGTCGCCCGGGTTGTTGCCGTAAATCAGGTGCACCGGCCCGTTGAAGTCGGCCAGATATGGAAGCATGAACGGCGAGATCAGGTCGCCGCAATGGAGCAGCAGTTCGGCCCCCATCTGGTTGGCCAGCCCCACCGCCCGATGCAGGTTGGGGATGTGGTCGTGGCTGTCGGAGCAAATGGCTATGCGCATGGGAATCAGGTCGAACGGACAGCGAGAGCCAGGCAGTGGTTGCGGTCCTGGAAAAGCAGGTGTTTGTTGTGGAGATCGGCGAGAAAGCGGGCAAGCTGCTCTTCTTTAACCCGCTTGAAGGTTTGCGGCAACTGCTTTCGTGCAACCGGCCGGTGGCAGTGGAGGTAGATCTCGCGTGACAGCCCCTGCAGCCGGTGATGCAGCACCGGCTGGCCCGGGCGTTCCTGGCGGATGATGAGGAAATCGCTGCCATCGCGGTAGCTCAGGGCGGGACGGCCGCTCTTGCGGTCGCGGTGAAAGTCTCGCCAGGCGCGGATTGCCCGACGCACCGGGGTCCAGAGCTGGCGC
>JBGSPP010000122.1:0-9247 GCA_041738515.1 Desulfobulbus sp.
GCATCGATGCCGCTGGCCACGCCGGAAGCCACTGTGATGCCCAGGGCAGCCAGCTCCGATGCCAGCCAGGCGCCGATGCGTCGGCCGTAGTCCG
This sequence comes from Desulfobulbus sp., assembly GCA_041738515.1. GTDB lineage: Bacteria > Desulfobacterota > Desulfobulbia > Desulfobulbales > Desulfobulbaceae > Desulfobulbus. The sequence continues at coordinate 95 of JBGSPP010000122.1, forward strand.
TTGCTGCCCGCGAACCGATAATGGCCACCACCGGCCGCAGCAGACACTCCAGGCGGCCGCAGTAATACAGCAGCGCGGGCGGGTCGGGGATGGCACGGAGCGATTCGGGAAACTGTGAACAGGATGGGGAGAGGAGAGAAAGGTCGAGCCGGGCGAGTTCGTCCAACTCCAGCCGGGCTCGATCGCGGGCGGCAGTAACTTGCCGCCGGTCGAAAAAGGGTGAGCGTTCACCCACACCGGCGCCATCCCGCGGACGCGGAAGACGCAGCAAGGCCTCGCCGGGCGATCCCGCTTCGACAACGAGGCGGTTGATATGGGCACAACCCAAGCCGGGCAAAAAGGACAGGGTCAACCAGTCCTCGGCGTCGGCACAAAGTTTCAACGAGCTTATTCGCTGAGAAAAGTTTGCAGCTCCTGGCTTCTGGACGGATGCCGGAGCTTCTTCAGCGCCTGGGCCTCAATCTGGCGGATGCGTTCCCGAGTGACGGCAAAACACTGTCCGACCTCCTCCAGGGTGTGGTCGCACCCGATCTCGATACCGTAGCGCATGCGCAGCACCTTTTCCTCGCGCGGGGTCAGCGAGCCCATCACTTTGCACAGGCAGCGTTTCAGACTCTCGGTGACCGACTGCTCCTGCGGGTCTGGCTGGGCATGATCCTCGATAAAGTCCGAGAGAAGCGTGTCTTCCTCGTCGCTGACAGGCGCATCGAGCGAGATGGCGTCCCTGGCGGTCTTGAGAGCGATATGCACCCGGTCCACGTCGGTGCCGAGTTGGGCTGCCATCTCCTCAGGGGTCGGCTCCCGATTCTCCACTCGATAAAAATCCTTTGAAAAACGCAACAGACGATTGATGGTTTCAATCATGTGCACCGGCAGACGGATGGTGCGCCCCTGATCGGCGATGCCGCGGGTGATGGCTTGGCGAATCCACCAGGTGGCGTAGGTGGAAAATTTATAGCCTCGCTTGTAGTCGTATTTCTCCACCGCCTTCATCAGGCCGATATTGCCCTCCTGGATCAGGTCGGGCAACTGCATGCCGCGGTTCATGAATTTCTTGGAGACCGAGATAACCAGCCGCAGATTGGCCCGGACCAGGGTCTCCCGCGCCTGCTTTGCCATTTCCCGGCCGATTTCGATATCCTGCTGCACCTCAATAAAGGCCGGCCAGGACAGGCCGATGGTCTCGGCCAGTTCCAGGGTGACCCGCTGCTCGACTGCGGCCGGATCGACCGACGCCTCGCCCTGTTCCGACTGATGCTTCCGGGCCGCAGAGAGCAGTTCCTGCTGCCTGGCCACCACCCGTACCTTGTTGAACTTCTGCGCCAACTCCTTGACCGCTTCCGCCACGGAAAGGATACCCTTTGAGCAGAGGCGATAGTCCTTGAACAGCGACGAAATCGCATCACCCCTGGCCAGGATCTCAGTGACCAGCCCTGCCTCCCTGGCGGCGTCACCAGCGACCTGCTTCAGTTCGACAAAGAGTTCACGACGCCTGCCATCCAGCTCATTGGCCAGCTCGATCTGATCAAGAAAGGTATCCCGAACCTTGATCAGTTCCTGCTCGTCATTCTCCGAAAGCCCCCTGATCACCGAGTTGATCCGGATATTGCCCCGGAGAAGATTCTCGGCCAAGTCGTTCAAGGCTGTGATGCCCAAGGTCAGCCGCAGCACCGCGTACTGGATGCGGGTTTCCCCATCCTCCACCATTCGGGCCAGTTCCATTTCCTCTTCGTGGTTGAGCAACCGCTGGTTGCCCATCTCACGAAGATATATATTCATCGGATCGATGCTGCTGCCCACGCCACGGCGGTCCTCGACCAGGCGGCGCTCGTCTCCCAGCCTGCGATCCAGGGAGGAACGACGCTCTATGCCGTGGCGAATCGCCCAGTCGTCATCTGGCTCGACCGCCCCCCCCTGACTGCCCTGCGGATACAATCCAGGCTCTTCCCCGGTGGGATCCAGATCGTCCTCAAATCCATGCTCATCCATATCCACGTTCCCCTTCCCAGCGCTATTGTCGGCGGCCGGAGGCCTCCGGGCTTCCCGCCCGGTGCCGTCGGAGCATCCCCTTAACCTTTCTTTCAGTCGGCAAGTCAATCCACTTTCACAATACAATTTTTTGAATTTATCAGAATTTTATCTTTTTTCAATGCGTTATATTAAAAACCGGTTCTTTTCTTTTCCGTTTCCTGCTTCAGTCGCAGCAATTCCATGAGCAGCGCCGTGTTGCCGAGACGCCCAGCCTCCAGGATCTGCTGCTGCAGGTCGGCGCCGGCATGTTTCTGCAGGGTGGCCCGCAGCCAGGTGGCCAACTCCTGGCACAACTCCCGGATATGCCCATCCCGGTCCTCCGCCACGTACGGTTGGTCGCGCGTCAGCAGACGGACAATGTAGGCGCGTTCCTGCTCGTCCAGGTCCATGGACAGCAACTGTTCCGGCTGACGCTGGTTGCCGGCGGCCATCCGCTCCAGCAGATCGACGATCCGCGCGGTCGCTGGCTCCAGGGCCATGCGATCCAGGCCGGCCTTGCGCAGTTCCTCCAGATATTCGGGGTAGAGAATGAGGAAATCGATCAGTTGCTGTTCCTGTTTGGGCAGACTGACCAGCCCCGAGGGAGGCGCTGGCTGGTCGATAACGGGGGCCTTGAGGTGGACGGCCGCATCCCTTGCGAAATACCCCGGCGACACCCCCAGTTTTTCGCTGAAATGGGTGATCATCAGGTCTCGCTGTTCTGGATCGGCGGCCTCATGGATCATCGGTTTCAACTCGCCTATAATCCGGTTCTTCCCGCCCAGGGTCAGGCCGTGCTCACGGATCAGGGCGTCGATGACGAATTCGGCCAGCGGCCGCGCATCTTGCACCAGCGTTGCCACCGCCCCGGCGCCCTCGGCGCGAACAAAGCTATCGGGATCATGGCCCGGAGGCAGGAGCGCCACCCGGGCCTCGACCTGCTCGGCAAGGAAAAAGGGGACACTGCGCATGGCGGCCTTGAGCCCCGCCGCATCGGCGTCGAACAGGAGCACGACCTCATTGCCGTACCCTCGCAGGGAATGGACGTGGTGCCGGGTGAGCGCGGTGCCGAGCGGCGCGACCACATTGTCGATCCCGTGCACCGAAAGCAGCAGCAGGTCAAAGTTGCCTTCAACCACCAGGGTGCGCCGCTCCCGGCGGATGGCCTCCCGATGCTGGAACAGGCCGAACAGCAGCCGGCTCTTGTCGAAGATGGGGCTTTCCGGTGAGTTCATGTACTTGGGTTTACCTTCACCCAGGATGCGGCCGCCGAAGGCCACCACCCGGCCGGTCATGTCGCTGATGGGAAAAAGCACCCGCGAGCGAAACCGGTCGTAATGTCCGCCGCGATCCTTGCGCACGGCAAGGCCGGCGGCCTCGATAGCCTCCGTCGTCAGGCCTCGGGCCAGCAGCCGATCGACCAGATATCCCCAACCAGCCTGCTCCGGGTCAGGGGCGAACCCGAGCCGGTACCGGTCGACAACCTCCGTCGGCACCCCGCGCTGGGCCAGGTAAATTCTGGCCGGCTTGCCGAGCCGCTCGTCGTCCAGGCAGTCCCGATAGATCACCGCCGCCTGCTCGTTGGCCGCATACATGGCCTCCCGCTGCCGCAGCCTGGCCTGTTCTGCCTCGTTGAGCTGTCTGTCCTCGGGTAGATCAACATGAAACTTCCGCGCCAGTTCCTTCAAGGCCTCGGGAAACTCCATGCGGTGATATTTCATCACAAAGGAAAAGACGTCGCCCGATTCGCCGCAGCCGAAACAATGATAAAACTGGCCCTGGGGGTTGACCGAAAAGGAGGACGTCTTCTCGGCATGAAAGGGGCACAGCCCGGTGAGTCGGGTCCCGGCGCGTTTCAACTCGACATGCTCGCCGATCACTTGGACGATGTCGGCGGCCTCCTTCACCATGTTTCTGGCCTGTTCCCGGGATGAAAAAATGGTCATGCGATTGTTCACCGAAATAAATATCGAATTAGGGCACGGCTGCGGCGCGGAAGCGGAATAAGAATCCAGGCCAGCTGCTTGCCGGGGGCGAGCGCCGACGATTCCTTGTGAAAAAACCAGGGAGCAGCCGCTTCCTTCCCGGCGGCAGGTAGGATATACTCAGTGTCAAAGCGGCGCGGTCCGCCTCCCCCCGCAACGCCGGCCAGGAGCCATCCCCTGCGCCTCGCCGCCGTTCGAAACACACGAGATTGAGCCATGCAAGACATCGAAGCATTTCTTGCCGTTGAGGTGAAAAAAGAGATCGCCGATCGGTATTTCGGCTCGCGCAAGCTGATCGAGGACGACAGCATCGCCTACGAACGGCAGATCCGCTTCGCCTACCAGCAACTGGAGGACAGCGTCGGTCTCGATCTGATCAGGCTCTACATCCTGCTGCAGAACGAATCGCACATTCACGACTTCTTCCGCCTCACCGGCCTGCGCGACGAAATCTTCCTCGACCCCTATCTGCTGCGCTCGCAGACCATCCGCCGACAGGTCTTTGCCGGCCAGCGCATCCACGGCCTGACACGACGGGCGCGGTTTCGCAATCTCTGCCTCGACCTGTACACCCACCTTATTCAGGGGACCGAGGCCTACCGTGCCACGCTCGGCGCCCTGGTAGCGGAGCAGCAGACCATCACCCAGGAAATCGACAGCTTTCAGCGGCAGAACGATCTCGGTTCCATGATGGGATTCCTGCGCGGGCTTGACGCGGCCAGCGAGGGAGGGCTGGGCGGTGCGATTTCGCCGCTTGGGGACGACCGACTGGCGCGGAAGATGCAGATTGATCCGCCGGCCGCAGTGGACAAGTTGCTGCCGCAGATACCGGAACTGCCGCCCCTGAAGGCGTGCAAATCCAAGCTGCTCGACCTCGCCGACCGGGCCTACGAGCAGCAGGGCCAGCCTGAGATCATGCAGCTCATCCGCTAGCCGCGGCAACACCCAGAAGCCACCCGTTCAGCGCACGACCCAGTCTTCCAGCCGGTCCAGTTCGTACATGCAGCCGCTCTGCTGGCTCCAGGCACAGACGCCATGGACATCGACCCCCTGGTGGATCACCGAAACCGGCCGATCAGAGGAGACCACCACCACGATAATGTTGTCGTGCTCGGCGGTGAAGCGCAGGGCCGAATTGTAGCGCGCCCCCCTGGCCAGGTCCTCGCCCTGGAAAGATCGCCCATCCATGAGGCAGGCGAATCCGTGCAAATGCAGGTCGGCGCCGATGTGCAGCGCCCCGTCGACCTTGACCAGGGACTTGGCCATCTTCAGCATGTACGGCCGGCGAAGGTCGAGCGGCGGCGACAGCACCTGCCCGGACATGGTCACGGGCTGCTCGTTAAGATCGATGACCACGGAGCATCCGTGCTTCCGCTTCTGGGCGTGATGGACCAGACTGACCACAACCTTGAAGATGAAATACCCCACCGACCGGTCCAGCCGCGACTCGAGCAGCAGTTCCTCCAACTGCACCAACTTCGCCTGATAGGTGGTGGAATTAAACCGGCCGTCGGCAAAGCTGCAGACCTTGTTGCGGTTCACCTTCAGGAAGCCGTGACGGCCGCGAAAGTCGGCGCAGACGGAAAAGGGCGGCAGGGCATCGCCACAGATACCCAGGATGGCGCGGCCATCGCACACCAAAGCGCGGCTGGAGCGCTCGACGGTCTGCAGCAACTTGCGCACATGCTTGTAATTGATCAGCCGTGGGCGGATATCCTCCTGGAATCTCACCATGAAATCAACCTGATCGATCAGGGTCGGATCGACCACCAGGAGCCGGCCCTCCGGCCAGGAACCCTCCTCCTGGGTCTCGGAAATCATCAGGATAGCGTCCAGCACCGGATAAACGCGGACCTGACTGTCCATGCCGAGCAGCATATTCATCTGGTCGATGATATGGTCGCGCACCGCATGCTTGGCGTACTCCTGGAGAAAATAACCCGAGATGCCGGTGTAAAGATCCTGGTCGTTGGCCAGATCGTGGGAGAATCGCCACACCGCGTGTTCAAGCCAGCATTCGGTCGGCCCGGTGGAGCACAGGTCTGGGTGATGTTCGGTAAACCACTGCTGGTAGTACACCGACCCGGAATAACCGCCATGGGAGAGCAGGCCGGCCAGCCCCAGGTTCTTGACAGGCAGGATGTCGCCGAAGGCCTTCCGGCGCCGCGGCGCCTTTTCGTTCAACCGCCACTTCTGGTTGTCGATATACAGTGATTTGAAAATGGGCTCATGCCCCCGGAGCAGATGCTGCGGATCACAGATCAGCATGGGGCTGTCAGGCCGCAGGGCAAAAATCACCGCTGCCCGGCTGGCGCCGGAGAAGTGGGTCAGGCCGTCGCTGAGTCCATTGATGATGTCGCTCACGCACCGGCGGACGAACGTCTGTTTTACCTGATCGCTCATGAGACCGGACCTGCCCCTTGTGGTGTCACCAAAGAACCTTCATCTGTTGTCCACTCCAGTTGAACCAATTCGCCTGTCCATCGATGGCACGACTCGCTGTGAATGCGTGCATCACTGCAAGGCCGTCCCCACCGGCGTCAGCAGGATAAACACGACCGGCCGGGCGGCCGCCTTCCCGTAGACGCGCCCGCGGGGAAGAGAGCGCTTTTCACCTTGACTTGCGCGAGCTCGTGCCCACAATTAACTATACTCAACTTTCCTTTTCCCACAACCCCTTGGAGGCCGCCCATGCACTACATATGCACAACCTGCGGCGCCGCTGCCGATGCCCCGGGCCATCTCTGCAGTCCGTGTGACTCCACTTCGAACTGTACCTTCTGCGGCACCCCGGATGCCAACTCCCGCCACATGTGCCGGGACAAGCTTGCCGTCACGCAGTACGTCTGCAGCGGCTGTGGCAGGGTGGCGGAAGAACGAAGCCATCTCTGCAATCCCGAACCGATCATGGAATAACCCTCGGTGCGGTTTCCCGCCAAACCATCCGTTCGGCAGCGCCTGTCCTTCCAAGGCAGGCGCTCTTTCTGCCCCGGAAATACTCCTTGGCCAAAGCGGGATTTCATCCTATCATGCCCGCCGGAACCGAAGCATCCCTTTCCTTGAGCCAACGGTGCGGGTATGGACGATCTCATCGCCGAAGAACTTGTCAAAATTCTTAAAAAAAACAGCCAGTCGGATCACGAGGAGGCCTTTGAGCGCGCCTTCGAACTGACCAAGGCCTATGCTGGGTCGGCCAACGCCCAGGCCTCAGCCATCCCGTTTGTCCTGGAAAAGCTCTTTGAGTTGTTTGTCACCGGCAGAACCAAGACCTGAGAAGGGCACCCTGCCCCGCGCTTCTCCATTCCCCGGGCTGCACACATCGCCGCCGCTGTTGGGCGGCATGCCTTGATGCGCACCGTCTTGCCTACTTCGTGCCGAAGATTTTATCGCCGGCGTCGCCCAGACCGGGCAGATGTAACCGTCCTGGTTGAGACGCTCGTCTATGGCCGCCACATACAAGTCCACATCGGGATGGGCCTGCTCCAGCCTGGCGATACCCTCCGGCGCAGCCACGAGGAAGATGCCGATAATATCGCGACATCCAGCCGCCTTCAGCATATCGATGGTGGCAACCAGGGTGCCGCCGGTGGCCAGCATCGGGTCCAGGATCATGGCCTGACGCTTATCGATGTCCTGCACCAGTTTCTGGAAATAGGTGACCGGCTGCAGGGTCTTTTCGTCGCGGTACAGGCCGACCACCGACACCTTGGCCGTTGGCACCGCCTTGAGGACGCCGTCCATCATCCCCAAGCCGGCACGGAGAATAGGGACGATGGTAATCTTCTTGCCCTTGATCCGGTCCACCTGCACCGGCCCGGACCAAGTCTCGATGGTCACCTTTTCTGCTGGCAGGTTTCGTGTAGCCTCGTAAGCCAGCAACATGCCTACCTCCGAGGCCAGTTCCCTGAAATCTTTGGTGGAAACGTCCTTTTCGCGGAGCAGACCGAGTTTGTGCCGGACCAAGGGGTGGGTAATTTCATGAACAGCCATGCGTGCTCCTTTCAAATTATTGAAACTGTCGCGAACTTCATTCAACCCCACTCGCATGCGTGGTTCGGCCCGCCTCGTGCATATTTCAACCAGTGTGCGTCAGCGCCTCAGCCCTTCTTGTCCGCCAGTTGCCGCAGGCGGCGCTGAATCATCTGCAGATCCTGCCAGGCCGCCTTTTTCAACTCTGTCCGTGACGGTTCAGGTTGCTTCAACAGAAAGCGAGGATGAAAGGTGACCATGACCTGAATGCCTGCCATGTCCTCCCCGCCCCGGGTGTACTCGTGGAACCGGCCGCGCAGCCGGACCACCGATTCGCTGCAGCCAAGTACCGCCGCGGCCGCGATTTCGCCCATGGCGCATATGATCTGGGGCCGAACCAGGGCGATCTCCCGCCGCAGATGGACCAGGCATTGTTGCCCGCTCTCCGGATCGGGCGTCCGTCCGGGCAGAGGGCAGCACTGCACCGCATTGGTGGCACGCACTTCTTTCGGGGTCAACCCCACGGCGCGAACCATGTTCCAGAGCATAACATCCTCCTCCACGCCAAAGAGGATCTCGGCGGAAAACACTTCGCTCTGGCTGGAACAATCGCCAATAAACATCAAGCCAGAGGACGTTCCACCTCTGCCCCGCACCTGCCCCTGGCGGGCCTCGGCCAGGCCGCACAGCCTGCAGGCGGCGATATCCTCCATCAGCGCATCTAAGCCGCCGCTTTCCGCTTGACGGAACACCGGGGGAATTGGTGTACCCTCCGGCCGGAAGCCGATGGTCTGCCGACCCGGAGAGGCAGGCTCTGACTGGCCTGAAGAACATACGTTCTTCGCCGCCAGGAATCGCCGCAGGGCCGGTGTCAGGGGGTAGGAGGCGATGCCTGATTGGCGGTGCGTCAGCAGGATCGCCCGGAGGGCCACGGCCATCCCCGCCAGGGCGGCCGGATCGATGGATGCCGGCGGTGGTTGCCCGCCGTCCATAACCTCATGCACTTTTTCAGCTGACAAACGCATCCTCGAATCGTATCCTGACCTGCACAGTCATCCCTCCCATGCCGACCTGCGCGGCATGCTGATAAACAGGAGCACGCCATGCCTCTTTTTGAATACAGCTGCCGCGACTGCGGCCAACAGTTTGAGATCCTGACCACGGGCGCTGCGACCGAACCGGTGCGCTG
>JBGSPP010000368.1:0-14828 GCA_041738515.1 Desulfobulbus sp.
GAATCATGAGGCGCACGATTTTTGAGGGGTCTTCGCTGATATTTGTGCGTTTACCTTAACAAAAATTCATTGCTTACTCAATGATATCAAATTGATATCTAATTCTGAGGACAATCTAGCTATGTGTCGACCTGCAGAAAACAGGGAATGACGGCCTCCGAAGCCTTGCGCTTGCTCTTCCAGACCAATTGGCCAGCCTTTATGACCGCCTCATCGTGAACCGATTGTGCTGAATAGTTACGAAGAAAATGCCCTTTTCGAGGGTTTCAAGCCAGGAGAAATCGTCGGCCTGCATGCCTCGGCCAAAAACAGGAGTCTCTCCCTGTCCCTGGGTATGGATGTGATTGTCGATGCCGTGGCTGAAGGACAGACCCGGATGCTGAAAGAGGGGGTCGAAGGGCCGGCTAATCTGGTCGTCTCCGCGCCACTCTGGAAATTTCTGGCCCGAAGCACGCCCGGCGGTACCCTGCGATCCACCCTGGAGAGTCAGATCAGCGGCCAAGTCATCTACTCCGAATGCGTCAGGGATGCCCTTCTGGTCGCTGCCCGTGGCGGCGATCTTGAATTGACCGTGGGCCAGGACTTCGCGATCGGTTACCACAGCCACACCGCAAAAGAAATTGACCTGTTCGTGACCGAATCATTCACCTTTCGGGTTATCGCTCCGGAAGTCTTGGTCGGATTCACGTTGGTCTGATCGAATTTCTTGTTATTCTGAACTCCACAATCCTCCAATTGGTTCGAGGATTGTTCATCGGTAACCATCGGCAAAGCCGGTGGTTTGAAAGTTTCTGGGGTACGCTGAAGACGGAGCATGTTTTAAATTGGCAGCATGAAACGCGGCGACAGGCCGTGCGGGAGATCTCGGAATACATCGAACTCTTCTACAATCGCCAGCGATGACATAAGCAACTCGGCTACCATGCCCCGGCCGCCTTTGAGCGTCGGTATTTGAACAACCATTGGCCGCGGGAGCTATTTGGTGTCCACTATTGACGACCGACCTCAAGTATGATCAAACTTGCCTCACCCTACTCGATGTGGAAAAACGCCAAGCCACTAAAGGGGTTATCGATTTTCTCGAGTGTGCCATAATCGCAATACATAAATGTACTCACCTTGGAGTTCGTAGCGCATTTCATATTGCCCCACGATGATTCGACGCACCTCACGCGGTAAGAACTCAAACAATTGCTCTCCCATACGTGGATTGACCAACAAACGTGTCGGCGCCTTAACCAAGGATTGTACGGTGCGTGCCGCTGCCCCTTTATTCACGGCAGCTAAAAACTCATACAGCCGAGAAAGATCGGACAAACCACTGCGAGTCCATTGCAATTCCATCAGTATGGAACCGGCAAAGGTTCATCCCGCTCAAGATTGTCCGCCCATGCTTGAAGCGCCTGCTGGTCGATAACGCGGCCCGAGTCCACGTCATCAAGTGCTTCAAGCGTCAAACGATAACGATCTTCTTCCTGTTCTACCCAGGCCGACAAGGCCTGTTTCATGATCCATCCTCGCGAACGCTCCAACCGAACGGCCATTTGATCCACTTTTTCAGCAAGCTGGATAGGCACATGTGCGGTTAACACCCGAGTATCTGTCTGAGTTCCCATAATCACACCCTTTACATCTAGCGAGGTTCTACCCGGCCGCCACCGGATGATTTAAAATAAATCATAACGATTAAAAAAGATTAAATCAAGTCGGCGCGGCGATATGGGACAAAATAAACCATTTTGTGTAGGGTATTAACGGGTTTGCACCAACACGATAATTTCGTCTTGCTCACATGAGGCGGCGGGGTGATGAATGGCAAAACTTACTTTTTTACATACACCCCACGGGACTTGGTCGTGATTATTCCTTGTTGCTTCAGTCGATGCACGAGCGCGTAAATCTTGGATTTAGCGATCCCCGTTTTTTCTGCCAAGGTATCAGCATCCACTCCGGCCTTATGTTTGGCAATGACCGTGGCTACGTGTTCAATGGGATCCAGGGGTGGCCGACTTCGGTCGATTCGGATTTGTTTGCTGGATAGACGTTGATTTGGGGAAGTTAAGTTGCGGGCATCAACATTCTTGGTTGCATTTTCTTTAACAGGAGCTGGAGAGAGAGCTCGATTAAGGAGTTTACCTGCGAGCGAAGCGGGGAGGGTGTCGCTAGCCTTGCTGTCTTGGCGATCAAACTCCGGTGGTGTGTCCAGTTCAATGCCGAACAGGGAAGATAGGGCGGCCTCATCAAAGACCTTGGCACTTTTGCTTTTGGCCTTGGCCAAGAGCTCGGCGGTTTTGTCCTGGATAGCCTCAGCCACCAGATCTTCCATCCGCACATTGCGCAGGGTGAAGAATAGAGAAGGGTCTTCGTCGAGTCTGGCACCAATGCCATAGAGTGCCGCTGCCACATGTTTGCACATAGAGGCCCAGTCCGGACAACTACAGTCAAATTTTATTTCTTTGGGCAACGGGAAGAGACCTTTGCCTTCGGTGAGGAAGATTTCATTTAATTCCTTGGGGAATTTTCCAGCCAGCAAGTCCTGCAATGATTTCAACTGGCCATCGCACTGCTTTTTAATGGTTCGCCATTGAGACGCACTGATGGCTTTTATGCTGATCTTGATCTCATAGGGTTTGGACGAGGAACCTTGGACAAGCGCCTGCACTTCACCGGCTGCAATCTGCAGGTCAAGGACAGCACCATGCCGCACATAGCTGCGGCCCCTGCTGATGCGGTTGCTGTAATCCGCATAGCGTTCCAGATTCTGATTCCAGGATTTACCCCACCAGGTTCTGGCCAGGGCGGTTCCCGAAAGGACGACCGGTTTGATGCCAGGCCGTTTCTTTTGCAATTGCTTCAATTTCTTTTCAGCTTTGGCCTTTTTCTCAGCCACCGACACATATTTGGGATAGATGTCCCAGTCGTGCATAAGTTTATCCATTAATTACGTAATGTTGAGAGTAAACATCTCGAGCAGTTCGTCATTGCTCATCTCGGTGATCCAATTTTCGCCGGTCGGGACGATAATATCGTGGGTCAATTGTGACTTTCGCTCCAGCATAGCGTCGATTTTTTCTTCGATAGTCCCTTTGGTCAGGAACTTATGTACCATCACATTTTTTTTCTGGCCAATACGGAAGGCCCGATCGGTGGCCTGATTTTCGACAGCTGGGTTCCACCATCGGTCAAAATGAATGACATGATTAGCTGCCGTCAGGTTGAGGCCAACTCCACCCGCCCTCAATGATAAGACAAAAAACGGGACATACTCATGGCTTTGAAACTTGGCGACGAGTTCCTTGCGTTTACTGACCGGCACACCACCATGGAGCACCACGCCCTCGCGATGAAAAATCCTGGCTAGAAAGTAACTCAATGGGCCGGTCATCTCCTTAAACTGGGTAAAGATTAGTACCTTCTCACGTTTTTCGTAGATGGTCTCACAAATTTCCCGTAATCGGCTGAACTTGCCACTTTCTTTCTCGTCAAAAACACTGAGTCCCAGATACTGCGAAGGGTGATTGCAGAGTTGCTTGAATTTCATCAGTGCAGAGAGAATCATCCCTTTGCGCTGTATGCCTTCCGACTCTATAATGGATTTCTTTATGGAATCGATGAGCTCTGCGTACAAAACAGCCTGTTTCTTGCTGAGCAGAGCCCAGGTTTTGACCTCCACCTTGTCCGGGAGATCTTTGACAATCGACTTGTCGGTCTTCATTCGCCGAAGGATGAACGGGCTAATCACTCTGCGCAAACCGAAATAGCCAGTCGGAGTTTCCGCGAGTCCCCTGGTCAGGGAAGAGAACTCCTTGGCGGTGCCCAGCAAGCCGGGATTGACAAAATCAAAAAGGCTCCAGAAATCAGCCATCCGGTTTTCAATCGGGGTGCCGGTCATGATAATCCGATTAGTCGCGGGCAATGCTTTAACTGCCTTGGTTTGTTTAGCGGCAGGATTCTTGATCGCTTGGGCCTCGTCAAGAATTACAACGTGCCAAGGATATTCACGTAGCCAGTCGTAGCGCTGGACGAGCGCATAGGTGGTGATGACGAGATCGATGGCATCAAGCTGCTTTTCATGCAGGGCCGAGATCTGTTGGGCTTTATGGAAGTCGGGATGGGCCACGAAACAAACCAGACTTGGGGAAAAGGTGTTGATTTCGTTGGTCCAGTTTGAAAGGAGTGAGGCTGGCATAACCAGAAGCGAGGCGCGGCCAGGTTGCATGGCCCTTTGGTTTTTCAGGACATGGAGAAATCCCAGGATCTGGATCGTTTTACCCAACCCCATATCGTCAGCCAAACAAGCACCCAACCGCAAGGTATGTAGCATGCAAAGCCATTGTACCCCCTGCTGCTGATACGCGCGCAGGGTAGCCTTGAAGCCTGGGTCCATGGTCACCTTGCCAATTGACTCAGGGTGATGCAATTTTCCAATGACTGACTGCAGCCATTCGCCATGGGTTACCCCAGAAACTGTACTGGCCTCTGTGGGGCCCAGTAATTTGTCGGGGTTTATGGAAAGTCGCATGGCGTCGAGAAAACTGATGCCTTCGCCCTCGCCCAGAGCCTTTGCTTTTTCGTAGGCCGCGAGGGTTTGTCGCAGCTTGTCAGGGTCAACGGCAACCCATTTATTTTTAAGGAAGGCCAGGCCTTCCGACTCCTGGAGCAGGCGTCGGGCTTCGTCCTCTGAAATATCGACATCACCGATCATCAGTCGGGGCCGGAAATCAAGCAATGCGTCCATCCCGACCAGGGATGGTGCTTTTCCGCCAATGCTGATATTGACGCCGATGCGCGCAGCCTGACCCTTCCACCAGTTCGGGATTCGGCAAAGGATACCGCAATCCTCGTAGAGATGAACCTCCTTCAAAAAAGTGTAGGCTTCCCGAGTGGACCAACTAAGTGGCGAAAACAAATCGCCAGATTCGAGCAAATCATTGATCAGTTCACTCTGCTCAGCTGCATCGGTGACATTGACGAGGAGTTGCAGGAGTTTGTCAGTATCGGTTTTATATTCCTCCAGAGCGTATTTCAGGGGCAGATGCCTGGACTGGCCATCTGCATTCAAGTCGGTGGCATAGGTAGCCAAGAAGGCAAACGGGTCTGGTCCCTGCCGATTCTCGACAAGATGAAAATAGATACGGCCAACGACATGGATGTCCGGGCTGTAGCTCTTGATGAAAGCCTCAACCGTTCCGGCAAAGGAGGCGATTTGCCGAAAGAAGCTATCATGCAGGTCCTGCCACAAGGAACGCAGCAGGTCAACACTGAGATATTCTCCCCCTGGCATAAGCGGAATACGATTGTAGAAATTCTTGAGTTCTTCTGGATCAAGAGGAATGACAACCTGACCGCGCTGCTGTTCGACATTCGGAGTCAAACGAAGTTTTTGAGTGAACAGGCTGGAAAAGGTCTGCCAGAAAGCCAGAGAAGGCGAGAGGTGTAGGGTGTTTTGACAGAAGCCGAGATAGAGAAGCCAATTGTCGGGATTGGCCACATACTGGGCAAAAAGAGCCTGTTGCAAGATGTCGCTAGCGTTGCTGAGTTTTTTCGATGACTCAACCCATTCAAGCTGGATCATGCCATTGGGCATCACAACCGCTTCAAGTTCAGCGTACGACATTAAAGTAAAGCCTTCTCCCTATTGCAACTCATTGCCTAGAATTAGGCATTTTACCTAAAAAAAGCGCCGCAATGAAATAGTAAAAAATAATACAACTATTCGTAATTGATATAAAAAACCATCTGTCTTTGATGGGAATTGTCAGCGGAGAAAATCACCCCCCCCAAAGAAGCTTTTATGAATCTATTTGGTGGTTTCTTTCGGGGATTCCATCATGAGGGCTTCGTAGTCCCTGCCCCCGTAAAAAATATTGAGAACAAGAACAGCCCTTTTCTCTTCGTCCACGATGAAAGCGATAACAGCTTTTTTATCTATGGGGGCAACCCTCATATTTTGCATGAGGTCGTCTCGTTGCTGCCCTCGGAGGGGGGCTGTTTCCATTTCGTCGCACTTTTGCCGGAGTTTTTCAACGTAAGCCCAAGCCCTTTCAGGAAAGCCGCTCTTGTCCGCGATGTAACCGTAGATAGCCTCAAGGTCTTTGATGGCATCGGGCATCAGGTAAACGTCGTATTTTTTCATTTACTACTTCATCCGCAGTTGGTGCATCCGCTCTATGGCCTTGAAAGCATCGTCAAGCGGCACGGGTTCGCCGCTCTGGGCCGAGGCCATTAAGCGGCTGCGGATGAGAGTAAGGCGGGCCTCGTGTTCCTCTTGCTGTCTCTCCCAAAAGCGCATGGCCTCCCTGATGACTTCGCTTGTCGATCCGTAGGCACCGGATTGAACCTTGGTCTTGATCGTAGCGAGCATGTCAGGCGGTAGGGTGATTGTGATCCTTTCCGCTTTTCCTGTGTGCATTATTATGTACCTCCATAGGTAGTATGATAAAATCATACTATCGTTTGGCGGCAGCGTCAATGCGTTTATAACCCCATTGAGATCCTCCGACGAAGCCTGGCTCGTGGTTGACGAGGATCAGTGGACCGACGAACAGTTGGCCCAGCTTCACGCTTGGGCTCAGGTGCAAGGCTATTACGGCTTCACCCTTAACAACCCCAAGTTTGAATATTGGCTACTGCTCCACTTCGAGGACGGCACCGGCATCGAATCGTCAAGAAATTGCAGCGATCGCCTTAAACGTCACCTCCCAGACTATAACAGATGGATCGACGCACGCAAAATCACGAGCGACAGGGTTGCAGATGCCATCAACCGTGCCCGGCTACGCGATAATCCTCCCTGCGCTGAGCGGAGAAGGGAATTATTCGGATCAATGTAACAGCAGGATGTAAAGCGAGGGCGGAGTACTCCCATTTTGTCTCTATTTTTTTCAACCTACCTCAAATCACAATGGAATTAGAGGTTGCATTGTGTTAAGAAAAGCCCGTTACTGGCTTTTTTGGAAATTTTGGCCGCATTATATTTATTCTGATTTTGCCAAAATTTTGCCAAATCTCCAGAGAGGCATGAGTATCCTTGGGTAATCATGGGTAAACAGTAACAGTCGCGCGGCAGTGTTTAATTAATTGATTTATCACGTGTAATTTAAATTATTGCTACCCTTGTTTACTCATGCCTAATCGTTTGAATTTGTGTTTTTTGTGATTCGTAATCAGTAGGTCTCCGGTTCAAATCCGGATATCGGCTCCAGTGTTCTCCTCGGACTGAGGCATTCAGGCCGGTCCAATTGCTTTTTCCCACAGCTGTTCATTGTTCGCCGTTATCATATCACGCCGCGCCCGTAGCTCAGCTGGATAGAGCATTGGACTTCGAATCCAAGGGTCGGGGGTTCGAATCCCTCCGGGCGCGCCAGAGAAGCCAAACAGCCCAGGGGTTGGGGGGCGCCATCGTTGACAGGGGCTATTTTCCAGTCAGCATAACCTCAATAACCCATTTAGGAAATCGATGAAAAACCGTATGCATTGGTTCAGGATCGTAGCGGCGTGTTCCTTGTCCATGGCCTTGGTCTCGTGCGGTGGACGGCCACAGCAGGCGACGACCGATAAGGCATCCGTCGAGGATGCGGAAAAAAGCGCGAAATTCCTTGGAGTCAGCCGGCTTGAAGGCGTCAGCATGGAACTCGTCCAGAAGGAGCCCAAACTGACGGCCGCCTATGACAACATCGCGCTGGCGCCCCTGGAAACCAGCGCACAACTGGATGCTGACTACCCAGTTGCGGCCACGCAATTCGAGTCCGGCATGCTCTCGCACCTGAAGAGTAAGAATCTGTATAAACGGGTGGAATCCATTGATGCAAACGGTTCCGTTACTGGATTCAAAGGCAACACTTTGATTGTGAACACTGAAGTTGCCGACATGCGGATCGTCAGCACCGGCGCCAGAATATGGGGCGGGGCTTTTGCGGGTTCTTCCTACATGGATGTCTATGTCAAACTGACGGATGCCGCTACCAGCAAGGTGGTACACGAAAAGGTCATTTCAAGCCACAACAACGCCTTCGCCGCCTCCTGGGTAATCAGCACGGATTCATCGCTGCCGATGGACATGGGCATGATCCTCGGCGAGTATCTGGCGGCGGTCGTGCCAGCCAAATAAGTATAGTCAATCGTGGCGGTCCAACTGCGACTGAGCATTGTTCCAGAACACCTTGATTAAAAATGAGTAGCGAGCGACTCGGGCAACCGGGTCGCTCGTTTTGTTTCCGCAGGTGGGAAGGGCGGCACAGTCACACCGTTCCGTTCCCGAGGCGAGGCCTGACAGCGGGTGTGTCGGAAAAGAGGTCAGACGCGCGATGCAGGTTAACAATTCAACAATTCCAAGGAAATGTATTGACAGGATGGCCTTGTCCTTTACAGTTTTCTGCAGCAAAAGAACAGCGGGACTTCGGGCGCCTGTCCTCTGTCCCGCCCTGACAGACCAATGAAACTCCGTGAGCATACAATGAACAAAACAATGGTTGGGCTGCTCCTTGGCCTGGGATGTGTGACCTTAATTCCCGGTTCGCCGGCAATGGCGATTGATCTCTACGGGTTTGGCAGTTACTGGGACAAGGACGAGACCGACGGACAATGGGGTGGCGGCATCGGCTTAAGTCTGCCCTTATTTACCGAACACATCAAGCTCGACGGCCGGGCCTATTATTTTGAAAACAGCACCCTGGGAGAAGACAACGAACTCACATTACTGCCCTTTGATCTGGGCGTGCAACTGCACCTCCTCCCCGATGCGGATATCAACCCTTATGCCCTGGGCGGTCTGTCCTATATCTATGCAGACGCGGAGAAATTCGACATCGATTCCGACTTCGGCTTCTATCTGGGCGGTGGGCTTGAATGGGCCATCGTTTCCTCAAGCCTCAAGCTGTTTGGCGAGGTGGTGTACCGCTTCAGCGAACTGGAAGCGGAAGGCGATGACGATGACATCGATGTGAGCGGGATCACCGGGAACGTCGGTCTGAAACTCAGTTTCTAGCCCGCCCCGAACCTGAGCAGGCGGGCGAAAAGGCCGGCTGTGTTTCGGTCCGGAACCAGCAGGAAGAGGAAAGGGCGGTCTGACGCCGCTTGGCCATTATGCGAGCGGGAGGCTCTCAGTATATGGCCTGCTGGCTTTCGGCGTCAAACAGGTGGATGGCATTGAGACGGATGGAAAAGGGCATGCCTTGACCTGCCTCGATCCGGTGGTGGCCTTCGCATTTGGCGATGAATTTAACGCCCTGGATATCCGTGTGCAGGTGGGTTTCACCGCCAAGCGGTTCGACCACCTCGACCAGACCGTTGACGCGCCATGCCCCTTCCCGGATCGGCTCGGAATCAGGGAAAACCGGGCTGACGCTTTCGGTGCGAATGCCAAACACCACCTGCCGCCCCTCCTCGGGGAGGGGTTTCCCGTCCTTTTGCGGGAGCGGAATGTGCAGGCCTTCGGACAAGGCCACGTGGCAACTGTCCGTCATCCGCTGAATCCGGCCTGCTACCAGATTCATCGGCGGACTGCCGATGAATCCGGCCACAAAGGTGTTGGCGGGATGATTAAAAAGGCTGTCCGGGGTGCCGATCTGCTCAACGCGGCCGCTGCGCATAACCACTATCCGGTCGGCTAGGGTCATGGCCTCGACTTGGTCATGGGTGACGTACATGATCGTCGAGCGCACTTTCTGGTGCAGGCGTTTGATCTCGGTGCGCATAACGTTGCGCAGTTTGGCATCGAGATTGGAAAGGGGTTCGTCGAAGAGAAACACGGAAGGATTGCGGACGATGGCACGGCCCATCGCCACCCGTTGCCGCTGCCCGCCGGACAGTTCATGCGGTTTGCGATGCAGCAGTTCCTCGATGCCTAGAATCTGCGCCGCCTCCCGCACCCTGCTTTCGATTTCCGCCTGAGGCAACCCCTTGATGGTCAGCCCGAAGGACATGTTCTTGTACACGTTCATGTGCGGGTACAGAGCGTAATTCTGGAAGACCATGGCGCAGCCCCGATCTTTGGGCGCGATGTCGTTGACCACCCGGTCGCCGATGAGAATCCGGCCCTCGCTGATTTCTTCCAGTCCCGCCACCATCCGCAGCAGGGTGGATTTGCCGCAGCCGGAAGGCCCCACCAGCACGAGAAACTCGGTATCGGAGATGTTCAGATCAACGCCATGGACAACGGTTGATCGCCCATATCGTTTCACCACATTTTCCAGGATAACATTAGCCATATTCGATCTCTCGTTGTCGTTGCTTTCTGCGAGCGAAAGCGATACGCGCCTCCCTGCCGAGGCCTGCTTCCAGACGGCGGCCGATTGCCCTCCGGGAAAGGCTCAGCGGGATGGTTGCCGCAATACAGGCGATGGGCGTTTTGGCAGCACTTTCCTCTTACCGGAAGCAACCACCGCTTTCAAGGAGAAAAGCCGGTCGTAACCCGAGCAACCATGCGGCGGCGGGGAGTCGTTCGAGTGGATCGACTGGACGCCAGGCAACGCCACGGTTTCGACCAGAATACAGCATTCATTAGGCGGGTGCCGGATGATCTGACGTGCTCGCTAATCACGGCATTCTCACTTGACTCTCTTTCCTGAAACGGGTAGCAATCGAGGGGATGCTTGGCAAGAGGAACCGGCCCTGAACGGATGGGCTGGATACTGTATTCATTCTCTGAGGAGGACAGACGCATGAACAGAAAACGCGGAGCAACGATCATGGCCCTGGTGCTGACGGCGGTATTCTTTGCCGGTCAGGTATGGGCGGAACCGGTCACCATCGAGTGGTGGCATGCGATGCGGGGAGCGCGCGGAGAAACGCTCAACAAAATGGTCAAAGCCTTCAATGATTCCCAGAAGGATTTTGTCGTGGTCGCCACCAACAAGGGTAATTACGACGAAGTCGTCAACGCCGGCGTCGCCGCCTACCGCGCCAAGAAACAGCCCCACATCCTCCAATCCTTCGAAGTGGGTACCATGACCATGATGCTGTCCGGGGCCATTTATCCCATCTATCAGCTGATGGCCGACGAGGGCTACAAGATCGACTGGCCCGGATATCTCCAGGCCGTCCTCAGCTACTATGTCGATGACAAGAACAACCTGCTCTCCATGCCCTTCAACTCCTCCACGCCGGTGATGTACTACAATGTGGACATGTTCAAGAAGGCCGGGATCGAACTGCCCTCGAAAACCACACCGCTGACCTGGGACCAGATGGCGGATATCACCAAGAAACTGGTCGCGTCCGGGGCCAAGAAAGGGATGGTGACGACCTGGCAGTCCTGGATTCAGGTGGAGAACTATAGCGCCATGCACGATATCCCCTTTGCCTCCAAGGCCAACGGCTACGAGGGCCTGGACTGCGAGCTGTTGATCGATAATCCCAAGGTGGTCAAGCATATGGAGCGGCTTAAATCCTGGATGGCAGACGGCCGGTTTTCCTATGAAGGCCGCGAGTATCAGGGACCGAACGCCGCCTTTGTCTCGCAGGATGCGGCTATCATGATGGAGTCGGTCAGCGGTATCGGCAATGTCAAGCAGAACGCGAAATTCGCTTGGGACATCGCCCCGCTGCCGGTTGAAGCCGACATGAAGGATCCGCAGAACAGCATCATCGGCGGGGCCTCCCTCTGGGTGATGAAGGGCCATCCCAAGGAGCATTATAAGGGCGTGGCGGCCTTCATGAATTTTCTTGCCCAGACCGACATGCAGGAACTCTGGCACATGGAGACCGGGTACTTCCCGATCACGGTCAAGTCCTACGAATCGTTGAAAGCCAAAGGGTTCTTCGACGCCACTCCCTATCAGGAGGTTGGCATCAAACAACTGAACCGCCGCGCGCCTAACAAGAATTCCCGTGGCCTCCGCCTCGGCTATTTCGTCCAGATCCGGAATATTCTCGACGAGGAGATGGAACTGATCTGGAACGGCAGCAAGACGCCGAAACAGGCCATGGCGGATGCCAAGCGCCGCGGCGACGAGAAGCTGCGCGAGTTTGAAAAGACCAACAAGTAAGCGGTCGAATTGACCGTTGGCGCCTCAGTTGAAACCGAGGCGCCAACGGCTCCGTCCAATCCAGAGAGAACCGGCGCACATCAGCTCCGCCACAACCACTTCCCACGGCATGATCAAACGATCCCACTTCACCTCGCGCACTCTGGCGTATCTGCTGATCACCCCTCAGGTGCTGGTGACCGTGACCTTTTTTTACTGGCCGGCAGTCCAGGGACTGCTGCAGTCGCTGATGCTGAGCGACCCGTTCGGCCGGAGGAGCCAGTTCGTCTGGTTCGAGAATTTCGTCCGGATCTTCAGCGACCCCCTTTACCTCAAATCCATCGGCATCACTCTGTTTTTCAGCCTGGCCACGGCCCTGACCAGCATCATCTTCGGCCTGACCATCGCCTGCCTCGCCAACCGGGCCCTCCGCGCCAAGGCCTTGATTCGCACCCTCCTGATCTGGCCGTATGCCGTTGCCCCGGCCATTTCCGGAATTCTCTGGCTGTTTCTGCTCCATCCCTCCTACGGGGTGGTTGCCCATTTCCTGAAAAACAACCTGGGCATTCCGTGGAATCCGGTGCTGAAAGGTTCGGACGCCCTGATCATGGTGGTGGTTGCCAGCGCCTGGAAGCAGATCAGCTACAACTTTGTCTTTTTCATGGCCGGGCTGCAGGCCATACCCCATTCGCTCATCGAAGCGGCGGCCATGGACGGGGCCGGGCCATTCCGGAGATTTTGGGTGATCACCTTTCCCCTGCTGTCGCCGACCCTGTTTTTCCTGACCGTCATGAACATCATCTATGCCTTCTTCGAAACCTTCGGCGTCATCCATACGGTCACCCAGGGGGGACCGGGCGGCGCCACCAACACCCTGGTCTATAAAGTGTACCAGGATGGCTTCATCGGCCTCAATCTGGGATCGTCCGCGGCGCAGTCGCTCGTGCTGATGGCCTTGATCATCACCATAACCGTCCTGCAGTTCCGTTTTGTCGAAAAACGGGTGCAGTACTCGATGTGACCGCCATGATGGTTGAACGCACCCCGCTGCTCGACACCCTCACCTACATTTTACTGCTGCTCGGCATCTGTGTTGTCGGCTTTCCCATCTTCTATGCCATCATCGCCGCCACCCTGCCGCTGGATCAGGTCTCACGGGTGCCGATGCCGCTCATACCCGGCGACCAGTTCTTCATCAACGTGCAGGCCGCCTGGGAGAAGGGGAATCTCGGCAGGCAACTCGTCAATTCCTTCATCATGGCGGCCGGCATCACCATCGGCAAGATCACCGTGTCCATGCTGGGCGCGTTTTCCATCGTCTACTTCAACTACCGTTTCCGCAAGGTGCTCTTTGCCACGGTGTTCTGCACCCTGATGCTGCCGGTTGAGGTCCGTATCCTGCCCACCTATGAGATTGCCGCCAACCTGTTCGGGCCGCTGCAATGGTTGCTGGATACCCTGGGCCTCAACAGCTTCGTCGAGTGGATCGTTGGCAACAGGATAACGATCTCCCTTGAATGGAGCCTGCTCAACAGCTATACCGGCCTGATCCTGCCGCTGGTTGCCTCGGCGACCTGCACCTTTCTCTTCCGCCAGTTCTTCCTCACCATTCCCGAGGAACTCTGTGAGGCCGCCAAGCTCGACGGCGCCTCGGCAATGGTCTTCTTTCGCCGGATCCTGCTGCCGCTTTCCGTCACCAATATAGCCGCCCTGGTGGTTATCGAGTTTGTCTACGGCTGGAACCAGTATCTGTGGCCGCTGCTGATCACCACCTCTCCCGACATGACCACCGCGGTCATCGGCCTGAAGAATCTGATTCCCCAGGTGGATGACGCGCCTTTCTGGAACATCGCCATGGCTGGATCGCTCCTGGTCATGGCCCCGCCGATCCTGGTGGTGCTGCTGATGCAGCGGTGGTTCGTCAAGGGGCTGGTGGAACGGGAGAAGTAGCGTCTGCGCTGAGAAGAAAGTCCGCCAGTTCGGCAAAACCGTCGCCGCCTTCGCGCCCGGTGATCCAGGCAGGACAATGCTCCAACTGTTCGGCAAAACGTCTGACATTGGCCACCCCGACGCTGTGGGGGAAATAGCCGAACATAGGAGAATCGTTGGGGGAATCGCCGACATAGAGGACCGTCTCTCGCCCATCGTCCAGCCTCATGCTGAAGATATCGGCAAAGAAAAGACGACTCATGGTGAGTTTGTCATACTCGCCGTACCAGCCGTTGACATGGATGGAACTCACCTTGGCGGTGGCGCCTGCCTCGGTGAAACAGGCAACAATGGCGGCTACGGCCTCCAGGTCCAGAGGCGCCACATCCTCGCAGAAGTCGATGGCCAGGTCAGCCTCCCGATAGGCCTGATCAGCCGCAACCGCGCACCCGGGAACCCGGCGGAGCGCCTCCTCCCTGATCGCGTCCAGCTTCCGGCGATCGGTCCGCCTGGCCTCGGCGGATTTCCAGTAGCGCCGCTCCATGGTCTTGCGCTTGCCGTCGTAGCGGAAATACAGGGCCCCGTTTTCTCCCACCACACCGGCCACCGGCCACATCCGGGCGATCAGATCACACCAGCCCGCCGGACGGCCGGTGACCGGGATCACCTGGAACCCGGCGGCGTCCAGTCGCCACAGGGACTCGTAAGCCGAGGCGGGCAGCCGGCCTGCAAGGGTCAGGGTGTCATCGATATCGGTCAGGATATACCGCACCCGACGGAAGGTACCGTCCGGGGCATCCGCGAGTTGTTGCAAGTCTGCCATTGATGCTGCTCCTTGGGGGATAATTTCTGACTCTTCATCTCGATGCTCATCGGGCCGTCGGGGGACAACCTGCTTTGTTCCGGTGTCCTTCGGCTGCTCCGGTCGCAGCA
>JBGSPP010000372.1:0-7936 GCA_041738515.1 Desulfobulbus sp.
CCTCGGCCTGGACACTGGTGTAGAAAGCCCGGACCACCCCGAAGCCGAGTTGGGCGCGGATGGCCTCGCGCTCTAGCCGTGCGGCCTGGCCGCGTTCGCCGGCCGCATCCAGGGCCGCCTGGTCGTGGCCGCCGTTGTAGAAGCGGTACTGGACCATGGCCTTGGCCTGGAGGTTGTCGGTGACGCCCGGGTTGTTGAAGTCAATGGCGTTGGAGAAAACGCCCTGGTTGAGGATATTACCAAACGAATACATGGGGTTGTCGGTTCGGCTGTATTCGGCGCTCACCCCCAGTTGGGGGAAGAAGGCCGCCCTGGCGGCGCGGATGTCGGCATCGGCGGCGCTCATGCGCGCCTGCGCCGTTCGGGCGTCCGGGTTATGCTCCAGGGCGAAATGTACCGCCTCCTGCACGGTCCACACCGGCGGCGGCGTTTGCGGCTCGGCCCATAGCGGATGCGGCAGAAGCAGGGCAAGCAGCGTGAGCGAGATGGCGTTGCGGGTACGGTTCATGGGTCAAACCCCTGTTGGCAGAAGAACCGGAAACTGCAAGAGCGCGCAGACCGGAAAAAGATTGCGGCAGGAAGAGAAGAAATCCTGTAATATTTAGCAACTATGGTTCGGGTTGCGGCAATTGGCGGCAACAAAACCGAAGATAAGTCGCAATCCCGTTTTTTGCAATGGCAATACGCGCCAGTCGGGCATTGCCAACAGGCCTGGAGTCAGAAGATCAATAGAGGAGGACATGCACCATGCATTGCGTACAGACCATCAAACAACTGCTTTCCGCCTTCGTGCTGACCGCGATGGTGGGCAGCCAGGCCATGGCCGAGGAAGCGGTCTCCGGCAAATGGAACGCGGCCGGCAAGGAGGTCAAGGAGGCGGCCGGCGCGGTCGGTGAGGCTACCAAGGACACGGCGGTCGAGGGTTGGGACAAGGCCAGGACCGGGTCGGCGGAGGTCTATGAGCGGTCGAAGAAGGCGGGAGCCGAGGCCTGGGACAAGACCAAGACTGAATCCAGGGAACTGAAGGACGCCGCGGCCGAGAAATCCAAAACCGCCTGGGACAAGGCCAAGGAACAATCAAAGAAGACCTGGGACAAAACCAGGCAGGAGTCCAATGCGGCGGTGGAGCAGGGCAAGGCCAAGGTGCATGAGATCACCGCGCCAACCGCCCCGGCAGAACCCCAGTCTGCCGTGCCGCAGGCGCCGGCGGCTCCGACAAATCCGGCCGTCCCGGCGGTCCAGCCGGCAAAATAACTGCCGCTGTACCGCAAGCCGCCTGCCAACGTTTGGCGGGGGCGTCTGCGCCAAATCCCGCCGGAGTCTCGGGCGGAGCCGCCTTGCCGCGGTTCCGCCCGTTTTCTTTATATTGCAAACGATTGATGCAGCTCAGGCATCTCGATCCTGGCGGCGGTCAGTTTGCCGGCGAGAACCTGCATGGCGCTCTCCTCGCCATGGACCAGGAAAGTGCGTTCGGGGCCACCGGTCAGGGCATGCCACTTGAGCAGTTCGGCCTGGTCCGCATGGGCGGAGAAGCCGCCGATGGTGTGGATCTCGGCGTTGACCTCGACCTCGTCCTGCAGTACCCGCACCACCCCGGCGCCTTCAATGATCTGCCGCGCGAGCGTGCCCTCGGCGGCATAGCCGACAAAGACCACCGAGGCCTCCCGCCGCCAGAGGTTGTTGCGGAGATGGTGGCGGATGCGGCCGCCGGTGCACATGCCGGAGCCGGCAATGATCACCGCGCCCCGCGCCTGCTTCAGGGCGATCGACTCGGTGGTGTCGCGAATCATGCGCAGGCCGGGCAGTTCGAAAGGATCCCTGCCAGCCGAGATCACCGCCCAGGTTTCCTCGTCGAAGCACTCGCGGTGACGGCGGAAAATCTGGGTGGCGGAGATGGCCATGGGCGAATCGAGAAAGACCTGGAGGTGGCGCGGCAATTTGCGCTGCTCGATGCCCTCCCGCAGGTAGTAGAGGATCTCCTGGGTGCGCTCCAGGGCGAAACTGGGGATGAGCACGTTTCCGCCGCGATCGATGGTGGTGTTGATCGCCTGGTAGAGTTCCTCGATGGAGGGTTCCAGGCGCTTGTGCAGGCGGTCGCCGTAGGTGGACTCCATGATCACCACATCGGCCTGGGGCGGTTTGGCCGGGTCGGGCAGGATAGCCCGGCCGTCGTATCCCAGGTCGCCGGAGAAGAGCAGCCGCCGGTTTACCCCGCCTTCCTCCAGCTCAAGCAGGATGCAGGCCGAGCCGAGGAGATGGCCGGCTTCATAAAAGGTGGTGCGGATGCCGGGGCAGAGGTCGCGCGGTTTCTCAAAGGCGGCGATATCGACAAAGGCGTCGAGACAGTTGAGGGCGTCGATGGTGTTGTAGAGCGGTTCGGCCCGTTCGCCCCGGTTGCGGCGCTTGCTGGCCTTGTAATCGCGGTAGCTGGCCTCCTCCTCCTGAATTCTCGCCGAATCGAGCATCACCAGTCGGGCCAGCTCCCGGGTTGCCGAGGTGGAGATGACCTTGCCGCGAAAGCCCAGCCGGCTCAGGAGCGGAATGCGGCCGCAGTGGTCGAGGTGGCCGTGGGTGAGCAGCAGGTAATCGATGCTGGTCGGGTCGAAACCAAAATCGTTGCGGTTTTCGTCGTCGAGTTCGCGGCCGCCCTGGTAGAGGCCGCAGTCGATAAGAATCCGTTTGTCCCGACACTCGACCAGGTAACAGGAGCCGGTGACATTCCGGGCGGCTCCATGGAAGGCAATGCGCATACTCGCTCCTTCGGCGTCGGCGAGGACGCCGGTTGTTTCTTGTTGGGATGGCGGTCAGAACGCGCCGAGATCCTCGGGCGCAAAGGGCAGCCAACGGAAGAGGTATTGCTCCAGGGAGAGGCATTTTTGGAAGTTTTCCCGGATCAGCTGCCGCCGCACCGGGTTGTCCTTGCCATAATGGTCGATGATGTATTCCAGCCGCTCGCCCAGATTGACCACCACGTTGTGCCGCACCCGCTTGTCGGCGTAGTAGACCAGCTCGCGGGCGCTGAACCTGCCGGTCCGGTAGCGCTCAGGGTCGTACTGGCGCAGGAGCACATGCTCCTCGACGATGACGGCAATTTCGGTAAAGCCATGCCGGCGGCAGATCTCGCCTCCGGCCCTGGCGTGATCGCAGGTGGTGTTGAGGCAGGGCGTCTTGGCGATGTCGTGCAGCAGAGCGCCGGCGATCACCAGTTGCCTGTCCGCCAGGGGTTGATCCGGGGCAAAGAGGCGGAGACCTTCGCATAGCTGCTCGGCCAGCCGGGCCACCACCAGGGAGTGGTGGCGGATGTTGGTCAGCATGGCGTACTGCTCCATCAGCTGGATGCATTCGGCCAGCGAGGGCACCACCGGGATTGGCGTCTGCTCGGAACTGGACATGCGGGCGCTGCCCTGACGCTACCGGCCGCTGAGGCGGTGGACGGCCTCGACCGCGATCCGCGCCTGCTCCGGCGGCGTTTCCGGTTGGATGCCGTGACCGAGGTTGAAGATGTAGCCCCTGGCCTCGGCGGCATCGGCCAGCATGGTCGCGATCCGTGCCTCGAGTCGATCCTTGGGCAGGAAGAGGGCCAGAGGGTCAAGGTTGCCCTGGACCGCGTGGCTGCCCGCCTGCCGGATGGCCTCGGCAATGGGCAGTCGCCAGTCGAAGCCGAGCACGTCGGCGTCCAGAGTGGCGGTCAGCGGGGTGAGGGTGGCGCCGTTGTTGGCGAAATAGATGATCGGCACGTCGGTCATGGCCCGCAGGTCGCTGACGATCGAACGGACGTAGGGCAGGGCGAACTGCTCGTAATCGCAGGGCGCGAGCACCCCGGCCCAGGAGTCGAACAGCTGCAGGGCCTGGGCCCCGGCCCGCGCCTGGGCCTGGGGGTAGGCGCTGGTGCAGGCGGTGATCTTGCAGAGCAGGTTGTGGTAGATCGCCGGCTCCTGGAACATCATCTGCTTGGTCTGCAGGAAGACCTTGGAACTGCCGCCCTCGATCAGATAGGTGGCCAGGGTGAAGGGCGCGCCGGCAAAGCCGATGAGCGGCACCTGCAGTTCCCGCCGCAGCAGGCGGATCGTCTCCAGGACAAAGGGCAACTCGGACTCCGGGTCGGGGACGACGAGGTTGTCCACCGCCTTCTGACTGCGCAC
Source organism: Desulfobulbus sp. (assembly GCA_041738515.1). GTDB lineage: Bacteria > Desulfobacterota > Desulfobulbia > Desulfobulbales > Desulfobulbaceae > Desulfobulbus. The sequence continues at coordinate 4,143 of JBGSPP010000372.1, forward strand.
CGGCTGGGCAAAGATCGGCCCCTTGCCCTCGTGGAACGCAAGCTCAAGCCCCATCGCTTCCATGGGGATGAGGATGTCGGAGAAGAGGATGGCGGCGTCGAAGCCGAAGATGCGGATGGGCTGCAGGGTCACCTCGGTGCAGAGCTCGGGGCTCTTGCACAGTTCGAGGAAGCTGACCCGGCGGCGCACCTGCTGGTATTCGGGCAGGTACCGGCCCGCCTGGCGCATGAACCAGACCGGGGTGTATTCGGTTCGTTCGCCCCGGCAGGCCTTGAGAAAGGTGTCGTTGAACATGGGATGCCTGTGTGGTTTGGCCGAATGCAGCCTTTCGCGCCGTTCAGGGAAAAACGACCGATCACGGGTCCGCTCGGCGGGTTGGCTTGCGGTGGTTGCGCTGTTACTGCCCCGGCCGGTGGTTGCAGAAGGGCTCGCCGGCCAGGTAGTCGCCGGTCATGGCGTAGGCCCTGGCCCGGCAGCCGCCGCAGACATTGAGATACTCGCACTGTCCACAATGATCCTTGTAGCCGGCAAAGTTGCGCATGTCGAGCAGAAGTGGCGAGTTCTCCCAGATGTCGGCAAAGGACTGGCTGCGGAGGTTGCCGGCCGATTTGGGAAAGTAACTGCAGGGCAGGACGTTGCCATCGACGTCGATCAGGCAGATCAACTGTCCGGCAAGACAGCCCTTGGAGCCGCCGGTGGAGAAACTTAAACTGCGCCGTTTGAACCGCTCGCCTTCGGCCTTGGCCCGCTGGAGCACGATTCGATAATACTGCGGGGCGCAGGTAGGTCGGACCAGGAGGGCGTCCTCGTCCTTCTCCATGTCGTAGTGCCAGTTGAGCATGGCCTCGTATTCGTCCGCCGGGATGAGTTCGGCCATGATGTCCTCGCCGCGGCCGGTGGGCACAATCATGAACAGGTACCAGGCGGTGGCGCCCAGGGATTTGACCAGGCGGTATATCTTCGGGGCCTCCTCCCTGTTGCGGGTGGTGAATGAGGAGTTGACGAGAAAGTCGATCCGGTGGCGGTTGAACAGTTCGATGGCGTGCATCACCCCGGCAAAGGCGCCGGGCTGTTTGCGGAAGTCGTCGTGCACCTCCGCGGTGGCCCCGTCCAGGCTCAGGGAAACCATCTTGATGCCGGTTTCCTTGATGCGGCCGCAGACCTCATCGGTGACCAGCAAACCGTTGGTGGCCAGGCACATCCGCAGGCCCAGGCTTGATCCGTGGGCGGCAATGTCGAAGACGTCCGGCCGCAGCAGCGGCTCGCCGCCCGAGAGCACCACCACCGGGTTGGCGTAGGCGCGGATCTCGCCGAGGATGCGCTTGGCCTCGTCAAAGGAAAAGTCCGGATGGCCGATGACCTCGTTTGCCGAGGATGAGCGGCAATGGATGCAATTGAAGTTGCACCGGCGGGTGATTTCCCAGGCGATCCATTTGGGGATGAATTCCATGTTGATTCTCGGTGTCCCGGGATGGCGGCGCATGGACCGGGAATTTGGCGCGGAACGCTGCCGCGGGCTGTGGGCGGGCCGGATTTTTTGTCCCACGTTGTGGACCGGAACGGCAGGCGTCGAAAACCGGCAAACTATATTCTTCTTGACCAGCAGGGTCAACTGCTTTGTCCACGCGTGCACCCACGGTCCCCGCGAAGGCTTGCGCAGGCCCGATATTGGTGGAAATTCCCCGCGAAACGTTTATTGTATCTTTGTGGATGGAATGGCGAATCCGGATTACCTATGGGACAGGGAGGCGTGGTATGCAGCAGATCAAAAGTATTCTCACCCCGATCGATTTTTCCGACAACGCGGGCAAGATTGCCAAGGCGGCAGCCTATGTCGCCGGAACCTTCAAGGCCGAACTCCATCTGGTGTTCGTGGTCCAGAATTTCGAGGATTACAGCGGGTTCTTCGTCCCGCCCATCAACCTGCCCAACCTTGAGGAGGAATTGTTCGCCTCGGCCCAGCAGCAGATGGAATCCTTTGTCGAGGAGCACAAGGCTGCCTTTGCCGCCGCAGGGGTGACCGAGGTTACCAGCAAGGTGCTGTCCGGCGATGTGGCCGAGGAGATTCTCTCCTACGCGGCCAAGAGGAAGGTGCAGTTGATCGTCATGGGTACCCACGGCTACAAGGGGGTGGAGCGGATCATGTTCGGCAGCGTGGCCGACAAGGTGGTCAAGACCGCCTGTTGCGCCGTGATGACGATCAACCCCTACCGGGAGGAGTGCGAGGAAAAGGTTGTCTGAGCGGTAGCTGCGCGGCCATATGGTGTTGCCCCTCCGGCGGGAATGGGGGGAATGATCAAGATCGCGGCCGCCATGGCAAGGGTGTCTAGGTGTTTTTAAGGTGTTTGCCGCTGGCGAAGGGGTGAACATCGTCGGTTCGGCCAACAGTGGAGCGCTATCAAAGGTGTATTCTGGAGTCGATATGGCGCCAAAGAAAACGAGCATGGAAAAGAGAAAGCATCCCCGGATCGTGGTCACCGACATGAGCATTGATGTCTCCGATGGCATCGGCTGCTGGACCGGGACGGTGAGCGATGTCTCCCGTAACGGGTTGCGCGTGAGCGAGCTGAGTTCAGTGCTGGGCAAGAAGATCGGCACCTACACCGTGGTGGCGTCCAAGGGCGGGACTCACTTCAAGTTCCGGGTCAAGCCCCGTTGGGAGGTTGTCCGCGCCCAGAACAAGACCATGGGGCTGGAGATCGCCGAGACGCCCGGCAAGTGGGCGGAGTATGTCCAGACTCTGGTCCAGGCTCTGGAGTCGGTAAGAAAAAAAAGCTGACCAGCATGGGTTGCGGCTGGCCCACGCCTCTGATGTGGGCAAGATACTCCTTGGCAAATAACGTCGCGGCCTGAGCGCCGCATCATCCCTCGGCCAACAGTCCCACCGTAAATCCCGCCTCTTCGTCGTCATTCATCGTGCCGGCGGCATCCCCGCCGGCAAATCCCTCCAGAAACAGACCCCGGTCCGTGGTTCCGGGGAAGTAGTACAGCTCAAGCCGGCATCGTTCGCAATGAGGGAACCGTTGCTCCACCGCTTCCGCCCACTTGGCCTCACCCTGGCTGAACAGTTCGGTCGTACGGCTGATCTCGGACCGATGCAGGTCCTCCGGTTGTGCGAGGGCGGCAAAGGCCTCCGCGAGGCAGGGGACTGTCGGTCGCAGCGGCTCACTCCAGGCGTCGTCCGGCGCCTGCGCGCCAGCGCGGGGCAGGATCAGACTTCCCAGCCGCACCGGTTCCCGTCCTCGCCTTTTCTCATACGTCTCGAATAGGGTCGCAAGCGCCGCCTCGTATCCCGTGACCAGCACCCGCGGCCGCCTGAGTGCGGTGTGGTGGAATGCGAGCCGGCTCCAGGCCTTGAGCCGGTGGGGCAGAAGCTCTTCGGCCCGGTGGCCGCTGTCAGCGAGGCTCTCGGTGAGGGCAAACAGTTCGTCCGCCTCCTCGCGCAGCTCGGCCAGCAGTTCGTCCTGGCGCAGGGCGATCCGCCCCAGGGCCTCATCCAGCTCGGCCTGCTCGATGGCGTGGATTTCGGCAAGTTTCAGCACCAGCCGCGCCTGCCAGAGCAGCATCTCCTCCTCCTTGCGGGCGCTGATCTCGGCGCTGCCCAGCAGATTCGAGACAATGGCCTGCTTGCTCTCCGTCCGCTCCGGCCGGTGGATGCCTGCCAGGGTAAGCATGGACAGCTGGCTGATGTAGTCCGCGCCCCGCTGCCGCATGTCGTGGATCAGGGCAAGGAAGCGCTGGCGCTGGTCGCCCAGCGGGGCGGGTGCGACCAGCCGGAGGCGGCCCTGGCGGCC
>JBGSPP010000386.1:0-4470 GCA_041738515.1 Desulfobulbus sp.
AGGCAGCAAAGAAGCCGGACGTCGCTGCAAAACCCGAACCGCAGGTCGCCGCCCAAACCGATGCAGCCGAGCAGAAGGCCGCGAAAAAAGGGGAAGAGCAGAAAGCTGGCAAGGAAAAAACCGCTGCGAAAACTCCGGCCAAACAGGAAAAGGAGGAACAGGCCGAAGACTCAAAGATCGCTCAGGACCAAACAGCGGCAAGGCCTCCGGCCGAGCAGCCCGCAACGGATCCGGCCATAGCCGCAAAGCCGGTTAAACCGGCCGATGATGTCGCGAAGAAGACGGATGCTGCAGCAAAGCCCGATTCCCAGCCTGTGGCCAAGACTGCAGCCGCCGAGCAACCTGCCGAGCAGAAGGCCGATGAGGCTAAAGCGACCCCGGACAAGACCGCCGCCGCACCGGCGGAGCCTCAGCCCCCTCAGTCCCCGGCTGCCAGGCCGGAGGAAAAGACGCAGGCCGCGGCCGCGAAAAAAACCGAGGCCACCGGGCCGATGATTGAATCGGTCAAGTTTGACGGCAAGTCGCCCAAGGGCGAGATGGTGCTGTTCAAACTCAACGAGTTTCATCCGCCCAGCGTGCACGGCGTCGAGGAGGGCATCCCCCGGGTCATCTGTGATTTCAAGAACACTCAGCTGGCCGAGTCGGCGGGCGCCCTGATCAAGACCGACGGCAAATACGTCAAGGTCATCCGCATCTCCAAGAGCAAGAAACCGGACAAGGTGCGGGTGGTGCTCGATCTGGAACCGAACAAGAGCTACGATCTGCAGCAGGTGTTTTTCAAGGAGGAAAATCTGTTCGTGCTCATCATCAACACGGTGAAGAGCTGATCAGTCAACCTCTTCGACCGTGAAATGGGCAGGCGGGTTAAGCTGGAAGGTGCTGGCGGGGAGGAACTGGCGGCTGTAGATCCTGTCGAACCGCAGCACCACCGAACCGCCGACCGCCTGGCCCGTGACTTCCACCCGGCCAGGCCAGCCAAAGCCGCCCTCCCCCGGGGTGTGCTCCGTGTAGACCAGGTTCAACACCTGCTTGCCGCTGCCATCTACCAGCAGATGCCGCAACATGCATCCGTTTTGCCGCTCCAGCAGGACATGGTGACGAATAGCGCGTGCATCCGTCCACAGATACCAAAATCCAGCCCCCATCCCATCCCCTGACGGTTGCACGTTGACCGGCCCGCCTGTCGATACCGATCCCGCAAGTAGTGGCAACAGTTCCCCGGTTTGGACAGCCTCAGGCACTCGGGTGTGCCAATATTTTGAATCAGTTGTTCCCCGATAGACTTTGGCGGCGCGGTTGTCCACCATGGTGAACGAGGCGCCGTCGGAAACCAGAAGATTCAGGGCTCGTCCCAGCGGATCGTTGGCAGAAAAACGGAGCCAGGCCGGCTGCTGCAGTTGCACGGTTGCGTCAACGCCGCCCTTGACGCCGAGAAATTCCCAGGTGAGACGAAGATCAGCATCCAGGATTGCTGGCGGTCGCCGGGCCACGAAGGCGGCGAAAAGGTCTGTCGCCTCCTGTCGCGCCTCCGGAGCAAGCGTTTCGGTGACGGGCATTTTTTTGACGCAACCCGCCAGCGCCAGCAGGCAGCATAGCAGCGCCAGGGGCAGCCATTGCGACCGGCACACTCCCATCACAGCGTTCCCTGATTTTCGATGATCCGGATCTTCTCCTGAATTCGGTTACTTTCCTTCTCATTCTCGCCCAGGAGCTTGATCGCCTTGCGGAACGTCTCCAAAGCCTGTTTGACGCGGCCGTCCTCCAGATAGGCGTCGCCGAGATGGTCAAGGATGGCCGGGTCTTCGGGCGACAGTTTGGCCGCAGTCTCCAGTTCCTTGATCGCATCGCCAAGCTTGCCCAGGCGGAAATAGACCCAGCCCAGACTGTCGCGGATATAGCCGTTGTCGGGGTTCAGTTCGAGGGCCCGCTGGATGTAGTCCAGGGCCTTGTCCAAATGGACTTTCCCGTCCGCCCAGCTGTAGCCGACGAAATTGAGCGCGGCCGCGTTGTCGGGCTTCAGCTCGATGATCCTCTGCATCACCTGAAGGGCGGCCTCGTGCTGGCCGCTGTTTTCCAGCAGCAGGCCATACTCGTACAATATGTTTTCGTCTTCGGGATAGGCCGCCAGCCCCTGCAGCAACGCCTTGCGGCTCAGATCCTCCTTGCCCTGCTGCTGATGCAGGGTTGCGAGCATAAGAAAGAGGTCCGGACTGCGACCCTTGTCACCCGCGACGAGGTGCTCTTCCAGCAGGCGCACCGCCTCGTCTGCCCGATTCTGCTCGCGCAGGATGCGCACCTGCAGGGACAGGGCCTCGGGGTACTCGGTGGCCTGTCGGTCGATCTGCTTGAGCTGCTTGAGGGCCTGATTGTACTTCTTGGCCTGTGCCTGCAGCACGGCGAGAAAAAACCGGGCTTCAGGCAGGTTCTCCCGGGCCAGAATCTGTTCGGCAAGGATCATGGCCTTGTCGAACTGCTTCTGGCGGGCGTACAGGCGAGCGATGGTCAAATCGACCCGCTGGGGCTGATCGACATAGGCGCGCAGGCTTTTCAGCTCGGCCAGGGCCTGGGTGTCCTTCTTCTGCAGCAGATACACATGCACCAGAGCGATGCGGGCCGATTCATTGTGCTCCTCGCGCGCAAGGATCGCTTTGTACTGGGCGGCAGCCTCATCATAGTCGCCTGTTTTCACGTGCAGTTCGCCAACCTCCATCTGCAAGTCGGCGGACCAGTTGCGGGCCAGCGCCTTCTTGTAATGCTCGACAGCCTGAGCGGGTGCTTCTTCCACCACATTGAGCCGGGCCATAAGCAGATGCGCCGGGTAGGAGGCGGGATCGAGTCCGAGGATGCGTTCCAGCACGGCGCGGGCCCGGTCGTACTGCTTGCCGGAGAGATACATCTCGGCGAGCAGAAGCTGCATGGCCGGGTCGTCGGGGTGGCGGTCGCCGATCAGCCTGTACTGCCGCATTGCCTCCTCGTTTTTCTTCTGCCGGGTCAATACCTTGGCATAGAGCATGCGCATGCCGGTCCGGTCCGGATGTTCCAGCAGATAACGACTCAGCCATAGGGCGGCTTCGTCGGTCCGTTCCAGCCGCAGCAGCAGCACCGGAATCTTCTCGCTGACATATTCGGCCTTGGGGTCGCAGATGAGGACGTTCTCATAGGCATCCAAAGCCTCGTCGAAACGAAGCAGCAGTTCGGCGTGGCGACCCCAGAGAAAGTAGAAATAGGAACAGCCGTAGTCTGTGTCCCCGTCCTCGACGGGCAGGGGCGCCGTCGCCGGCAGGCCGGCAGGAGCGGTCTGGGCCGCGGAATCGGGCCGGGGCTGGCATCCGGGCAGGGCAAATCCCAGGCAGACCAAAGCGAGGAGAAAACAGCAGCGGGAACGGGTCATTAACCTGCGCATGGCAGCCCCTTGTGGACAAACAGTTGCCGGATCGCCGCCCGGATGGAGGCCTGCACCTCCTGCATGGGTTGGGCAGCGGGAATGCGTACTATACAGTCGTGGGGAAAGGATGCAAAGAGGGCCGCAACCCGTTCCAGCTGGTCCTGCTGCTCGAAATCGTTGAGGTCCTCGCCGCGCAGCTCGCGGATGCGGGCCACGCTCTCGGCGGCGGTCATGGTCAGGAGCAGAACCAGGTCGGGCGCCGGGGCAAAGTCATTGCGGGCGAAGATGGCCAGCGGATCGCAGCCGGCTGCGCCCTGGTAGGCGGCGGTGGAAAAATAGTAGCGGTCGGTGAGCACGATCCGGCCCTGGGCGAGCGCGGGCAGGATAACTTCCTCCACATGCTGCCGCCGGTCGAGGACAAACAGATCCAGTTCGCGCTCCCGCGATATCTGCCCCCGGTTGCGGTACAACTCCCGAATCTGCCGGCCATGGGGGCCGTCGGTCGGCTCCCGCGTCTCCACCACCGCATGCCCTTGCTGCCGCAACCACTCGGCCAGGAGCGGCAGTTGGGTCGATTTGCCGGTGCCGTCAATGCCTTCAAAGGCAATCAGCAATCCCCGGTTCATGACGCCTCCCCCCTGGCCCGGTTGGCGACAATGGTCCGGGCCATGTCCACTGCGGCCGCGAGGCTTGATGGATCGGCCAGGCCGCGGCCGGCAATGTCGTAGGCCGTGCCATGGTCCACCGAGGTGCGGACAAGGGGCAGGCCGAGGGTGACGTTGACTCCATCGGCAAAGTGGAGCAGTTTGAAGGGGATCAGCCCCTGATCGTGGTACATGGCGATCACCGCGTCGTACCGGCCGCCGGCCGCCTGGTGAAAGACCGTGTCCGGCGGCCAGGGACCGCTGATCTCGCCCACCCCGGCAGCCATGTCCATGGCAGGCCGGATGAGGCGCGCCTCCTCGTCGCCGAACATCGATTCCTCGCTCCCGTGCGGATTGAGACCGGCCACGGCGATGCGCGGCTGGTCAATGGCGAAATCGCGGCGGAGCGCGTCCCGGGCCATGGCGATGCAGTCGGCTATT
>JBGSPP010000014.1:0-5127 GCA_041738515.1 Desulfobulbus sp.
ACTGATCTTGCGCACCGCGGCCGGCGGGGTCTTCTTCCTGGTCGCCATCCTGACCAACGAAGGCCTGACCGTAGAGGCCTTCGTCGCCCTGCTGGCGCTGATGATCTCGCTCAAACTCTTTGAGCTGGATCGACAGCGCGACATGGTGATCGGCGGTATCCTCTGCTACTTCGTCATTGTCAGCGGCATGTTCTTCAGCGACGCCCTCCTGACCACGCTCTACATCGCCCTGGCCCTTGTCTTCAACACCGCGATCCTGATCCACGTGCAGCAGGCCGGCATGGGATTTGCCCGTGCCCTGCGCCTGGCCGGCCGGTTGGCCCTGCAGGCCACACCCTTCATGCTGATACTGTTCCTCCTTTTCCCGCGCATTCAGGGCGGTCTGTGGCGACGTCCGCCGCAGATCGGCGCCAAGACGGGATTTTCCGAGGAGATTGCCCTTGGTCGCATCGCCAGCCTGGCCCAGAGCAACGATATCGCCTTCCGGGTGACCTTCGATGGCCTGGCACCGCCGCCGGAACTCCTCTACTGGCGCGGCATTGTCCTGTGGCAGTTCGACGGAATCAGCTGGAGTCGCGGCAGCCATTTCCGCTCGGCCGCGCCGACACAAACAGCCGAAGTCAACCCGGTCAGCTACACTATCACCCTGGAGCCGCACCAGCGCCACTGGCTGTTCAGCCTGGACCTGCCCTTGGCCGCACCCGGCCGCGGCATCTGGCTGATGGACGATTACGCCCTCTACAGCCAGCGGCCGGTGACCGGTCGCATCGCCTACCGGATACGCTCCACCCCTGCGGTCCGGGCGACAGTCAGGGACGGCATGGCAACCCAGGCCCTCCACCTGCCGGACGCCGGCAACAGCCGGACGCGCGAACTGGGCCGGCAATGGCGAGCCGAGGCCGGCTCGGACCGGGCGATCATCGACAAGGCCCTGTACTATTTCCGCGAAGGCGGTTTCCGCTACACCCTCACACCCGGCGCGGCCGAGGCAGGCGCCGATGGTCGGGAGGCCATCGACCGATTCCTGTTCGCCAGCCGGGCCGGGTTCTGCGAACACTATGCCGCGTCCTTTACTTTTCTCATGCGGGCGGCCGGCATCCCGACACGTCTGGTCGGCGGCTATCTGGGTGGGCGGTTCAACCCCTACGGCGATCACCTGGTGGTGCGCCAGTCCGATGCCCATGTCTGGTGCGAGGTACTGGTGGAGGGACAGTGGCTGCGCGTCGATCCGACCGCTGCGGTGGCGCCGATGCGACTGCGCCTGTCGCTGGCCGAAGTCCTAGCCGCGGGCGGCACCACTTCGGCGCTCAGCCTGTTCGACATCAACCGGCTGCCTGGCTGGATGCAGTTGATGGCCAACGCCTGGGACCTGGTGGACAGCCGCTGGAACACCTGGGTCATGAACTACAGCTTTGCCGACCAGACCCGCCTGTTCGCCAAACTCGGCATCGATCTCAACCTCGACAAGGGCAAGGTCCAGGTGGCGGCAATCACCCTGATCCTCCTGGCTGCGGCCTACTTCCTGCTGCTCGCCCTCCTGCGCCGGTCAGCCGAGCGGCCTGACAGGATCGCCGAAGCGTGGCTCGCCTTCTGCCGCGCCCTGGAACAGGTCGGCATATCGCGCCCCCCGCACCAGGGACCTATGGATCTGCTGGATGCAATCAAACGTCAGCGGCCTGACCTGACCGAACCAACGCGGGCCATCGTCGAGTTGTACGTTGCCCTTCGCTACCGCGCTGATGCCGGTGGCCGCACCGCGGACGACCTGCACCGCCTGGTGCAAGGGTTTTCCCCGCAGCAACGCGATGGCTGAAGCGGCTTGACGCGCGCGGCGAATCTATCGAGGGGAAAAGGAAGCCGTTACCGCCTGCTGACGTTGCAGGACTGGACCTGGCTGATGATGGTGGTCAGGGCCTGGAAAAAAGCCTGGGACTCGGGGTTGTCGGGGTGCTGCTCCTGTTGCTCTTCGTAGCGGGCAAAGAGCTGGATCAGGATCTGGTAGGCCTGGTCGTTGTCCAGCAAGCCGAGCGCCTCCCACAGGTCATTGCTGTTCATGGTTCCTCCTCGTCTGTCCCGGTTGCCTGACCGGGCGGATCGTCCGCCTCGTCCTCCAGCGCATAGCCGACGCCGCAGCAGGCCGGACACTCCTCGCGGGTGATGAAAAACCGGCTCTCGCCCTGAAAGTAGCCGATCTCGCCACTGCCGCCGCAAGTGTTGCACACCTTTTTGCCGCCCCCCTGCATGCCCAGCCCCCGGTCAGTTGATCCCGGCCGCCTGTTTGGCCGCCTGGAGGGTGTTCTTCATCAGCATGGTGATGGTCATGGGACCGACGCCGCCGGGCACCGGGGTAATGGCCCCGGCTTTGCCCACCACGTCGTCGAAATCAACGTCACCGGCCAGAATGGCCTTGCCGCCGGGAGTGCGGCCGACGCGGTTGACGCCCACATCGATGATCACCGCGCCCTCCTTGATGTGTTCGGCCCGGATCATCCTGGTCACGCCCGCGGCGACGATGAGGATATCGGCCCTGCGGGTGTGCGCTGCCATGTCGCGGGTGCGAGTGTGGCAGACCGTGACGGTGGCGTTGCCGCCGGCCCGCTTCTGCAGCATCAGGTTGGCCAAGGGTTTGCCAACGATATTGGAGCGGCCGACCACGACCACCTCGGCTCCCGAGGTCTCGACCCCCGAGCGCTGCAGCATCTCGAGAATGCCGTGCGGGGTGCAGGGCAGAAAGCAGCGCTCTCCCAGCATCATCTTGCCGACATTGACCGGGTGAAAGCCGTCCACGTCCTTGGCCGGGTCGATGGCGAACAGTATTTTGGCCTCGTCGATGTGCCGCGGCAGCGGCAACTGCACCAGAATGCCATGGATGGCCGGGTTGCGGTTGCATCGCTCAACCAGGGCAAGCAAGTCTTCCTCGTCGATATCAGCCGCCAGGGTGATCTGCTCGGAATGGATGCCCAGGGTGTGGGCGGTCCGGTTCTTGGCCGCCACATAGGACTGGGAGGCCGGATCCTCGCCGACCAGGATGGTCGCAAGTCCGGGCACCAGATTGTGTTTATGCTTGAGGTGTTCGACCTCGACGGTGATCTCGTCGCGGATGGCTCGAGCGATATCGGTTCCGCTGATAATGGTGGCTGGCATGGTGTGCTGGATGGGCAAAGGGGATGGGGAAACCGGCCGTGCGGCCTGCCTGTTCAAGGGCTGCAGGCTATCACAGCGGCTGTTTTTTTGAAAGGAAAGACTGGTCACCCTGCCGATCCGCCCGGTTCAGTCCTCGCAAGACGCCTCGGCCGCGCCCTGGCAGAATTGACGCAGCAGCAGGGCCAGCGCGGTCTGGCGGCGAGAGGTGTCCTGATTGCGCACCGCCATGGCCAGGGCCTGACGCGAACCGACCAGCACGGCCAGTTTTTTGCCTCGGGTGAGGCCAGTGTAGACCAGGTTGCGGAAGAGCATGCGGAAATGCTGGCTCAGCACCGGCAGGATGACCACATCGAACTCCGAGCCCTGGGCCTTGTGCACGGTGATGGCGTAGGCCAGGTCGAGTTCGGCGATCTGATCGCGGTTGTACTCGACCCGCCGCCCATCGGGAAAGAAGACCACCTCGCAGCTGAGGCTGGTGTTGTCCATGGCCCGGATCTGGCCGATGTCGCCGTTGAACACGTTCAACTCGTAGTTGTTGCGGCGGTGGATGACCCGGTCGCCCAGGCGGAAGACCCGCTCGCCCAGAGTCAGTTCGGGCTTGTCCGGCGACGGCGGGTTGACGGTCTGCTGCAGCACCGTGTTCAGATTGGCCGCGCCCAGCGAACCGCGAATCATCGGCGTCAGCACCTGGATCTCGGCGGCGGGATAATATTTGGGCGCCCACTCGCTGTAGAGCTTGCGCACCACATCGAGCGCGGTCAGGCCGTAATAGAGCGATGACCAGGGGTGGGTCCGCCGGGCCAGGGCCAGGAGTTGGTCGGCAGCGGAATCGGCCATGGCCAGCGTGCCCAGGGATACATGGGTAAACTCCTTGGGGATGCTGAACTCGTAGGACGTTCCTCCTTCCTGGGGAAGGTCGGGCTGGTACGGGGTTTGCGCAAACAGGGCCTCGCGGTCGCCGATAGCGGCAAAGCGCTGCCGGACCCGGCCGACGAAGTGCAGCTGCTGCTTCGTTGCCTCCGCCGAATCGATGAAAAAACAGTCGGATTGCTTCCACACCTCGGGCGTTTTGAAGGGCGACGCCAGCTGCGGCGTTTCTCCCTGGTTGATCTGATGGGCCGCGGCAATGATGGCTGACTCGCGCGCCTGGCGGAAGATGGTGGTCAGTCGAAAACAGGGGAGCACGCCCGATTCGATCAGATCGCCGAGCACATTGCCCGCGCCCACCGAGGGCAGCTGGTCAGCGTCGCCAATGAACAGCAGGGCCGTCTCCGGCCCCACCGCCTTGAGCAGCGAGGCAGTGAGCGAGATGTCAAGCATCGAGCTCTCGTCGATGAGGAGGAAATCGGCCTGCAGCGGGTTTTGCTCGCAGCGCTTGAAGCCGGCGCCCTGGAATTCGAGCAGCCGGTGGATGGTTCTGGCCTCGTCGCCAATGACCTCACCCATGCGCTGCGCCGCCCGGCCGGTGGGCGCAGCCAGCAGCACCGTCTGCCCCATGGCCTGCAGCAGGGCGGTGGTGTGGGTGCAGCCCCGCGGCCCACCGAAGAGCTCGCGCACCTTGTGGGTGAAGCCGCGGGCCACCGACAGCCCGATCAGCTTGGTGTAGTGGTCGGTGATCGTGGGGCAGGCGGCGTGGGGATGCGTCTCGAACACCACGGCGGCGTCGACGATCTCCATCGTGGGGAAGGCCACCTCGACGTCGACGACCATGTGGTGGATCTGGAGCGGTTCCGGGTCGTCGGCCAGGTACATGCCCGCGGGCTTGCGGTCCCGCACCGCACCGCGCAGCAGGACGTGATCGCCCTTGCGGTAGCTGCGGACCTGGTAGTCGCGGGTGTGCAGCAGTTCGAGGTCCGGTTCGTCCGGCAGCAGATCGTCGCCCATGGTCCCCGTATCCCAGCGGGAACGGGGACCATTCGGCAAACCCGCCGCGCTCAGACCGTGGCGCCGCCGTCGAGCACGAGGGTGTGCCCGGTGAGGTAC
>JBGSPP010000040.1:0-1580 GCA_041738515.1 Desulfobulbus sp.
GGGCGCGGTCGCCGTCCGCCTGATCAAGGAAACTTGCGGCCAGCGCGATCACCAGCACCGACAGGCGCGCGGGCAGGAAGTTGGCCGCGTCGTCGATTCGGGCCGCGGCCCGGCCAAAGTACCGGTAGCGCGGGTTCTTGTAGCCCACCATGGAGTCCAGGGTGTTGACCATCTTGTAGGCCAGGGCCAGCGGCGCGCCGCCGATGGCGGCGAAGAACAAAGGCGACAGCACCCCGTCGACCACGTTTTCGGCCACGGTCTCCACCGTGGCCCGGGCGATGTCGGCCGCCTGATAGGCCTCCACATCCCGGCCGACGATCATGGCCACCTGACTCCTGGCCTGGTCCACCTCGCCCCTGGCCAGGAGATGGAAAATCTCCATCGCTGCCTCCGCAAGCGACCTGGCGGAGAGGCAGTAGAAGAGCAGGACCGTCTCCACGGCAAAGCCGATCAGGCTGTGGATGCCCCAGGCCGCCCGCACGATCAGGGCGGAGACCGCCCAGCAGCCGACAATCAGGGTAAGGGCGAACAGCGACCCGGCCAGCAGTTCGTGGCGAACCACGCGGCGAAACAGGGGCTCAGCCCAGTCGATGGCCCGGCCCATCCAGCGAATCGGGTGGGGCAGCCAGCGGGGATCGCCTGCAACCTGGTCGAGGGCAAAGGCAGCCGGCAGGGTCAACCAGGGCAGGAATTCAAGCAGGGTGGCGGCCATGGTCACATCTCCGGCTGCGCACCGACCGCGGCCAGCAGGCGCCGGGCTACCGCCTCATTGGCGGCTTCGTCCTTGAGGGCAATGCGAATGAAGCATTCGTCAAGACCATAAAAATTGGCGCAGTTGCGGATCAGGAACCGCTCCCGGGCAAGCGCTTCGCAGACCGCCGTAGCCGTGAAGCCAGAAGGCAGGCCGATGAGGAAGTACGAGGTCAGGCTGGGATGGATGGTCAGCGCCCCCTGCCGTAGCCGCTCGGTGAAGAGCACGCCCTCCCGGGTGAGGTATTCGCGGGACCGGTCGATGAAAGCGAGGGTCGTCTGCCGGTTGTCACCGAGGAAGGCGACCGCCTCCTGGGCCAGCGTATTGACGCACCAGGGCTGCATGTAGCGGCCAAAGCGTTCGATCACCTGAGGCTCGGCCACCAGGAATCCGGCCCGCAGTCCCGGCATGCCGAAGATCTTGGACACCGACCAGAGGACGATGACGTTGGCCAGGCCGCTGCGGCTCATGCTCGCATCCTGCCCGGCCGGGACAAAGGGGAGGTAGGATTCGTCGATGAGGAACCGGGTTGCCGGGTGGGCCCGGCAGAGTGCGACCAGGTCGGCATGCGCAATCAGCCGGCCGGTGGGATTGTTGGGGTTGCAGAGAAAGACCGTGTCGTGGCCCGGCAACGCGGCCGCAAGCCGTTCCAGATCAGGCTGGAAACCATCTGCTGCCTCGGTGAGGAAAAACTCGGGCTCGATGCCGTGCACCCGGCATCCATCGGTGTAGTCGGCGTAGGTGGGGCCGACGATGAGCACCCGCCGCGACGCAAGCACGGCGCAGGCCGAATAAATGAACTGGGTGGTGCCGCCGCCGGCGAGCACCC
>JBGSPP010000060.1:0-2671 GCA_041738515.1 Desulfobulbus sp.
GCATGCCGTGGGCCTGACCGCCGCGGTCGCCGCCGCCCTGGCCGAGGCAGGCATCAGCTGCAATATGGTGGCCGCGGCCTTCCATGACCATCTGTTCGTGCCCGTGGAATCGGCCGATGCGGCCCTCGCCGCGCTGCTTCAGCTGCAGGCGCACAGTCGGGCCACGGCCGCGGAACCTGCGGCATGATCCGCCCGCTGCTCTTTGCCGTTGTTTCGGTGTACTTTGTTTTTGTTTCCCGCAAGACCCTGTTTCGGCCAGCCTCGCACGGCTTCCACCGCCTGTTTGCCTGGGAGTGCATCCTGGCCCTGGTGCTGCTCAACGCGCCGCACTGGCTGGGAAACCCGCTTGCAGCCGACCAGATCATCGCCAGCCTGCTGCTCCTGCTCTCCCTCGGCCTGGTCATCCACGGCCTGCACCTGCTCCGGGTCGTGGGCAAGCCGGACCGCACCCGGCCGGATGCCGAACTGCTCTCCTTTGAGAAAACCACCCGCCTGGTGACGGTCGGCGCCTACCGGTATATCCGCCACCCCATGTACGCCTCGCTCCTGCTGCTTGCCTGGGGCACGTTCTGCAAACATCCCTCGCTGCCCGGCCTGGCCCTGGTCCTGGGGGCCTCGTACTTCCTCCTGCGCACCGCAGTGCAGGACGAGGCCGAATGCCTGCGCTCGTTCGGCGACGAGTACCGGCGATACATGGCCGGGACCAAACGGTTCATCCCGTTCCTCCTGTAGCAGTCCCTTTCACCCACCCGGCCAATCCGCACGTCGGAGGCACCAGGTGTCGTCGGCCCCCGGTACCAAGCCCAGCAGGTGGGCATGCAGACCCTGCAGCGTATCGCCGAGCAGAACAACAGGCCGGCAATGGAGCTCCTTGGCTTGATTTTCAATTGATATCCATGGCCTCCGGCGCATTTTCAGGGAAAAACAGCAGCCAAGGGCTATGTTTTTTCACCAACAGGCCCTATTGTCTCTGCCGTGTCGGCCGGCCAGTTGGCCTGTTGCCTCCATCGGCCGCGGCGCACGCGAATGGACAGCCCTTTCTGCCCGATACCCCGTGATTATTGCCTATGCAGACCATGAACAATCGCTCCCGCTGGCGCACCCTGCTGGTGCTGAGCCTGGTGGGTATCGCGGCCATCGCCGCCTCTGTCGTCTACCAGCGCACCAAGGCCAAACCCGAGTACATGACCGCCCGGGCCAGCCTCGGCGACGTCGAGACCACGGTGCTTGCCAGCGGCACGGTGGAGTCGGCCAATCTGGTCAGCGTCGGCGCCCAGGTGTCGGGCCAGCTCAAGTCGCTGAGGGTTGAACTCGGCGATACCGTCAAGGCCGGCCTGCTTGTAGCCGAGATCGACTCGCTGCCGCAGCAGAACACCCTGCGCACCAAAACCGCGGCCCTGGATGTGGTCCGAGCCCAGCGGCAGGCAAAGGAGGCGGCCCTGCGCCAGGCCGAACTGGCCTTCAAGCGCCAGGAAAAGATGTACCAGGGCGATGCCGGCTCGCGCGAAGACTACGAGAACGCCGAGGCCAGCCTCAATGTCGTCCGCGCCGAGATCGCCGCCCTGGAGGCCCAGAGCGAGCAGGCCCGGATCGCGGTGGACACGGCCCGGCTCGATCTCGGCTACACCCGCATCACCTCGCCCATCGACGGCGTGGTGGTGGCCATTGTCACCAAAGAGGGGCAGACGGTCAACGCCAACCAGTCGGCCCCGACCATCATCAAGGTGGCCCGGCTGGACCGGATGACCATCAAGGTGGAGATCTCCGAGGCCGATGTGGTCCGGGTAAGGCCCGGACAGAAGGTGGCCTTCACCATCCTGGGCGAGCCGGACAACCGCTACCCGGCGGAACTGCGCTCCATCGAGCCGGCCCCGGAGAGCGTTGCCAGCGAATCGACCGCCAGCGCCGCCAGCACCAGCAGCAGTTCGAGCACCGCCATCTATTACATGGGCTTGCTCGACGTGCCCAATGCCGAGGGCAAGCTGCGCATCAATATGACCGCCCAGGTGTACATCACCCTGGAAGAGGCCAAAGGCGTGCTCACCATCCCGGCCGCGGCCCTGGGCGACAAGGATGTTGAGGGTCGCTTTCGGGTGCGGGTGGCGGGCGAAAAAGGGGCGATCGAGGATCGCTGGGTGCGGATCGGCCTGAATAACAATGTCCGCACCGAGGTCAGGGAAGGGCTGCGCGAGGGCGAACAGGTGGTGATCGGCGAGCAGACCGGCACGCCGACCGCGACCCCATCGACATCGACATCACAGCGCCGCCGCATGCCGCCTCCAGGGATGATGTGATGGCCGGCCCGCTGATCGAACTGCGCGGCGTCTGCCGCGAGTATCCGGCGGGAGAGGGCGTCCTCACCGTGCTCAAGGATGTCAACCTGTGCATCGAGGCCGGGGAGATGGTCGCCATAGTCGGTACTTCAGGCTCGGGCAAGTCGACCCTGATGAACATCATCGGCTGCCTGGACCGGCCCAGTCGGGGCAGCTATCGCATTGACGGCCAGGAGACGGGCGAACTCGGCCCCGACGACCTGGCCGCCCTGCGGCGTGAGCACTTTGGTTTCATCTTCCAGCGCTACCACCTGCTCGGCAATCTGGACGCGGTGGCCAATGTGGAGATGCCGGCCATCTACGCCGGCACGGATCGGGCCGCCCGGCGGCTTCAGGCC
>JBGSPP010000104.1:0-21104 GCA_041738515.1 Desulfobulbus sp.
CAGGTCGAGCCCGAGCGTTGGCTGGCCATCGTGCCCGAGGTAGCCCGCGAGGCCGCCCGCCTGGGTGTGCACACCACCTATCCCAAGGTCTATCTCGATAGCGGCGAACCCTTTGAATGCGCCGGCATTGTCGCCGAAAACTACTTTATCTTCCCCAACGGCCGGGTCTACCGCTGTCCGCTCTGCGAGGATCATCCCATCCACAGCCTCTGCATTGAGGGGGATCGGCTTGTCCAGCGGCAGGGGCTCAACGAGGACCGGTTCTTCCCCCTGAACATCCCCGAGGGCTGCGTTATGAACCGCCTGCTGCAGCCCGATAACATCGCCTACGCCGCCGATGGGACGCCGGTGCACCGCATCTCCTGCTGCCTGCTCAAGCAGGAGGTTCTACCTCTTCAGGATTCTGCCGGCGCCATCTGACCGGGGCGCCGGCTCAGCCGACGCTTGACGCACAACGGGGGAGACGCGATGGCCGCGCCTCCCCCGAGTGGTTTGTGGTGTAAGCGTTCGCTCAGATCTTGAAGCGGGCCACCATTTCACGCAGTTTTTCCGCGATCTCGGAGAGTTCCCTGGCGCTGGTCTTGACCTGCTCGCTGGCTTTGCTGATCTCGCTGGCGCTGGTGTTGACCGCGGCGATGTCGGTGGCGATCTCGCCGGCCACGGTGGAACTCTGGCTGACGTTCTCGTTGACCTCGGTGATGCCCTGGGATGCCTGGTGGACGTTGTCGGCGATCTCTTTGGTGGTGGCCGACTGCTCCTCGACCGCGGCGGCGATGGTGGCGACGATCTTGTCGACGTCGTCGATGACCGCGGTAATCTCGTTGATCTCCTTGACAGTGACGCCGGTGGCGTCCTGGATGCCCTGGATCTTGGTTTTGATGTCCAAGGTGGCCTCGGCGGTCTGCTTGGCCAGGTCCTTGATTTCGTTTGCGACCACGGCGAATCCCTTGCCCGCCTCGCCGGCGCGGGCGGCCTCGATGGTGGCGTTGAGGGCGAGCAGATTGGTCTGCTCGGAGATCTCGGTGATGGTCTCGGTGACCTTGTTGATCTGGTCGGCGGCGCGGCCGAGTTCGTTGACTCGCTGGGAAGCGCGCTGGGCCTGGTTGACAGCCTCGCCGGTGATCTCCTTGGCCTTGCTGGAGTTGCGGGCAATCTCGGTGATGGTGGCGTTCATCTCCTCGGCGGCGGAGGCGACCATGTTGACGTTGACCGAGGCCTGCTCCATGGCGGCGGCCACCGAGGCCTGATTGGCGCTCATCTGCTCGGCGGCGGCAGCCACCTGGCCGGAACGGCTGGCGGTTGCCTGGGCACCGGCGGACATCTGGTTGGAGACGGCGGCCAGTTGCACCGAGGACTCACCCACCGTGACCACGCCGGCATTGATGTCGCCAAACATCCGCCGCAGGTTGACGGCCATGTCGTTGAGGGCCTGGGAGAGGATGCCGATTTCGTCCTTCTGTTTTACTTCGAGCGTCTTGGTCAGGTCGCCCCCGGCCATGGCCCGGGCCAGGTCCACGCCCTTGAACAGCGGCCGCGTGATCAGGCGGGTCAGCAGGAAGCCCAGGGCCAGGGCCACGGCAAAGCCGGCGATCACAAAGACAATGGTGATCGTCCGGCCCCGGTTGGCTGTGGCCTGGGCCGAGGTCACGGTTTCCTCCGCATCCTTGATCGAGTGCTGCACCATCTTGTCGATGGCGGCGAAGGTGTTGGTCTGGAAGACGGCGCTGTCCTTGAGGATCAGTGTGTTCATGGTGACGAATTTTTCATAGGCGCTCTCGGACAAGGCCGACATCTGCCGAACTTTGGCAAAGACCTGCTCGGAAGCCGGAAACAGCTTTTTGTCGAGAATTTCTTTGGCCGCGTCCGTCTGCCCGCTGGCGGCGAGCCGTTTGATCTCGGCCACATTGGCATGCAACTGGGTATGCGCTGGCTTGAGTTCGTTGACCAGGGCGATGATCTGTGGATTTTTTGTATCCATGTTCTGCATCCACTTGCCCAGCGAGCAGTCGGTGTCGCCCGTGCCGCCCTCAAACGGGATGTTGAGCAGCAGCAGTTTGCCGATCTTGGCAAGCAGGCTGTTGTGGGCGATTTCAAAATCGGCCATGTGGAATTTCAGAACGTCCGGTTGGGTCATGTCCATGGCGATCAGTTCCTTGGACAGTTCCACTACCTGGTTGTTGACTCCGGCCCATTTGGTGATGTTGTCGGTGAAGACCTGCCAGTCGGCGCCCACCTCCTTGAAGATGGGGAGTTCCTTGAACTGGTCCCGGGCAGCGCCGTAGACCTTGCGCCGTTCCACCAAATCCTTGTGGATTGATTCACGCTGTTCGGTGGTGGCGTACGGGGTCAGCAGGACTCGCATCATGGCGGCAATGCCCGAGGCCTCGCTTTTCACGGTGAGGATCTTTTCCACCGCGGGCAGGGCATCCTTGCCCAGCCGGGTCGTTTCCTTGCCCAGGTTGCCTTGCTGGAGGATGGAAAAGAGGCCCACGATCAAAACGATCAGGGCGGTGAGGAAAAAACCGCCAATCAGCTTGACGCCCAGTTTGAGGTTGTTCACCGGCACACTCCTTGGCAAGGATTGAAAAGGAACCGGCAGGCGGCTGGGCATGCTTGCCTCAGTGGTGCCGGCCGGTTTGACGGACCCATCCTGGCCACAGGAAGAATTCCGCTGTGGTGAAGGAAGGGCATGGTTTTTCTGAAAATCATTGCAACGCAATTGTTCTCAGGGATTGTGCTGTATTATCTGGAAATCGCCCAGGCAAGTCAAGGGGGGGATGGAAAAAAGGCAAAGTCTTTTCGCTGCCTGAAACGGCGATGCTCCCCGGCAGGGGAGCCAACGGCAAGAAACGGGCGCACGGGACGGACTGTCACATCGTGGCTCAGCTGTCGCTGATACGAAGACTAACCTGCCGCCATCGTAAATACATTGGGGGAGACGCGATGGCCGCACCTCCCCCGAGTGATTATGTAATGTATCCGTTTGCCCGGATCTTGAAGCGGGCCATCGTCCCATTCAAGGTGAAAAGTGGTCTTGGTTTCTATTCAATCGGAAATCGGCAGGGCTTTGGCTGGACGCAGGGCCAGGGCGATGTTGGCGGCGAAGATGATCAGGGCGCCCAGCCAGCTGGTGGCGGACATGGGCGGATCGGCCACCAGGACAGGGCCCATCAGGGCGGCCAGCAGGATGCGGGAGGAACTGATGACCGCGCCCTCGACGGCGGTCACATAGAGAAACCCGTAGGTCAGGAGGTACTGGCCGAGTACGCCGAACACCGAGCAGGCCAGCAGGAAGAGGAATTCGGTCCCGTTGGGCCAGAACAGGGATTGGTGGAAGAAGGGCAGCATCAGCAGGGCGCCCGGGCCGAACATATAAAAGAGGATGGTCTGCGAGTCGTGGTGCTTGCGGCTCAGATTGAGGTAGATGATGGAGAAACCGGCGAAAAATCCCGACAGCAGGCCCCAGCTGTTGTTCCAGCCGGCGTCGATCCTGCCCGGATCGAGGATCAGCCAGATGCCCATCGAGGCTGCGGCGACCACTGCCAGGGCAAACACGTCCCGCTGGGCGCGGATCATGAACCAGGAGAACAGCGCCACGAAGAGGGGATAGGTCATATTGAGGATGTTGGCGCTGGCCACCGAGCCGACCTCCACCGCCCGGTAGAAGCAGTAAACTGCCACGGCGTTGGTCACGGTCCGGCCGATGATGTAGTGGTAGCGGTTGCAGACCAGCCGCTGGCGCTGCAGGAGCATGGTCAGGCTGACCACGGCGAAACCGAGGACGAACCGGGCGAACACATAAAAGGAGGCGCTGATCTGGACATGGGGCCGTCCCCAGCTGATGACGGCGGTGGAGAGATAGAAAAACAGGGCCGAGCCGAAGACCGCCAGCCAGCCGAGCAGTTGCAGGCGCCGATGGGAGGTGGTGGCAAAGGCTGTCTGCATGGGATTATTGCAAGGGAGGCGGCGCGAATGGAAGTGGAAACGGGCGGGCCGCTACTGGCCGTCGGTGGATTTGGCGATCTCGGCTCGTGCGCCGAACACCCGGCCGGCGAGGATGCCGGCCTCGTAGAGGGCGAACAGGGGCAGGGAGAGGAGCACGGTGGCGGTGAGTTCGCCGCTGGCCAAAAGAAAGGACAGGACCACGATGGCGAGGTAGAAATAGAGTCGCTTGCGGGTAAAGTGGTCCCGGCCGATCAGGCCGGCGCGCATCGCCATCACCATGAGAAAAGGGATCTGGAAGGCAATGCCGAAGGCCAGCAGCATGCGGGCGGTGAAGGTCAGATAGAGGCCCAGCTTGAGCATGGGCTGCAGGTTGGGCCCGGCGTAGCTCATGAAGTAATGGAGCATGCGTGGCAGGACCACGGCAAAGGCGAAGCCCGCACCGGCGGTGAACAGCAGGCTGGCCCAGAGGACGATCCGCCGGATCAGCCGTTTTTCCTTCTCCAGCAGGCCGGGAGCGACAAACATCCAGATCTGGTAGAGAAGGAAGGGAAAGGCGGCGAGCAGGCCGACCAGCAGGGAAAGCTTGATGTAGCTGAGAAAGGCCTCGGGCAGATTGGTGTAGACCAGCTTGCCCAGCTGGGGGTAGGCGAGGTACAGCGGCTGCATGCACAGGGCCGCAATCCGGTCCTTGAAGGCGTAGGCGACGGTGCTGGTCAGGGTCAGGGCCAGGCAGCAGCGGACCAGGCGGCGGCGCAGCTCTTCCTGATGCGGTCGGAGGTGGTCGAGGACGCCAATCATGCCGCTCTGGGCGGGGAGGGTTCAGCGCCGCTGTCCGTGTCGGTCGATGGGGCTGGCGGTGCCTTTGACGCTTCAACCTCGATGTCGGAGGGAGCGGCATGGACCGGGGCCTCGTCCGCACCGCTGTCCGTGCTGGATTTTCCGGAGTCGACGGCGGCGTCCAGGGGATGGGCGGCAACCTCCGGGTATGTGGACACGGGTTCCAGGTCGAGCACCCCCTTTTCGCCCTGCACCTCCTGTCCCTCGCCGTCCGGAAGCTGCCAGACCTCGGGGCCGGCGTCGGTCATCTTGGCCCGGAGTTCCTCGGCGGTGGTCTTCAGCTCCTTCTGCACCGAATCGATCACCTCGCCCTCCTGGGTGAGGCTGTCCTTGACTTGGTGCAGGGTGCGCTTCATCTCCGCCATACCCTTGGCCAGGGAGCGGGCCAGGCCGGGCAGTTTGTCCGGGCCGACCACGATCAGGGCGACGGCGAAGATGACGATCATTTCCGGGAGGCCGATGCCGAACATGGCGTGATACCTGAAAGGGGGTTGGCGTGGGGTGATGGCTGGATCGAAGCAGGGTCTGAACTTACGGGATTTGGCCGGAGGTGTCAAGCGCAGGCGGCGTCAGCCCCGGGAGCGGGGTTTGCGCAGGCCGTCGAGCAGGTGCATGATGGCCAGAGACGGGTTGGTCCACAGCAGGCGCGGCCCGGAATGGCGCATCACCGCCCTGATTCTCTCCCGCATGCCCGGGGCGTAGCAGTGGACCGTGCAATTGCCGCAGGTGGGCTTTTTCGCCTGGAAGGGGCAGGCGGCGAGCCGCTTGCGGGCGTAGGCGAGCAGATCCCGACAACGGTCGCAGAGCTCGCCTTCGGGGTAGTGGGTGTCCCGGCAGAAGCGCCGGATCATCAACTCCACGGTGCGGGCTTCCCGTCGCATCCGCGGCGAGGCAAATGGCTGTTCCATCTTTGTTTCTCCGGTCTGGCCGGGAGGCGCCGGCTTCTCTTCCAGGAAATACTCTACATTTTCGTGGCCAGAAGGGCAAAATAAATGCATAAGAAGAGGGAGGAACAATCCGGCGGCATATAGATCGGCAGCAGCTATCCCGTCGAAGTTTGGCGCGGAAGGACATCCCGGTCGTGCAGGGAGACTGCCCATGGTTGCGCCGCTGTTACGGTGTGGTATCGGTCCGGACGGCTACCTGTTACCGATTGGTAGCGTTCTGAGTCGGGTAAATGGTTTGATACCTTGCAACAGTCAGCCCAGAGGAGGTGAACAGGAGCGCATGAGGCATTTGGAACGAGGCCGGCAGGGGCAACCCCTGCTGCAACCGGGAATGGAATGTGGGCGAAGACCTGCACTTGGAGGCCGATAATGTTATGAAATATCTGGCAATAGTTGCTGTATTGGCGGTTGTCGGCGTGTTCGCCAACCTGGTGCACGAGTCCATGGCGCTGTCCTACCTGTCCAGCGATCCCAAGGTGTGCGTCAACTGCCATCCCATGACCACCCTGTACGAGACCTGGCAGCACAGTTCGCACCGCACCCGCGCGACCTGCGTCGACTGCCACCTGCCACGCGACACCTTCGTCAACAAGATGCTGGCCAAATCCCGGGACGGCTACCGCCACTCGCTGGCCATGACCTTGAAGACCTACGGTTACAACCTGCGCATCACCGACGACGCCGCGGCCCGAATCCAGAACAACTGCATCTCCTGCCATCAGGAGCTGGTGTCGCAGATGCTGGCCAACAGCCAGGTCTACGATAAGAATAGCGACGCCACGGTGCAGATGGGCCGCCGCTGCTGGGAATGCCATCGGGGCGTGCCGCACGGGACCATGCGCAACCTGACCGCGACCCAGGAAAATTTCACAGTCAAGACGCTCTAGGCCACTTTCAACCAGGAGAATGTTCATGAAGAAATCAACACTCGTCATCATCCTCAGCGTGCTCGTCTTGGTGCCGATGCTGCTGCTGACCATGTCGATCAAGGAGAACAAGGCGGAGCAGCAGGCGATCAACGCGGTTCCGGCGGTCAAGGACGGGGAAACCCGCGCCTCGGAGTGGGGCAAACTCTATCCCCGGCAGTACGACACCTACATGCAGACGCGCAAAAGCGACCGGATCGACGACGTTCTCAAGGAGGATCCAGCCCTGGTGGTCATGTGGGCCGGCTATCCGTTCTCCAAGGACTACAACAAGCCGCGCGGCCATTACTACGCTCTGGAGGACAATATCAACACCCTGCGCACCGGCGCCCCGGTGGACGGCAAGACCGGGCCGCTGCCCACCGCCTGCTGGACCTGTAAATCGCCTGACGTGCCCCGGTTGATCAAGCGGGACGGCGAGATGGAATATTTCACCGGCAAGTGGGCCAAATACGGCGATGAGGTGGTCAACACCATCGGTTGCGGCGACTGCCACGACAACAAATCCATGAAGCTGACCCTGACCCGCGAATATCTCAAGCGGGGGCTGGAGGCCGAAGGCCGCCTCAAGGTCGCCGACATCACCCATCAGGACATGCGCTCCCTGGTCTGCGCCCAGTGCCATTCGGAGTACTACTTCAAGAAGACCGAATGGGAGGACAAGGGCGAGAAGAAGGCCGCCGCCGTTGTCACCTTTCCCTGGAACAAGGGATTGGCCGCCGAGAACATGGAAGAGTACTACGACAGCTACGGTTTCTCCGACTGGACCCATCAGTTGAGCAAGACCCCGATGCTCAAAGCCCAGCACCCGGATTACGAGACCTACGTCACCGGCGTGCACGCCCGCAACGGGCTGGCCTGTGCCGACTGCCACATGCCGTACGTCCGCGAGGGCGGGGTGAAGTACAGCAGCCACAAGGTGGGCAGCCCGCTGGACAATATCGGCAACACCTGCCTCAACTGCCACAAGGGGTCGGAAAAGGAGTTCCGCGAGGTGATCGAACGCAAGCTGGCGCGCAAGAACGAACTGGCCAAGCTGGCCACCGACATCCTCGCCAAGGCCCATCTCGAAGCGGCCAAGGCCTGGGAATTGGGCGCTACCGAGGAGGAAATGAAGGCGGCCCTGCAGGACATCCGTCACGGCCAGTGGCGTTGGGACTATGCCGTTGCAGGCCATGGCGCCTTTTTTCATGCGCCTGAGGAGATCCTGCGGACGCTTGCCGGGGCCATCAACAAGGGGCAGGACGCCCGCCTGAAACTGCGGATCGTGCTGGCCAAGCGCAACGCCGCCGATTTCGTCAGCGCCGATTTTTCCACCAAGGAGAAGGCCCAGGCCCTGGTGGGCATGGACTATGCCAAGCTGGTCGAGGAGAAGAAAACTTTCCTCAATGGACTCAAGCAGGAGTGGTTCAAGAAGGCTGAGGCAAAAGGCATCTACGATCCGGCCTCGCGCAAGGACATGGTGCTGAAGACCTCGTATAACTGAGCCGGTTCCCAATCCGGGAAAAAAGCCCTGCCCCGCCGGCATCACGCCGGCGGGGCTTTTTGTTTTTTTGGCGTTATACCAAAAGTTTGCCTGGTGGTTTTCGGCCCCGTCACGCTCCTGTTTGACTTTGTCAAGAATATCTGCTAATCTAGTCAGGTTAAATTCAAGATTGGCGTCGGTCGGGAGTCCGTCCGGAGACAGCTGTCGCCGTTGAAAACATGGAGCGCACATGGCCAGTGTAGTGGTGGTCGGCACCCAGTGGGGTGATGAAGGCAAGGGCAAGATCGTCGATCTGCTGACCCGGTATGCGGACTATGTTGTCCGTTTCCAGGGCGGCAACAACGCCGGGCATACTCTGGTGGTCGACGGCAAGCAGTATATCTTCCACATCATTCCCTCGGGCGTGCTTTACGAGGACAAGACCTGTGTCATCGGCAACGGCGTCATCATCGATCCGGGCGTGCTGCTGCACGAGATGGCGGACTTGGCCACCAAGGGGTTTGCGATCACCCCGGGCAAGCTGCTGATCAGCAGCAACGCCCATCTGATCATGCCCTACCATCAGCGTCTCGACCAGGCCCGCGAGGCCTCACTGGCCAAAGAGAAGAAGATCGGTACCACCGGCCGCGGCATCGGTCCCTGCTACATGGACAAGGTCGGCCGGGCCGGGATGAAGGTCGGTGACCTGCTTGACCGTGCCCTGTTCCTCGACAAACTGCAGGCGGCGGTGGAGGAAAAGAATTTCATCCTCACCCGCCAGTTCGGAGCGGAGCCTGTTGACTTTGCGGCAATTGCCGCACAGTTCGAAGCCTTTGCCGAACAGTTGGCCCCCTTTGTCGGCAATGTCTCGGTGGTGCTCGATCAGGCCCGTAAAAGCGGCAAGAACATCCTGTTTGAAGGCGCCCAGGGCACCCAGCTGGACATCGACCACGGCACCTATCCGTTCGTGACCTCGTCCAACACCATCGCCGGCAACGCCTGCATCGGTTCGGGTTTTGGCCCCTGCCATATCGACGAGGTCATCGGCATCCTCAAGGCCTACACCACCAGGGTCGGTGAAGGACCGTTCCCGACGGAGCTGCCCGAGGGCGACTTGATCGGCGACACCCTGCAGCAAAAGGGACATGAATATGGCGCAACCACCGGCCGGCGGCGGCGTTGCGGCTGGTTCGATGCGGTGGTGGCCAACGATGCCGTCCGCCTGAACGGCTTGACCGGCTTTGCGGTTACCAAGCTGGACGTGCTCTCCGGCCTGAAAAAACTGCGGATCGCCACCAGCTACCGGGTCGAGGGTAAGACCTTTTCGCACATGCCGGAGAACATCCGCAAGGCGCGGCTGGCCGAGCCGGTGTACGAGGAGATGGACGGCTGGGAGAGCGAACTCACCAGTGTGCTGTCATATGCCGATCTGCCCCAGACTGCCCGCGATTACCTGCGCCGGCTCGAGGACCTGACCGGTGTGGCGCCGGCCATCGTATCCGTCGGCCCTGGCCGCGAACAGACCCTGCTCTTGCGCAATCCCTTTGCCCGATAAAACCCCGGACTTGCCATCCGGCAGAGAATGATTACTCAATAGGCGATCGGCACGCCCCAGGCACGTCGGCCGATTGACGGCGCCGCATCGCCTGCACATCGTATGTCTGTTCTCGGAAAGGATGCGTTCCGGGAATTTCTTTTTCATGGAGGTTTGGATCATGGCTCGAATTACAGTGGAAGACTGCCTGGCGACAGTGGGTGACGACAATCGTTTTGCCCTGATTCACCTGGCAGTGGAACGAGTCCGGCAGCACCGGAAGGGCGAGCCCTTCCTGGTGGCCGGCAAGAACAAGGAGATCGTCATGACCCTGCGGGAAATCGCCAGCGGCAAGGTGACCTTCGCCAATATCCATGACCTGCCCAAGCAACGCAAGGCGGAGAAGGACGCCGAGACCGTTGCCGAAGAGAATGCATCCGACGAATAACGACGTGGGCATCGGCCTATCATGAGCAAAAGCTATTATGAAATTCTCGGAGTAGGCAAGGACGCCACGGCCGAGTCCATCAAGAAGGCCTATCGCAAGCAGGCCATGAAGTATCACCCTGACCGCAATCAGGGCGATGCGGCCGCCGAGGAAAAGTTCAAGGAGGCGGCCGAGGCCTACGAGGTGCTCAGCGATCTGCAGAAACGGCGGATCTACGACGCCTACGGCAAGGAGGGGCTGCGCAACAGCGGCTACAGTGGCCCGGGCAGCAGCGAGGACATCTTTTCCCACATCAACGACCTGTTCGGCGACCTGTTCGGTTTCGGCGGCGGCCGCGGCCGGCGTCGCGACCCTAACGCGCCGGCACAGGGCGCAGACCTGCGCTACGATATCCGCATCTCCTTCATGGAGGCGGTCCACGGCCTCAACCGCGAGGTGGACATCACCAAGCGCGAAACCTGTTGGACCTGCGAGGGTACGGGGGCGCGTCCCGGCAACAAGCCCCAGACCTGCCCGAGCTGCCAGGGCCGTGGACAGGTCATCCGGTCCCAGGGATTTTTCCAGGTCAGCACCACCTGTCCCCGTTGCAACGGTGCCGGCCAGATCATTACCGACCCCTGCACTGACTGTCACGGTGAGGGGCTGGTCAACCGAAGCAAGAAAGTTAGCGTCCGCATCCCGGCCGGGGTCGATACCGGCTCCCGGATGCGGCTGACCGGCGAGGGCGAGGGCGGTCGCCGCGGCGGGCCCTCCGGTGACCTGTACGTGGTCATTCATGTGGACGAGCATGAGCATTTTCAGCGCGACGGCCAGACCATCTACTTGCGCCTGCCCGTGTCCATGGCCCACGCCGCGCTCGGCTGCGAGGTCGACGTGCCCACCATCCACGGTACGGCCAAGCTCAAGATACCGGCCGGCACCCAGTCCGGCGAGCGCTTCTCCCTGCGCGGCGAGGGCGTGCCCAGCCTGCGCGGCGGGGGCAAGGGCGACATGATCGTCGAGGCGCAGGTGCAGACCCCCACCAAACTGAACAAGGAACAAAAGGAACTGTTGCGCCAGTTCGACGAACTCTGCCGCGACAATGAGGAAGAAGGGTTCTTCTCCCGCCTGTTCCATGGCAGTCTTGGCAGGCAGAAGAAGAAGTCCGGCGACGCCGAGAAGGTTGCCCATGGCTGAAGCGCCGCAATTCACCCATTTTGATGGCGCCGGCAACGCCCGCATGGTCAACGTCTCCGCAAAGGACGAGACCACCCGGGTGGCGGTCGCGGCCGGGACGATTGCCATGTCGTCGGTGGCCTACGATATGGTCCGCCAGGGCACGGTCACGAAAGGCGACGTACTCGGCGTGGCCCGGATCGCCGGCATCATGGCCGCAAAGCAGGTCGATCGGCTGATCCCGCTCTGCCACCCCCTGGCGATCACCGGCGCGGATGTCGCCTTTTCCTTTGACGATGCGGCCAGCACCATCGGCATCGAGGCCACGGTCTCGATCACCGGCCGCACCGGGGTGGAGATGGAGGCCCTGACCGCCGTGTCGGTGGCCGCGCTTACCATCTACGACATGTGCAAGGCCGTGGACAAAACCATGGTGATTTCCGGCATCCGCCTGTTGCGCAAGAGCGGCGGCAGGAGCGGCGAGTTTGTCAGACCGGAGACGACGTAAGGCTGTACGTTAAATCCCTGAGCTGGAGAGTGGAAATGGAAGAGCAGGAACTGTTGCAATTCAAAGAACAACTCGAGGCGATGAAGGCCGAGATCAACGCCGATGTCGAGCAGACTCTGACCGAGATGACCAGCCAGACCGGCAACATCCCGGACCCCAACGACCGGGCGACCATGGAGTCGGATCGGAGCTTCGAGCTTCGCATTCGCGGCCGTGAGCGCAAACTGATGGAAAAGGTCGAGGAAGCCTTGGCGCGGATCGATGACGGCAGCTTCGGCATCTGCGCCGGCTGCGGTGAGAATATCGCCGTCAAGCGACTGCAGGCCCGGCCAGTGGCGAAATTTTGTATTGACTGCAAGACCAGGCAGGAACAGAAGGAAAAGGAACAAGGCCGGTAAGACATGCCAGAATTACGGAAGGACCCGATCCTGAGCCGCTGGATCATCATTGCCCAGGAACGGGGCAAGCGGCCGACCGATTTTTTGATCGAGGAGTTCAAGGTCAAGGGCGGGTTCTGTCCCCTTTGTCCGGGCAACGAAAAGACCACTCCGGACGAGGTGCTCGTCTACGGCCGGGAGTGGGGCGGGTATCCTAACACCGGCGGCTGGCAATTGCGGGTGGTGCCCAACAAATACCCCGCACTGATCATCGAGGGCGACCTCGACAAGCAAGGGGAGGGGCTGTATGACCGGATGAACGGCATCGGCGCCCACGAAGTCATCATTGAGTCCCCCAACCACCACGATCGCTTCTCTCACCTGTCGCCCGATCGCATGCTGCTGACCTTTCGCGCCTATCGCGACCGCATCCGCGATCTTGCCAAGGACCCCCGCTTCAACTACGTGGTGGTGTTCAAGAATTTCGGCAAGGCGGCGGGGGCCTCGCTGGAGCATTCGCACTCCCAGTTGGTGGCCCTGCCCATCCTGCCACGGATGGTCACCTCGGAGCTGGACGGCAGCCTGTCCTATTTCAAATACAAGGACCGTTGCATCTTTTGCGACATCATCCGCCAGGAACTGCAGCAGAAGGTGCGGGTGGTCTGCGAGAACAGCCACTTCGTCACCCTGACGCCTTTTGCCCCGCGCTCGCCATTCGAGATGTGGATCATGCCCCGGTTTCACCATTCCTCCTACATTGACCAGGACGATGCCTCACTCCTGGCCTTGGCCGGTATCTTTTCCGAAACCCTGCTGCGACTGGACGGCTGCATCCCCAACGTGCCCTACAACTTCGTTCTCCACACCCAACCGCTGCGCTCCGGGCCGCTGGAGCACTATCACTGGCATTTCGAGATCGTACCCAAGCTGACCTCGATAGCTGGATTCGAATGGGGAACAGGGTTCTATATCAATCCCATGCCTCCGGAGGAGACCTGCAGGTACCTCCGCGAGGTGCAACTGTAGGAGGCGCCGTTATGGACAAGAAACGCATACTGCTGGTCGATGACGAAGACGGCATCCAACTGCTCTATCGTGAAGAGTTCGAGGACGAGGGCTACCTTATCGACGCGGCCCTGAATGGCGAGGAAGCCCTGGCGAAGTTCCGGGCCAACCCGCCGGATCTGGTGATTCTCGACATCAACATGCCGGGCATGAACGGCATCGAGGTGCTGCGCCAGATGAAGGAAATGCGCGCCGGCCTGCCGGTCATCCTCAGTTCGGCCTACCAGGAGTACAAGCAGGATTTCGGTTCCTGGGCCTCCGAGGCCTATGTGGTCAAATCCGCCAACATGGATGAACTCAAGGCGACTGTTCGCCAGTTCCTCGCCTGAATCTCCCCACCTCCGGCGAATGGGGACCGCCCGGCCCATCTTCGCCGTCAGGCGCTTTCGGCTCTCCGGCCCCCAATGAAAGATATCCAGAGTCTGCACGATTCCCGCCGCATCAGCATCCGTAAGGTCGGCGTCAAGACGATCACCTACCCGATCATTGTCCTCGACAAGGAACGCAAAACCCAGCACACCGTGGCCCGGGTGAACATGTACGTCAACCTGCCGCACCGGTTCAAGGGGACGCACATGAGCCGGTTCGTCGAGATCCTCAATCGTTTCCACGGCGCATTCAACCTGCGCACCTTCCACCTGATTCTGGAAGAGATGAAGGTGAGGCTGGAGGCCGAAGCCGCCCATCTGGAGATGGCCTTTCCCTACTTTCTCCAGGGCTGCCGGCCAGGCGCCGTTCCCGGCATGCAGCGCTACGAATGCCGGTTGCACGGTTCCCTGGCCGAAACGCTTGATCTTGCGGTCGAGGTCGATGTGCCCGTGCCGCTGGCTGCCGGTCGGCTGCCGGCTGGGGCGATCAAACCGGCAGCCGGGCTCTGGGGTGTGGTGACCGCAATGGTGCGGATGAACCGGTTTCTCTGGATTGAGGACCTGATCGATCTGGTCGAGCGGGGAGCTGCCAGAGACCCGCAACGCACTGAATCGGTGGAATCAATGTGTCGCGCGATCGGCGAGACCCTGGCTGCGAGCGAGTCGTTCCGCTGGTACAAAGTTGTTGTGAAAAATATGTCCAGCGGGTATTCAGCGTTTGCCTCCTCGGAATGGCCCGAACCGATGGAAACCGGCCAGGATAGCCGCTGCGGGCCGATTTTTGCCCATGGCGAAGAGGCGGAGGCGCGGGTGCCGCCCGCACTGTCTTAAATTCAAATGGAACGGACTGCGATGAGCGAACTTCTCTTTGAGATCGGAACAGAAGAAATTCCCGCCGGCTACATTCAACCGGCCCTCGACTCCATGGCGGCCAACGCTGCCAGAAAGCTCCAGGACCTCGGCCTGGCCTTTGCCGCTGTCCAAACCTTCGGCACCCCCCGCCGACTGACCCTGATTGTCGATGGACTCGCAGGCAGGCAGCCTGATCGCCGCCAGGAACACGTCGGCCCCTCCAAGGCGGCCGGTATGGACGCCGAGGGCAAGCTGACCAAGGCAGCTATCGGCTTCGCCCGTTCCAAGGGGCTCGAACCGGAGCAACTGACCGTGGCGTCCACGCCCAAGGGCGAGTACCTGGTGGCCGTCGAGGATGTCCAGGGGCAGGAGACCATAGCCCTGCTGCCCGGCTTGCTCGAGGCGCTGGTGCGGGATATCGTTTTTCCCAAGTCCATGCGCTGGGCCGATTACACCATGACCTTTGCCCGGCCCATCCAATGGCTGCTCGCCCTGTACGGTGGCAAAGCCATCCCGCTCACCTTCGAGGGCAACGTCTGCGGCAGCACTACCAAGGGACATCGATTCCTGGCTCCGGCGGTCTTCGAGGTGGACAGCGTCGAGGCCTACCGCAAGGGGCTTGCCGAGCGCTTCGTGCTGGTTGATCCGCAGGAGCGGCGGATTCGAGTGATCGACGAGGTGCAGCGGGCCGTACGTGAGAGCGTGCAGGAACCTGGGGCGCATCCGGTGCTGCACGAGGGGCTCCTGGACATCGTCACCAATCTGGTTGAGCACCCTTTCGGCATCTGCGGCCGGTTTGACCGCAAGTTCCTGCAACTGCCGGAAGAGGCACTGGTGACCTCCATGCGCGAGCACCAGAAGTATTTTCCCGTGGCCGGGGCCGACGGCGCCCTGATGCCGCATTTCGTGGCGGTCAACAACACCCGCATCGACGACCTGCAGCTCGCGGCCAGCGGCCATGAGCGGGTGCTGCGGGCGCGACTCGAGGATGGGCTGTTCTTCTTCAACGAGGACCGCAAGCGCCCGTTGGCCGACCGCTGCAAGGAACTGGACGGCATCGTTTTCCAGAACCGGCTCGGCACCATGCGGGCCAAAAGCGAGCGCATTGCCGCCCTGGCAGAGGGACTTGCCGCCCGGATTGCGCCTGAACTCAAGGAGGAGGCCGGTCGGGCGGCGCTGCTGGCCAAGGCCGATCTGCTGACCTCCATGGTCGGCGAATTCCCTTCCCTGCAGGGAATCATGGGCCGGGTCTACGCCCTGCATGACGGCGAGAAGCCAGCCGTGGCCGAGGCCATCGAGGAACACTATCTGCCAGTGCGGGCTGGCGGCGACCTGCCGCAATCGCTGCTCGGGGCCCTGGTCGGCATCGCCGACCGCATTGACACCCTGGTCGGCTGCTTTGCCATCGGCGAAAAACCGACCGGCAACAAGGATGCCTTCGGGCTCCGGCGGCAGGCCATCGGCCTGATCAACATCATCCGCGGCCAGAACATCTCCCTTTCCCTGCGTGAGACAGCCGCGGCAGCCCTGGATGGATATACCGGCGTGGTTGACCGCAAGCCGGAAACCGTCGACGAGGTGCTCGCCTTCATCCGGCTGCGGTTCGAGAACGAGCAGATTGCCGGCGGGCTGCCCCAGGAACTGGTCGAGGCGGCCACCTCGGTCGGGTTCGACAACCTCACCGACTGTCTGGCTCGCATTGAGGCCCTGGACAGCATCCGAGGCCAGGAGAGCTTTGGCGTGCTGGCTGGGTCGTTCAAGCGGATCAAAAACATTATCAAGGAGAACCGAACCACTGAGGTCAAGCCGGAACTGCTGGTGGAGCCGGCCGAGCGCGAACTGTTCTCGGCTCTGGCCGGGGTCCGCGACAAGGCGCTGCCCCTGATCTGGGACCGCGAATACTTGGCGGCGCTGCACGAAATGCTGACCATGAAAGAGCCGGTAGACCGTTTCTTCGACAAGGTCATGGTTATGACCGAGGATGCGGCTGTGCGCCAAAACCGTTTGAACCTGCTCGCTGCCTTGGGCGAACTGGTGCTGCAGGTGGGCGACATCTCCAGGATGAACATCGACTAGGAGGCGCGACCGCGCCATCCGTCCGGCTGGACAGAGTGCAGGCAATAAAAAAAGGCTGACCCGGAAGGGCCAGCCTTTTTTGTTTTCCCGGAGGAGCGAGGGCTTGTGATTACTTATGACAAACCGTGCACTTGGCCAGTTCCGGCTTGTTCTTTTTGTGGCAATCCTGGCAGAGGGCGTGGGCTGCGTTCTTGAAGGTGTTCACCTGCTCCGGCATGCCAGCCTTAGTATTGTGGCAGGACTCGCATTTTTCGATCTTCTGTCCTTCCGCATACGCCACCCGTTTGCCGTCAGGACCCTTGCTGTGGTGGCAGGTCTTGCATTCCAGCCGGGACTGATGCGCGCCATGGGGGAAGGTCGCGGGTTTCGGGGTTTTGGCCGGGTCAATGGTCGATTGCAGGGTGATATCCGCCGGACCCTTATCCGCGGCCTGAGCGCCGCCGATGGAAACGACCGTGCAACAGAACACCAGTACGGCCCCGCAGGCCAGTATCTTTTTCATTGCTCTTCTCCTCGCTTGAAAAGGTTCTTTCCGATCGATGCAGCAGACTCCTCACCGCTGTATATCGCGATCTGGGGCCTTTGTCAATATCCTTCCAGAAAGCAACATCTTAGGGACCGGAACCCGTCTCTCTTTCGGTTCAGCTGGAGCCGTAGCTGTGCAGGCCGGAGAGGAGAAAGTTGACCCCGAAATAGGTGAAGAACACGGCGATGAAGCCGATAATCGCCAGCCAGGCGATGCGATTGCCGCCCCATCCGCGGGTAAAGCGGGCGTGCAGGGTGAGGGCATAGACGAACCAGGTGATGATTGACCAGGTTTCTTTGGGGTCCCAGCTCCAGTACGTGCCCCAAGCCTCGTTGGCCCAAACCGCACCGGTGATGATCCCGGCCGACAGCCAGAGAAAGCCGAAGACGATGGTCTTGTGGGTGAGGTCGTCGATGATTCTGAGTTCGGGCAGGCTGCCGACGATGGTGTCCGCTGGTCCTTTCCGACCCACCGACCGCTGCTTGAGCAGGTACATCAGGCCGAGTCCGCCGGCCACGGCAAAGGCCCCGTAGCCGATGAAGCAGGTGACCACGTGGGCGATCAGCCAGTTGGACTGGAGGGCCGGAATCAGGGGGCTGATCTTGTCGTCGATCCGGTCAGAGAAGGAGGCGTAGGCCATGGCCGTGGCCACGCAGGGCATGACAAAGGCGCCGATCACCCTGGCCTTGAACCGGAACTCCATGAAGAGATAGAGCAGGGTGGTGCACCAGGCGAAAAAGACCAGCGATTCGTACATGTTGGTCAGGGGCGCATGGCCGGCGCCGATCCGGTAGGATTCGACCCAGCGCAGGCCGATGGCCGCGGTCTGCAGGACCGCGCCGCCGGCGGCGAGCAGCATGCCGATCCACCCAAGGCGCGGCATCTTGAAGATGAGCAGCCCAAGGTAAAAAGCGGCCGAGAGCAGGAAGGCGATCATGGTGACGCCGAAAAGTTGCGAGCTGTCCATAAAGCGTTCAATCGGCCGCGCGGGCCGTGGCAAGGGTTCGTGCGTGGGGGCAGTTATGCTAGCCCGCTGGTTAACTCCGAGAAATTCTTCTCAAAACCTACCTTGTTCTTGTTGGCGGTGCCAGCGAAAAGAAGGCGGCTGCCCTCGGCCTGTGGCTGGATGAAGACGTGAAGCCGACGGTGCGACAGGAAAAAGGCGATATAGAGGCCGACGAGCATCAGCAGGCAGCCGGCATAGACCAGCCAGACACCAGGGTCTTTGGTCGCCTGCAGGCCGGTGGCATAGAGTTGCCGGGCCTGGAACAGATAGGCGCCGGACGGCCGCTCGATGGTCGCCTCCTGGCCGGTCCCCACCCAGAAGACGGAGGGCTCGCCCTGGTTGTCGGTGAACCAGATCTTCAACCGCCGGGTCATTTCGCCCTGGGTCTCGCGGTTGATGATGCCGAAACTGACACCGGCCTCCTGCCATTCCACCTGTCTGGCCGCCGGTACGGTGACCGATTTCTTCAGGTCATCCGGCCGCTTGTGCAAGGAGAGCACGTACTGCTGCGACGGCTGATAGCTCGACTGGTAGAAGGTGACGCCCCGGTGGGTCAGGGGTTGGTTGACCTCGATATTGGTGGTGCGCACCGGCTTACCGCCCTCGAGCACGGTCACCGCCGAGCGGTAGGTTTTGGGCATGCCGTTGGGGTAAAATTCTATGGCAAAGGCGTCGCAGCGCAGGGTGAAGCCCAGGTCGATCCTGCGCCCGCTTTTGAAGGTGCTGATATGATCAATGGCCTCGCCCTCCGGAATCATGGTCGATCCCTTGAAAGCGAAATTGGGGTTGCGCAGAATCCTGGTCGCCACCGCCGAACTGCCGATCAGTGCCCCGGCCAGGATCACCAGGATGGAACAATGGACCACGTAGACGCCAAAGCGGGTCCATGGCCCCTTCTCGGCAAAGAGCAGGCGGCCGCCGTCCACATCCGCAGTCCTCGGTTTCCATCCATGCTTGACCAGATGTGCCTCTGCCCGGTCGACAGCCTCGGCAAAGGGCAGCGCCAGGTCCACAGTCTTGTGCAAGGACAGTTTGGCCAGTTGCTCCGGCTTGACCGCCATGGGATCGCGCCGGAGGAGGCGAATCACCTGGGGGATGCGTTCCAGGCTGCAGACCGTGAGATTGACTGCAAACAGACCCAGGAGGGCCAGGAACCACCAGGAGTTGTACATATCGGTGATGTCCAGGGTTTGCAGCAGTCGAGCCGTCTTGGCGCCGTAGCGTTCGATGTAGAAGGCAGGCACGTTGTTCTGGGGGATCAGGGTGCCGATGATCGACACGGTGGCCAGAAGAAACAGGAGCAGAAGGGCCAGTTGCACCGAGGCGAACAGGGAGCGGTTTGGGGTCGGGTTGGTGGTCGCGGTCATGGCTGTGGGTGGCTTGGGGCGAGCTGGCCTACGGCGGGCCGGCTCATGTGATCATGGCCATTTCGGCGCGAACCCTGCGCGGACCATGCAAGTTGGGTAAACGGATTATCCATTGTCAGACCTCAATAGCACACCGCGGTAGATCTGGCAACAGGCAATGGCGATATACCACTGTGTGGGATGGATGTGGTCCAGCATTCAGGCCGCGTCGTCCTGGGCAATCAGCAGGGAGGCGTTGGCGATCACCGCCGCGTCCGACCCAGCCCCGGCAAGCAATCGCTGGGCCTCGTCGGCCTTGATCGACTCGATGCCGATACGCCGGCAGAGGTCCGGCGCCAACCGGGTTACCAACTGGATGCGGATCCGTCTGGTCTTGACCATCATCGCCAGGGCCGTGCCCCCGTTGCCTCGGTACTGGCGGCAGAGATGGTCGAAGGCCGCCTCCCATCCACCCATCTCGAAATAGGGCAGAAAGGTGTCTGAACCGAGGCCGTCGGCGCATTCGGCAAGCACGATCAGCGTGCCCCGGTCGCGGACAAAGGCGGCGGCGTTGTCGATGGCCTTGTGGGCCTGGATCAGGTTGATGTCCTTGGGCCAGCCGCCGGCCGAGGCCAACACCAAGCCGTAGCGCCTGTCGGTTTCGGCCCGGCAGCAGCGGTCGTGCTCCCGGCAGGTATCGAGGAATTCGGCCCAGGTGCTGCCGAAACGATATTGCGCAACCTTTCCCTGGCTGTCGAGCAGGGCGTGGATGGCTACAGGATGCGGCAGCATGGCCGCGATCTCCGCCAAATCCTCGGCCAGCGGATTGCCCGCCAGTCGGCCGGAGCGGCAACCTGCGGCCAGAATCCGCCGCTTGTCGTCGAGAAACAGGCGGTGGTTGGTGTAAATGGCCTCGCGTTCGCCTAAACCGGGAAAGAGCAGTTTGCGGCCGCCGCCGAAGCCGGCGAAATAGTGGTGGGAGATCGCGCCCACGGTGAGGATCAGGCCAGCGGTCAGGAGGTCGCGCCGCACCCGCACCGGCGTGCCCCGACTGGTCGCGCCCAGATCGGAGAAGCAACCCGGCTCGGTGCTGTCATGGTGGACAAAGGGATAGTCCCGGTAAACCTGGCCGTAGGCGGCCAGGGACTCGGCCTCGCTCTGGCGGGCATGGGTCCCGTAGGCGATATAAAAGACAATCCGTTCTCGGCCGACGTCGCGTTCAGCGAGTACCTCAAGCACCCAGGGCAGGACCAGGGGATAGCCGCAAAGGCGGGTTTTGTCGGCGACCACGAGGACCACCGGGCCTGCCGGGATGACCGCCGGCAGCACCGCAGCAAGCCCCTGGCGGAAGGCTTCGGGGGAGAGGACGCGTTTGGGCTCGCGCACCGCGTGGATGTCCACCCCTGCGGGCACCGCAAAGGGCAGCGATTCGCGGCCCCAGCGCAGCTCAATCCGTTTTTGGGAGGGCATCGCCGAAATTTCCAGCCAGGGCCTGGGCAACCAGATCCATGGTGTGCACAGCCCGCACCGGCAGGCCGGCCCGAGTAATGATATCCTGCAGTTGCATGACGCAGCCGGGGCAGGCGCTGGCGATCAGTTCCGCGCCGCTGTCGCGAAGGCCGGACAGCTTGCGGTCGCCGATGGCCCGGCTCAGTTCCGGGTGGGCGGCGGAGAAGGTGCCGCCCAGGCCGCAGCAGAGCGCGGCATCCTCCATCTCGATGAA
>JBGSPP010000106.1:0-3768 GCA_041738515.1 Desulfobulbus sp.
GCCCCGGGCGCCGCCGGCGGCGAAGAACAGATCCATGGCGCCGACACCGCCGCCGATTGCGCGGGAGTAGCAGACGCCGCTGGTCCGAGCGCGGACCATGGCCAGGCAGCCGACGCACATCTCGGTTTCCTCGTGGCGAAAGCCCTTGGCCAGCCGGTAGGAGATGGCGCGGGGCGAATATTTCGAGGCCAGCACCGATTTGTAGGCTTCGATCAGGTGGGCGCGGTCCACCTCGAGTTCGGTGTGGTAGAGCCCGGCAAAGGAGGCCTGGCCGAGGTCCTCGCCAAGGGCGCTGGAGCGCATCGCCACCCGGATGTCGGGCTCGGTGGCGGCAGCGAGTTCGTCATAGTGCGCCAGCAACTGTGCCCCAAGTTCGGGCGGCAGCGGCCGCTCGAGGATCAGCCGCCGGATGGCCTCGCTGCGTTCGTGCAGCTGGGCGAGATCGGTGATGTCCAGCTGCTGGAGGATATGGTTGATGGCCGGATAGAGGGTGTTGGCCTGGAAGAAGAGCCGGGTGGCGGCCGAGGTGAGGGCAAAGCCCGGGGGAACGCGCATGCCGGCAATACCGGCAACCTCGCCCAGGTTGGCCATCTTTTCTCCGGCGAGATCGGCTGTCTGCCGGTTTATCCGGGATAACGGCAGGAGGAGATCGCCACCGACCGGCGGCTGCTCCGCGTTCAGCAACTGGTCGAGCCGTTGCTGCAGGCGGGTGAAGACCGGGTTCAGTTCGGTGTACCGGTCGTCGGCAAGTCGGTTGAGACTGTGGATGATCTTGTAGACGTTGACCGTCACCAGGGTGCATTTGGCCCGGATGAAGACCATGGACAGGGTGCGGCCGTCCTGGAGCGCCTGCTCCAGCTCGGCCATGGCTTCCAGGGCGTTGTTGTTGGCGGTGAGCAGGTCATGGAAGAGGCGGTGGCGGGCTGCAAACTGGCGACGGAGTTCCTCCGGCGGCAGCGGCGCGGGTGCGGCCGGCCTGTACAGCAGGCGGCGAAAGGCACTGATGATGCGGTCGGCAAGAGTCATGCGGCAAAAGCACAAAGCGGGCCGCGACGGGGGGCGTCCCCGCCGCGGCCCGGATGCTCCGGATCAATCGGTCAGTCTGTCAATGGTCGAGCCTGATGCCCAGACCCTCGAAGAGGAAGAGCAGCCCGAACCCGTACCACATGGTGTAGACCACGTAGAAGACGAGCGCCGCGATCAGCAGCCCGATCTCGGCCTTCACCGGCTTGGCCTCGACCTGGTAGTAGTTGTAGGCCGGCTCGACCGCCTTGGACATGCAGTTCTTGACGAACTTGGCCTGCTCGAACTTGCCTTCCTTGGTCATGTCCTTTTCCATGGCGTAGAGGGCCTGGTACCAGGAGTAGACCGTCTGGCGCTCGTCCACGCCGTACTTGGTTTTGAGCACGTCGCCCTTGTTGTGGTACATGGCGTCGGCATCCTCGAGCATGATCTTGATCATGGCGCCGAAATCGCCGCTGACCTTCACCTTCTCGGCCTCGGCCGTGGCGGTGATGTTGTTGGTGGCGAACAGCTTGGCGGTCACGGCCGCATCCTCAGGGCTCTTCATCTTGAGCGAGGTGGTGAACTGCTGGCCATTGTATTTCTCGGCCTTTTTAATCTGCTCGGGGATGTAATAGGCCGAGCTTTTGGACAGTTCATTGAAGAAGTTGTCGAGGTAATCCAGGCCGTTGACCTTCTTGCCAGAGGTTCCAGGGAACAGCGGCATGAAGATGGCGACCAGGATGGCAAAGAACGAGGCCAGGAGCAGTAATCCCTTGGATTTATATTGGGCATTGGTAGTCATGATCAGTGAGCCTCCTTTGATGTGAGTACGTCGAGGTTGGAGAAAAAGCACCAGAAGACCCAGACGGCAAAGGCGGTGATGATGATAAAGAAGCCCGCGATGCCAATGATGTCGACCGTTTTGATGAAGCCCTTGGACAGTTCGACATAGCCCATCTTCATGAGTTTCTCAGGCAGGGCGCAAACCCGGTTGAGGAAACCGGCGGTAACGGTCACCGCGTAGAAGCCGCGAATGGTGGTGCCCGGCACGACCTTGGTGACAATGGAGCCGACCTGGATGCCGATCAGCGAGCCCAGCAGCATGCCCATGGCCAGGGTGTAGAAGATGAAGCCGTAAACGGCATACTGGCTGATGGCGGCGTATCCGGCGGTAAAGACGATCTGGAAGATGTCGGTGCCGACCGTGGTCATGGAGGAAACGCCCAGGCCGTAGACGAACATGGGGAAGGTGAGGAAGCCGCCGCCAACGCCCATGATCGAGGCCGCCATGCCGACGATGAAGCCGCTGATTACCAAAAAGATCCACGAGATGCGGCGGCCGCCGGGGGTGACGTTCTCATCGAAGGTCAGCATCGGTGGGATGTTGACGGATTGAACCCGCTTGCCCATGGGCGGGATTTCCTCAGCGATCTTGGTGGCGCCTTCCTCGATTACCACCTTCTTGGATCGGGATTTGAGAAAGTCGTTCATGGCGTAGAAGGCCAGGAAGCCCAGGATGACGACGTAGATGGCGGTGATGAACATGTCGCTCAGCACCGGGTTGGCGTCGTAGATCTTGCGGTTGATGTAGCCGCCCGTGGTCGAACCGACAATGGCGCCGATGAGGAAAGTGACGGCCAGGGATACCGAGATGTTGCCCATCTTGCGGTGGAGGACGCTGCCCATGATCGCCTTGGCGAAGATGTGGAACAGGTCGGTGCCGACCGCGAGGATACCCTTGACGCCCGCGCTCATCAGGGCCGGGGCGATGATGAAGCCGCCGCCAGCGCCGATGCAGCCGGTGATCAGGCCGGCGCAGAGACCGACCAGGATGGAGGCGCCGAAGATCAGGTTGGTGTAGTGGGAGGGGCCATAGGCGGATTTGCCGCCGATGAACCCGGGCAGGGCCTGGCCGACGGAGTCAGCGAAGGCGATGCCGCCGAGGAACACGGGAACGAGCAGCAGACCCAGCACCAGCAGGCGTGTGCGGCTCTTGAGGATGTTGTTGGACATCTCCAATTCCCACCGGGCATGCGCCTGGGCCCCGGTCATCATGAATTGGTGCAGATCTCGAAAAAACTTCATTTTTTTCTCCTTTGGTTGTCGATAAAAAAACTGTTTTTCGGGTTTATACGATGTTCGCGCCGGGTCAGAACGGCCGCGCCATATCCTTTTTGATCTGTGCCATTTCTATCTTTTCCTGCTGGGTCCGCTTGCGTTCGTAGGCGGCGTTGAGCTTCTCGAACAGGGGGTCGAGTTCCATCGGCTTCATAAGGTAGTCGAAGGCCCCGTACTTGATGCCGTTGATGCCCGATTCCACCGAGGCATGGCCGGTGAGCATGACCACCTCGGTCATGGGCGCCATTTTCTTGATCTCGCGCAGGGTCTCGATGCCGTCACGACCGGGCATTTTGACGTCGAGCAGGACCACGTCGTAACTCTTCTGGGCGATCATCTCCA
This sequence comes from Desulfobulbus sp., assembly GCA_041738515.1. Taxonomy (GTDB): domain Bacteria; phylum Desulfobacterota; class Desulfobulbia; order Desulfobulbales; family Desulfobulbaceae; genus Desulfobulbus. Next base: position 3,466 of record JBGSPP010000106.1, read on the forward strand.
GGGCGGTGTCGCCGTCCTGGGCGCATTCGCATTCGAGATCGCGCTTGGTCAGTCGCTTGGAGGTCATCTCCCGGAATTCCTCTTCGTCGTCGACGATCAGTACGCTGTACCTTGCCATGACAAGTTCTCCTTTGGTTTCAGTTGACTGCCAAGGGGCGGGCGGAATGGTTCCGCGTCCCCGTTTTTCCGTTGGTGCACAAGGAAAGCCGACCACTTCCGGCGCGGCGGTGTTGATGCGCGACTCGTAACCGGCCAACCGGGGCCGCGTCGTCCCATGGCCGGGGGAGTGCCATGGAGCGATCG